>CATKFO010000047.1 GCA_949747515.1 uncultured Eubacteriales bacterium
AAGTGAAATGACATTAAGAGAAAAAATAGGGCAAATGTTAATTATTGCATACTATGATACTAACTATACAAATGAGTTAGATACTTTATTAAAAGAAGTAAAACCCAGTGGATTTATACTTTTTGAAAAAAATGTGACAAATTATGAAAATACAGTAAACTATATATCTAAGATAAAAGCTACTGCAAATATACCAATGATTATGAGTATAGATCAAGAGGGTGGAAGAGTACAGAAAATAAAAAATGTAGATGGTGTAAATGTTCAAATAATTCCAAATATGTATGATTTAGGTAAAACATATGATACTGAACTGTCATATGATGTTGGTACTGTGATTGGAGAAGAGCTTTCAGCTTTTGGTGTAAATACTGATTTTGCACCAATACTTGATATATTTTCTAATCCAGATAATAAAGTAATAGGAAATAGAGCTTTTGGGAATGATTCAAATACTGTAATTAGTATGGCACTCCCTCTAGCTCGTGGAATAAAGAATAGCGGTGTTGTTCCAGTGTATAAGCATTTTCCAGGTCATGGAGATACTGGAAGTGATTCACATGTTGAGCTTCCTGTAGTATCTAAAACTAAAGAAGAATTATATCAAAATGAATTACTTACATTTAAGGCAGCAATAGAAGACGGTGCAGAGATGATAATGACAGCACATATTGCATTACCTAAAGTTACTGGAAGTTATATACCTGCGACTTTATCAAAAGATATTGTAAATGGAATTTTAAGAGAAGAAATGGGATTTGATGGAGTAGTAATTACAGATGCTATTAATATGAAAGCTCTATCAGATAATTATTCTTTAGAACAAAAAATAAAACGCTATAGAGATAAATATAAATCTTGGCTTAGAAAAGATAATACAAAAAGACGTTCTTAGTAGATTATATATCCGCAAGAACGTCTTTTATTTTATAAACTTATAATTTTATTATTTCAAATATGAATCGTAGTACATCTTAAACGCTGTCCCAATAGTATCAGATATTGAATCCGAGCCCACGTCTGATATTAACGACATCACGATTCCAGTACCTCTCATAACCTCTCCGTTAATCGAGCTTCTGGAGCTCTGAAACTCTTCATAGCTCATAGCGTCGATACGCGCGAACATATCCCTAGAAGTATCGGCAAGACGCTTTAGCTGCGTTTTATTGTCCGCAGTTTCAAATGTAAGACCTATGTATGGATTTTCCAATGAGTCAATGTTCTGAGCTTTATATTTGTCCCACGCGCTCATGGGAACGCCTTCTTCCGGATAAGTGATAAACGTATTTCCCGTATCGGTAATATTCATCATATAGTCGCGGTTCAAGCGTCTCAGAACTGGTTCCTCTCCGGTATCGTCAAGTTCCCAATGAACGCCTTCAACGCCGTACTGGAAGAGAGTCCTAAGAGTCTGATCGGTATTAAGATACGTAATGATTTCCATAGAACGCGATACGTCCTTCGTAAAAGAACTCACTGCAAACACAGACTCGAAAACATCCTCGCGCTCGGTTACCGGAGCAGCGTGAACGCTTATATAATAATCGTCTTCATACTTATCATAAAGAGAAGCGTCTCCCTCGACTACGCCGACTGCAAACGTCTTGCCGTCAGGGTTACCGTCCCCCATGTATCCCAGAGAACGCATTTCCTTCATCATACTTATAGTGTCTTCGTAACCGGAAATATGAGTCAAAACGCTTAGAGGCTTAAGATCGTCGTAAGCCGTAACGTCAGGCATAATTTTCTGGCCTATAAGTGATTTCTGCCCGTCGGACGAGAAATAGACTACGTTTGCCGGATCGCAGTTTCCAAGAAGCGGAACCACTCCGTCAAGTCCCTGTTCTCCGATATCTTTGATAAAATCCCTGCAGTCAAGGAGAGTCGTAAGCTCGCTGGAGCTATATGAATATTGTTCCGCAAGGTCTTTATTTACAAGAAGGAGCTGATATTTTCCAATCGTGTGATTGTTAGGAACGCAATATCTGCCGTCGTCATAGTCTTGTACGTTAAAGAACGATGGGTGAATGTAAGACGTCAGCTTGCTTCCAACGTTATTAAGATCTCCCGTCAGTTCTTCAAGAAGCTTATCGTCCACATATTTTTTATATGCGTCGTAGCCTTTTATTAAGAAAATGTCAAGCTGCTGGCTCGAAACGTCCGGATAAAGAGTAATAGACTGGCCGAATTCATCAACGGCGGTTTCAAGAGCGGTATCCTCGTCGTCTTTGATTTCTTCAACCGGTTCAAGTCCCTTTATAGCGTTCTCCACAGCCTGTCTGTGAGCTTCGTCCTTCGCGCGCTCTTCAGCCTCGATATTATCTCTGATCTCCTTGACTCGCGAGTCCACTGCGTCCGCGTACCTGTCGGCTGGAATAGCGTGAAGCTCGATCGCGGTTTTATATTTCGCCTGAGTAAGAATATTTATTTCGCTTTCAACGAGCTTTATAGCTTCATCCGTCGTTCCGCTCTCCGTAGGAACCCACAAGGACAGGGTCATAGGATCGCGTTGTTCATTTTCCACGGCGTCGGATCCTTCCCCCGTCTCCTCGCCGTTCTGTCCGCCGCAGCCTGTAAGCATTGCGGACGTAAGCATTGTAATACATATAAAGAGGCTTAACAGCTTCTTTTTCATTTGTGAGACCCTCCTCATAGTCGGTAACAATGAATTGTTCGGTATATATAAACTAATACCGACGTATAATTCATACAAAAATTCTCAGTTAATTATACACTGCATCAACAGTTTTGTCAAGGAGTTTTATCTTTAAAAGAACGGCTGAGACAGACATAATTATTTAATAAAGTATAAACTTTATTCTTTGTTAGTACATTATGCACAAATAAAACGGTTCTGCTTTATACAAAACGGCATATCAGTTGAGATAATCTTTAAGTCTTTTCGACCTGCTTGGATGACGCATTTTTCTTAGCGCCTTCGCTTCGATTTGGCGTATGCGCTCTCTCGTTATATTGAATTCCTGGCCAACCTCTTCAAGAGTTCTCGTCTTACCGTCTTCAAGACCAAAGCGGAGCTTAAGCACCAATTCCTCTCTTGGCGTCAGCGTCCCAAGCGCTTCGTTCAGCTGTTCTCTCAAAAGCTGATACGACGCCGCGTCAGCGGGAGCCTGAGTTTCATTATCCGGAATAAAATCTCCGAGGTGACTGTCGTCCTCCTCGCCGATTGGAGTTTCAAGAGAAATGGGGTCGAGAGAAACTTTCATAATTTCACGAACTTTGTCTGCGTCCATTCCAAGTCTTTCGGCTATTTCGTCTGAAGTCGGATCTCGTCCAAGTTCCTGCAGAAGCTGACGGGACGTTCTCGAAACCCTATGTATGGTTTCCACCATATGCACGGGAATTCTTATCGTTCTCGCCTGATCTGCAATCGCCCGCGTTATAGCCTGTCTGATCCACCAAGTAGCGTACGTTGAAAATTTGAAGCCTTTCGTATGATCAAATTTTTCAGACGCTTTCATAAGGCCGAGGTTTCCCTCCTGAATAAGGTCGAGAAAAAACATTCCCTTTCCCATATATCTTTTCGCAATACTTACGACAAGCCTAAGGTTTCCCTCTACCAATTCGTTTTTCGCTTTTTCATCTCCTTCAATCATCCGACGGGCAAGCTCCTGCTCTCTCTCCATAGACAAAAGCGGTATTCTTCCTATTTCCTTGAGATACATACGGACTGGATCGTCAACTCCGACGCCCTCTTGGAATAAAAGTTTTTCCATGTCGTCAGAATCGCAATTTTCCGCTTCTTCTTCAATATTTTGCAGGTTGTCCAGATCTTGTTGATCGGGGAATTCCTCAATTTCATCATTAACGATATAAAGCCCTAAGTCATTGTCCGAGCCGTCGTTAAAATCACGTTCCGAATATTCGGAGGCGCTGTTACGACCGTCAGAGGAATTCTCCTCGTCCAAACGACGTTCCTTTTCATCGTTCATTTCAAAGTCCCCCTTTCATAAGCGAAGAATTCGCGTTATTATTATAAATCGTTCAAAAATCCCCGCAGTATCTTCGAACGGCTCTGATGGCGGAGCTTACGCAGAGCCTTCGCCTCAATCTGTCTTATCCTCTCCCTTGTAATATTAAACTCGGCTCCAACCTCTTCAAGGGTGCGGGGTCTGCCGTCGTCAAATCCAAATCGCAACTTTATAACCATTTCTTCGCGAGGGGTCAACGTGTGAAGAACCTTATCAAGCTGTTCCTTCAAAAGCTGAAAGGACACGGCTTCAGAAGGCGTTGGGGAAGACTCGTCCGGAATAAAGTCCGCGAGATGCGTGTCTTCTTCTTCTCCTACCGGAGTTTCAAGCGAAACAGGCTCCTGAGCGGTTTTCAGAATCTCCCTGACTTTCTCAGCGTTCATACCGAGTCTGTCGGATATCTCGTCCACGGTAGGCTCCCGTCCAAGCTCTTGCAGAAGCTGTCTGGACGTTCTAGAAACTTTATGAATCGTCTCCACCATGTGAACCGGTATTCGTATAGTTCTAGCCTGATCGGCGATTGCGCGAGTGATGGATTGTCTTATCCACCATGTCGCGTACGTTGAAAATTTAAACCCTTTCGTATGATCGAATTTTTCCACCGCCTTAATCAGGCCTAAATTTCCCTCCTGAATTAAGTCGAGAAAAAAGATTCCCTTACCCACGTATTTCTTCGCAATGCTTACTACAAGACGCAGATTGGCTTCCACAAGCTCGTTTTTCGCTCGCTCGTCGCCCTGCAAAATGCGTTCGGACAGATACTGCTCTCTGTCTTGATTCAAAAGCGGAATGCGTCCGATATCTTTCAAATACATTCGCACGGGGTCGTCCACGGCGATTCCCTCGTCCGCAAGCACTTTTTCTATATCTCTGTTGCTTTCCTCAATGTCTACTGTTTCCGCGCTGTCGGCGTAGTCGAT
Source organism: uncultured Eubacteriales bacterium (assembly GCA_949747515.1). Classification (GTDB taxonomy): domain Bacteria; phylum Bacillota; class Clostridia; order Oscillospirales; family CAG-272; genus RUG11130. The sequence continues at coordinate 4,913 of CATKFO010000047.1, forward strand.
CTCAATGCCGCTGTTTTCCAGTATTTCGCAAAGACCTTCGAACTGATCGCTGTCGTAACCCGCTTTCTCCGCTATCTGAATAATGTCGTTTTGATTTACCGTTCCTTTAGCTTTGGCGTTTTCAATAAATTGGTCTATCCTTGCTTTTTCTTCCTTACTCATAGTACTCCACAATCATTTCTTTGAAATTATATTAACCGGCGTATACGCCGGGGTTAAACTTATTTATTCGTCCTCGTATTTAATTACCGGCTCTTTTATGGCTGATTATGTCCTCGAGCGTAGCTTTCGCGTCGTGCTTTGCGTTTTCTTTCCGTATTTCTTCAAGATACGTAAGATACGCGGTTTCATCGTTCGTAAGTTCGCGCCTGTTGTTTTGCATACGCATAGCGCGGGAAACTTCGTCGAACGTAAATTTTTCAGACAAGCTTCCGGTCGAAAACGTTCCAGATTCCGTTTGAGCTTTTATATGAGAAAACAATCTTTTACCCAAGTCTGTAAAAAAGTCGCTCTCGCTTACGGCGGGTCCGCCGTCGAGTTTTACAGATATGTATTCAGGATGAATCATCAGCATACCTAGAAGGTCTTCCTCGAGTCGGGCGGTTTTAGGCCGCTTTACAAAATCCGGATTTACTCTGTCGGAAATTCCGGACGTAATTCGTATAAGCTCGCCGCTTCGTTCTTTTTTTTTCGCTCGTTCAGCTTTACGAATCGCCGCCTCCACGTCGAGGAATATGCTTTTTGGATCGACTTCAAGAGCGGACGCAGCTTTTTTTACATATATTTCACGCTCGACCTTAGAATATACCGAAGCGATTTCCCGACAAATCTCGCCCGCAGCCTTTATTTTATCGTCTGCGTTGCCCACGTCGTATTTTTTCAGCGTTTTTTCAATTAAATAATCAAAGCGGGAGCGGCTCCCGTCGATAAGACGTCCGAAAGCTTCCCTTCCGAATTTCTTTATGTATTCGTCCGGATCCTTCGCTCCGTCCATAACAAGTATCTTGGCGTCTATGCCGACGTCCGAAAGAAATCCGATAGCGCGTTCGGTCGCCTTACTTCCGGCGGCGTCGCTGTCGTATGAAAGAACGGCTTTGGACGCGTATCTCTTAAGAATTCGAGCGTGTTCCGCCGTGATCGCAGTTCCAAGCGTCGCGACGGAATTAGTAAAACCGGCGGAATGAAGCGCGATTACGTCCATATACCCTTCGCAGATTATTATTGTGTCTTCGCCCGAATCCTTTGCATAGTTCAAAGCGAATAAATTCTTGCTTTTCTTAAAAGCGGGCGTGTCTGAAGTATTTATATATTTAGGCTTAGAGTTATCGAGGACTCTCCCTCCGAAAGCAATGATATTTCCCGACAAATCTATTATAGGAAACATAACTCGTCCGCGAAAATAATCGAAGTATCCTCTTTCGTTTTGACCGCATAAAAAACCCGTTTTCATCTCTTCATATGTAAATCCTAAAGACGATAGATAATTGCGTAGTCCGTTCCAGCTCATAGGAGAATATCCGAGGCCAAACCGTTTTATCACGAGAGAAGATAGTCCGCGCTTGTTCACAAAATAATCTCGTCCGGCAGCGCCGGCGTTATCGTCAAATAGCATTTTGCGGAAATATTTCGCCGCTTCCCTGTTCATCTGAAGTATACGCGTGCGAGAAGGACCTTCCCGCTCCCTGTTTTCGTCGCTGAAATCCGGAAGATCGATTCCCGCTCTTCGAGCGAGAAATTCAACTGCCGAAACGTAATCGAGATTCTCCTGTCTCATAATAAAATTAACTACGTCTCCGCCCGCCCCGCAGCCGAAGCAATAGTAACTCTGCGTGTCTCGATAAACGACGAATGAAGGCGTTCTTTCACTATGAAACGGACACAACCCTTTGAGATTAGAACCCGCGCGTTTCAAAGGCACGTAGGAGGAAACGACGTCTTCTATATCGTTGCGATATCTAATATCCTCTATTACGCTGCTCGGTATCAACGCGTCTCCTCCTCTCTATACCCTAAATCCGCACCCAACGGGTTATACCTCTCCCGGTATTTGCCATACGCTTGGAATAAAAATATCCTTAAATAATTCTATAGCGTATCTATCGGTCATGCTGGAAAGAAAATCGCACACGCACCTTTCCACCGGTTCCAGATCAGTATTTCTGTAATAGCTTTCAGGCATTTTCTGCGGATATCTGACATAATAATCATACAAACGTTTCAGCAGGTCCATCGCTTTAATTTCCTCTCTCTTAGCGAGAGGATTGTAGTAAACGTTGTCAAACAAAAAAGATCTTAAATCGTTCGTAGCTTTCAAAACCTCGGGCGTCATCTCAATCGCGTTCCTGTCGCGGCTCGCTTCAATTACGGACGTTACCATAGTATTTATCCGTTCGCCGTGACTTTGTCCGAGAACGGAGGTAAATTCTTTAGGAATGTCGTCGGGAGATAAAATACCCGCCCGGCAAGCGTCGTCGATATCATGATTTATGTAGGCTATGCGATCCGCAAACTTAATTATCGAGCCTTCGAGGGTCGACGCGACGTTACCGCCCGTGTGGTTCAGTATTCCGTCTCTGACCTCCCACGTTAAATTCAGTCCCTCGCCGTTGTTCTCAAGTTTTTCAACAACGCGAATGCTTTGCCTATAATGCGTAAACTCAGAGGAGTAGCTCTGCTGCATAACCACTTCTCCAGCGTGCCCGAACGGGGTATGACCAAGGTCGTGTCCGAGAGCGGCCGCTTCGCACAAATCCTCGTTGAGAAGAAGCGCGCGCGCGATTATACGAGCTATTTGAGACACTTCCAGCGTATGCGTCAGCCGCGTGCGGTAGTGTTCCCCAGCCGGAAGAAGAAAAACCTGAGTTTTGTGCATCAGCCTTCGAAAAGCCTTGGAATGTATAATACGGTCTCTGTCTCGCTGATATTCAGTTCTGTTAGAACAAGGAGCGCACGGGCGCTCGCGTCCGCGGGAGTTTTCAGTAAGAAAAGCGTATTTAGAAAGGGTATTCCTTTCACGCTCGTAAAATATCTCCCTAACGTCCACGGCTTGTCCGCCTCCCTCCGGCCTCTAATATCGAAAAACTAATCGACAGATCGAAAAATATAAAAGATTACATAAATAATATACGCCGTATTTTCTGTTTTTACTTTTTTTATATTGCTATAAGTCGCTCTTCTTCGCCGATTTTTTCAAATTTTCCTCGTCCTTGAGTAATATCCCTTACATATTCGGACGTTTCGGCAAGCTTTTCCTCGGGAACTGCGGCCGTAATCGTAACGCAGTCGGTAAAGTCGGCGTAGTCCTCCTTTATTCCCTCTCTGCCGAGCTTTACCGAAAGCTTTTGATATTCGCCGTAACCGACGGAGACGCGGCAAATGGTAAAAGTCCCGTATCTGGCGAATCCGGCGGCGTCTATAGCGGCTCGCGCGGCCGCCGCGTAAGAACGGGCCAACCCTGCGGTTCCAAGTAGAGTTCCGCCGAAGTATCTGGTTACAACTACGCACAAATCGTCGGCTCCGCTAGTTTTAAGAGCGTTTAACGTGGGATATCCGCTGCTTCCCTGAGGCTCCCCGTCGTCTGAGCATCTGGCGCACGCGCCTCCGTTTATATAATAAGCGAAAACGTTATGCGTAGCGTCGGAGTATCTATTTTTTATGTCCGCGATAAATTTCTGAGCTTCCGACTCGTTTTTTACCGGCGACGCGTGTCCGATAAAGCGCGATTTTTTCTCTTCTATCTCGGCCGAAGCCGTCTTGAGAAGAGTGATTCTTTCATTTGTCATAAGCGTTTTCTCCGTCGTCAAGCTATTCTTTTACAATATATTTTCCAAGTTTTCCGCACAGTTTTTCATCAGCGTCGGCCGTAACGTCTACAAAGCTGTCGCCGTATTCGGTCTCCACGTTTTCCGCCGTCGCGTATACCTCGGCAATAATTCCTCCGTCGTTCGGAGCAAGCCGAAACGTGACTCGCCTCCTGCCGACTCCGAGGGTCTCCTCGAGCTTCGCTATCATATCGTCGATTCCTTCCCCAGTTTTCGCAGATATGGCGCAAATTGAAGAATTTGACTCCAGCGACGTAAGAGAATATATCGCCTCTTCGTCCGAAGCAGCGTCGCATTTGTTCATAACGTAGAGCTTAGGCTTGTCGCCCGCGCCCAAATCCGACAGCAGCTTTTCCGTTACCGCAAGTTGATTATCGCGCTCGGGATCGGACGCGTCTATTATTACTATTATCACGTCGGAAAATACCGCTTCCTCCAAAGTAGACCTGAAAGCTTTGATCAAATGATGAGGCAGATTTCGTATAAATCCTACCGTATCGGTAAGAAGAACGTCTCTTCCTCCCGGAAGCGTATATTTTCTCGTAGTAGTATCGAGCGTGGCGAAGAGTTTATCCTCCGCAAGTATTCCGGCCTCAGTCAAACGATTCAGAAGGGTCGACTTGCCGGCGTTGGTATATCCGACGATAGCGCATCGCTTAATGCCGGATCGCTCTCTTGATCTGCGTATAACGTCTCTTGAACGAGCGACTTTTTCAAGCTCAGCTTCGAGCGACGCAATACGCGAGCGTACTCGACGGCGGTCAAGCTCAAGTTTAGTTTCTCCAGGTCCTCTGGAACCTATAGAGCCCGACGCGGATCCTCCTAAACGCGACATTTCGCGACCGTGTCCGACAAGTCTTGGCGCCGTATATTTAAGCTGAGCTAACTCTACCTGTAACGTTCCCTCCGCGCTTCTCGCATGAGCGGCGAAAATATCGAGAATCAGCATGCTTCGGTCGATAACCTGAACGTCTCCGCCGACGGAATCTTCAAGTTCTTTTATCTGAGACGGGGTCAGTTCGCAATCGAATACGACGAGCTCCGCACCGTTGTTTTCGCAAATATCTCTAAGCTCTTCACATTTTCCTTTTCCTATAACGGTACGGCAATTAGGAGTTTCTCTTATTTGGGTAAGAATCGCCGTCGTTTCTCCTCCGGCCGTTTCAAGAAGTCTTTCCAGCTCTTTAAGACTTGCCTCCGCGGATTTTTCGTCGCGTGAAGCATACGCCGATACCAATACCGCCTTTTTCTTTTCATTTTCTATCCTCATAAAATCGTCTCCTTTCTTTTTTCTCTTTTAGGTTTTCCTGCGCGGCGCAAAGAGAAAAAGCCGGACAGGATAAAACTACCCTGTCCGACAATTATACGGACTATATTATGCGAATTACTTGCCGCTCTTTTCAAGACGCTTCTTGAATTTATCGACACGTCCGCCGGCATCGACAAATTTCTGCTTACCGGTGAAGAAAGGATGGCATTTAGAGCAGATATCCACACGGATTTCTCCTCCCGCGTCTCCCTTGGTTGAACGTGTTTTTACAGCTTCTCCGCATGCGCAACGGATAGTTACTTCCTCATATTTAGGATGGATTCCGGTCTTCATTGTTTTCACCTCATTCCAAAGATACTCATGTAGGGATGATTATATCATACAATTTCTTCTTTTGCAATAGCTTTTTGAAATTTTACGACAATTTAACCGCGCTTTTTCCGCAACATATTTACAAAACGCGCTAAACTCTCGCTCCTATATAATTCTTAAGACGATGTATTATCTTTTTTTCAAGACGCGATATATACGATTGTGAAATTCCGAGGGCGTCCGCCACCTCCTTCTGCGTCATTTCCTTTCTCCCGGCAAGACCGTATCTCATCTCAATGATATCGCGTTCTCTTCCCTCCAGTAAAGAAACGGCGTCTCTAACGGTTTTCTCATCCTCGCATCGCTCTATATCGGCGCTGACAGAGTCGTCGTCGGAGCCGAGAATGTCGGAAAGCAAGAGTTCGTTTCCATCCCAGTCAACGTTTAAAGGTTCGTCAATGGACACGTCTCCTCTATGGGAGGCGTTCTTTCTTATATGCATCAGTATTTCGTTCTCGATACATCTGGACGCATACGTCGCCAGTTTGATATTTTTCTCCGGATTATACGTGTTTACAGCCTTTATAAGACCGATAGTTCCGATAGATATAAGGTCTTCCAGCCCGGCTCCTGTATTGTCAAACTTCTTTGATATGTAAACCACAAGCCTAAGATTATGGCGTATAAGCTTGTCTGTAGCCTCGGGATCGTTTCCGAGAGCGGCGAGAGCCTCCGCTTCTTCCTCAGGGTTCAGCGGCGGCGGCAGGGTGTCGGCTCCGTTAACATAATATACTTCTCCGCTGCCGCCGAATAATCTGAGAATAAGCTTTCCTATTTTTACGAGCCCGTTCGTTTTCATAATCGTGTTCCTTTCACAAAATTTTATAATTTTTTATAATAACGCCGATGGAGCTACGCCGTCGTATTCTCCAAATCCTCCGCGCTTGGTTTTGTCCGCAACTATCATCGCGGACGTTTTGCGGCCGTCGACGCTCGCGCTGTCCGGACGAAAAGCGCATAGCATCTTGTCTCCGCCTATTCCCTTGGCGGGAATCAGTCTTACACGCGACGCAAGCCTTTCACCAGCGCGGCAAGGACTGCATGAGACGAGCGCTTCCCTTTCTTCGGAGGTAAGAGCCGTCGCGAGAACAGATTCCGAGACGATAATCACCGGAGCGCCGGAAAATGGATCTATAAGAAGATTTCCGCTGTCCGCAAGGGCCAAAAATTCCACCTTATTGCCGAAGATTTCCACAGAAACCTGCGCCGAACGCTTTTTAGACACCCTGCCGATCAGCTCCACGGCAAATAGGGCTAAAGCCACTCCAAGAAACATAACGCCGTAGTACGACGGATTAGTATGAGCTCCGCCTCCAGCTATCGTTATTCCGTCTCCTACGGAAACGACGGCCGTTACAATTCCGCCGAGAAGAGCCCCGGAAGACCACAGCAAAGCCACCATTCTGAAGAACGGCGCTGCGGATCCGCGTCCAAACGCGATAAACGCCATAACTACGGAACAAATTACGCCGAGCGCGGCTCCTGCAGGCGACGGAATCGCGGCGGCGGTAGATACGACTTCAACCGCGGCGGCGACTGCGGCGGCGACTGAAAATCTCAACGGACTCAGCGGAGCGTGAATTAGCTTACCCGTTATGTAAAGACTAATAAAATCCATGCTGAAGTCAATAAGGAAAAGAACGTCGGCATACAGCACTGTTTCCGTTTTCATCACCCCCCGCCGGCTTGTCTTTTGTCAATATTATATATGATCCGCATACAAAGATTATGTCAAAGCATGGCGCCGCATAATCATTTTTCAAAGCGAAAATACCTCTGCGGAGATTTGACGCAAAATTATATATTCTTACCACGTGATAAAAATGGACGCGAAAATCATAATATAGAAAACAAATAAACCTATGTAAAATAAAGATTGCATGTAGCTGCAAACCGTTGAAATTCACACGCGGATGCGACCTAATCCAGTCTCGTTATTATAACTTTGTTTGACGCTCCTGTGTATCAAAAAAGATCGGCGGCTTCTCATAATGAAAAACCGCCGATTAAGTATTTATATATTTATTTCATAACGAGCGTAAGTATACGACTTATATTTTTTGAGTCCACCCCATATCGTCGGGAATACGTCCCCACTGTATACCGGTGATGGCGTCGTACAGCTTCTGAGACACCTCTCCGATTTTACCGTCGTTTATAATCATTCTGTCGTCTCCGTCGCAAAGCTCTCCAACAGGAGAAATAACAGCCGCAGTACCCGTGCCGAAGACCTCGTTCAGCTTTCCGGACTTATGCGCCTCTATAATCTCGTCGACGGAAACCTTGCGCTCTTCAACCTTCATGCCCCATGAACGGATAAGCTCCACGCAAGACGCTCTCGTCACGCCCGGCAAAATATTTCCTTCCTCAAGAGACGGGGTTACCACAACTCCGTCGATAACAAAGAACACGTTCATTGCGCCGACCTCGTCCACATATTTACGGTGAACTCCGTCAAGCCACAAAACCTGCGCGTATCCGGCCTCTTCAGCCTTCTGCTGCCCCAAAAGAGACGCGGCGTAGTTTCCGCCTACCTTAGCCATACCCGTGCCGCCTTTAACGCATCGTACGTATTCTCTTTCTATCATAATCTTAACGGGATTTATGCCCGCGGCGTAATATGAACCGGAGGGAGAAAGAATTATAATAAACTTATACGTATGAGAAGGATGAACCCCCAGGAAAGGATCCGTGGCGATTATAAACGGACGTATGTACAGCGACGTTCCTTCGTCGTACGGAACCCAGTCTCTGTCAACGTCTACGACCGCCTTTATAGCGGCCAGCGCGTCTTCGGGATTGATTTTCGGAACGCAAAGACGCTCGCACGTATTGTTCATACGTTCAATATTTTTATCAGGGCGGAAAAGCTGGATTTCACCGTCCGCTCTGCGGTACGCCTTAAGTCCTTCGAAAAGCTCCTGAGCATAATGGAAAACCATAGCGGAAGGCTCGAGAGATATAGGTCCGTAGGGAACTATGCGGGCGTCGTGCCAGCCGTTCTCCACGTCGTAATCCATAACAAACATATGATCCGAGAACAATTTTCCAAATCCGAGCTTTTCCGAAGACGGCTTTGCCTTCGGCGCGGTTGTTTTTTCTATTCTGATATTCAGCATCTTCTTGACTTCCTTTCAATATGCGTATACCTCGCGATACTTTATACATTATACTACCGCCGTTCGCATTTTTCAAGAAATTTTCCAAAATATAAAGCATATTTTATTTATGCGCGCCTACAAACTCTTATATTAAAGATTCACCTAAATAAAAAGCAAGTTTTTTACTTGCCATTCGTCGTCGAATAATGTATAATGGTAAAGCTATAATCAAAAATTCTTGAAAGGCAGTCAACATATATGGACAAATGGACAGAACGGTTTATGAATCCGGAGTCTGAATACAGACCGCATCCTTTTTGGTCGTGGAACGAGAAGCTTGAAGAGGAAGAACTCAGAAAGCAAGTAAGACTTATGGCTCAAAACGGGCAAGGCGGATTCTTCATGCACGCGCGGGAAGGACTTATCACCCCGTATATGGGCGACAAGTGGTTCGACGCCGTAAGAATTTGCGCCGACGAAGCAAAAAAAGCGGGCATAGAGGCTTGGTGCTACGATGAAAAGGGCTGGCCCAGCGGATCAGCCGGCGGATATATTACCTCTCTCGGAGAAAAGTATCGCGTAAAGTGGATAAAGTTTATCGAAGACGGAGACCAGCTAGCGGATATAGGGAAAATTATCGCCTCTTTTTTCGTAGGAAAAGATTTGTCTTACAGACGCGCGGATGACTTGTCATCCCGCGGCGCCGAAGAAAAGCTTATGCACGCGATTGTTTTCACTGGAGAAGACTACATAGATATACTTGACCGCGAAGTCGTTAAGGAATTTCTTGACTGCACATACGAAAAATACAAGGCTGAAACCGGAGACTCTCTATCTGACGGAACGCTTAGCGGTTTCTTTACCGACGAGCCTCAATACGCGCTTTGCAAAACTCCGTGGACTAACCGGATGGAAGAAGAATTTGAAAACGCTTACGGATATCGTTTAATCGACGTATTTCCTTCCCTCTTTATATCGTCGCCCGGTTACGAATCCGTAAGATACGATTTCTGGACGCTTGTAAACCGACTCTTTACCGAATCTTTTGCAAAGCAGATATACGAATGGTGCGAAATAAACGGATGCAGATTTACCGGTCACGCTATGATGGAAGACAATATGCTCTGCCAAATCCACTGCACGGCCGGCCCTATGCCCATGTACGAGTATATGCATATTCCCGGCATCGACTGGCTCGGCAGGCAGCCGGCGGACGCTCCCGGCAAAATTCCCGGTTCGCCCGTCACTCCTCTTCAGGTCGGCTCCGTAGCGGCTCAGCTCGGTAAAAAACACGTTATCAGCGAAATGTACGCCATGGGCGGCTGGAATATGTCCCTTTCAGAAATGAAATACCTAGCGGAATGGCAATTCCTGTACGGCGTAAACATGATTTGCCAGCATCTTGCTCCTTATTCTCTCAGAGGTTCCCGCAAATACGATTTTCCCCCGGCTGTTTTTTACCAGTCGCCTATGTGGGAGGAATATAAGGCCCTCTGCGACACGCTTTCCCGCACTGGCAAAATGCTGTCGGACGGCGTCGACGAGCCGGGCGTTCTTCTGATTCATCCCATACATTCCATATATCTCGAATATACCAACGACGATCTGTGCGCAGAACAGCCCTTCGACGACGAATGGAACGCCGTAACCTGCGCGCTCGCCGAGTGTCATATACCGCATCATTACGGAGACGAAACCATCATGCGCCGTCACGGACGAGTAGAAAACGGAACGCTTATAATAGGCGAGCGGTCTTACAGTTCCGTTCTGCTTCCGTCTCTCAAGGGACTCGATCGTTCAACGTACGATCTGCTGATGAAATTCGCCGAATGCGGAGGCCGAATCTGCGTCCTCGGCTCCAAACCTAAATTTATCGGAGGAAGACCCGCCGAAAAAGAGATCGACGCGCTGTACGAGAAGTGCGAATATGTTCAAAACCCTGAAAAGCGTGAAAATCTGCTTCGCTACCTCGTAAATTCCGGAATAAAAAAGATCTCCGTTACGGGACGGGACGGCGAAGACGGAAACATAAAAGTCGCGATTCGAAATTATCCCGAGGACGGAAGGAGAGTTTACTTCTTCCTGAATCTCGACAGAAACAGCCCGAGAAAAGTAACGATCCATTTGCCTGAGGAGCGCGCCGTAGAGCTGCTGCCCGATTCGATGGAATATCGTCGGATCCCGCAGGCGTATCACTCTCAGCTCCATCCGGGAGAAACGACCGTAGAGATCGCTTTCGAGCCTATGGAATCCCGCGTTTTGGTAGCCGGCAACGATATAGGCTGGCCGCAAGAGCCGATAGCGGCCAGAGAGATAGCCCGCGTACCGCTTAAACGAGAATGGCGTCTCGGAAAAAACAGCGGTCCGAACTGTTACATGATGGAATATTGTCAAGTCTTCGCAGGAGACGATGTATCTCCGGAAATTCACGTATGGAGCGCTTTGGGAGAAGTTGAAAATAAAAAATATCTCCCTGCTCTCAAGGAAGGCAAGTCACTCGGAGTAAGATATACGTTTACCGTAGACGAAAACATGAATATCGAGGAACTGAGCGACATGCGTTTGGTAACGGAATTCCGTTTACCGGTTGAAATACGGGTAAACGGGCGCGAAGTTCAAGCGATTCCCGGCCAATGGTGGCTAGATCACGGATTTCCGGTATACGATATCTCCTCGCTAGTAAGAAACGGAGAAAACGTTGTTGAGGCGACGGGGTTCTGCCGCTTAGATACCGACAGTCAAGGAGAGCATATTAAGCGAAACACGGATTTCGGATACGCATACCTAACGGGCAATTTCGGAGTATTCTCGAGCTCTCCTTTCATAGACTGTGAAAACGGAGCCGAAATTACGGAATCTCCGTTCGTCATAGGATCTCGCCCCACATACTTTGAGGGAGGCAATATAGTTCCGCAAGGTCATCCGTTCTTCCGTGGAAAACTGATTCTCGAACAAGACTTTGAAATAAACGACCCTGCTCTTCCGAGATTTGTAGAAATACCGAAGCCATACGCAGCGTACTCCAAGATTTATGTCAACGGACGAGGAGGAAAGCTTCTTTTCGGCGGAGGAAAAGCGGAAATCACCGGACTTACTCATGCCGGGCTCAACGTACTGTCCGTAGAAATGGGCATAAGCAATAGAGGGTTGCTCGGTCCTCATCACGACGAGAGGCCGGAGCCTCACGCGGTAGGCCCGGAGGACTTCTTCCCCGCGCGGCCCAGCAAATGGCAAAGAAGATACAGCTTTGTAAAAGCCGGATTCGGCGACTGATATTTATCAACGCATTATATGAAAGGCATGGTAAAGAACAATGAACTTCATCAAATATAAAGAACATATAAGCGATCTCTGCGAAAAAATAGAAATGCCCGCGGAATATGCGGCCGCGGCGCTCGACTGCTGTGAAAAAATATGCGAGTCCGAAACGCTCTACGAAAAGTTTTTGGAAATACAGGAAAACTACTTTAACGGCGGAGCGTTTGAGTACAACGTAACGCCGGTAACCGAGCTTGCCGAGGCAAACGGATTTGAAAAATACATGTTTACTCTTACTTTCTGCCTCATGTATTCTCTTCAAACGCTCGAAATATACAAAAGACGCGAATACCCCATGGACGTATACTACGATTCGTTCCGCGACCTTGTTATTTGGGGAAACGTGTGCCTCAACGCTCACGGAATATTTGGAATCGATAACTACGGATGGGTTTCCGAGCAAATACGAGGCAGACTGTTCCGCATAGGCAGACTTCAGTTCCACTACATCGAGCACAACGGCCCCGAGCATACCCATGCCGGAGTAACCGTCAGAAAGGGACAAAGGGTTATCAATATACATATCCCGGAAGGCGACGCTCTTACGCGTGAAAAAAGAATGGATTCATATAGACGCGCATATCGTTTTTTCGGTCAAACCGGAAACGCCGTGTTTGAATGCGAATCGTGGCTCCTTTACGAAAAAGGACGTGAATTTATAAATCCTGACTCTAATATAATCGACTTTATGAACGACTTCCAAATTATACATACTGATGAAAAACAGGGCGAATTCGGAGAGGCGTGGAGAGTATTCGGATTTCTTGAATCATACGATCCCGCGTCGCTTCCAAGAAACACGTCGCTTCAAAGGGCGTATGCGGATAGACTTATTTCGGGAGGCGCGACGGGTAACTCGCTCGGTATAATGATATTCGACGGGGAAAATATCCTCTGATTCGAGGTAAGCGAGTTGAAAAAATTAAAGGCATTCGCCGTCTCTCACAAAGACGAAATAATAAAATGGATGAAAACAGTAGCAGGATTCATCCCGGCGGCGATTATCGGCGTAATAGCGTTTACGTCTATGCTTTCGGCGAGATCGTCGGACGACGGGATACTCCCGCTGGATTGTCTGCTTTTCGCCGCGTCATACGTATGCGCTTTACTATCGCTTCTGCTGTCGTTCCGCGTTAAGAAAATATACAAAGCCGTAAAATGGAGCTTCGCCGTCATAACGCCTTATCTTTCGTTCCTCTTAATCGAATTAATACGAGATAATCCGTTCTCTATAGATTGGGACATCGTGTTTCTCAACCTTTCATTTTTTGTTTTAATTGGAATAACGGCTTTCTTTATATTTGGAAGAACGGCTCCGGCGGAAATTATAACTATAGCGCTGCCGTTTGCTTTCGGAATTGTCAGCCATTTTATACGCGAATTCAGAGGCACTCCGTTGTTTCCGTGGGACCTTGCGTCTTACGGAACCGCGGCGGAGGTTATAGGAACGTACAAAATAACTTTTTCGCCGCGAGTTGCAACCGTCGTCTCTCTGTTTATTCTTTCGCTTCACGCCGCCGTAAAATTTAACGTCAAGCCGCGAATGAAAAGAGCCGCCATAATTCGGCCGGCTTGCGCCGTTTTATCGGCCGCGCTTCTTTTAGGAGTGGGAAAATATGTGCAGACCGACAAGGCTCAGCGTGAGTTCGGACTATATCCTTATCTGTTCACTCCGGACGTTCTGTACGGATGCAACGGATTTGCGGTAGGTTTTTTAATGAATCTGCGGTATACCACTGTAGACGTACCCGCGGGATATTCCCCCGACGATATTCACGATAAAGCCGACGAGTATCCGTCGGACGAATATAAAAAGCCCGACGACGATTCCATAACGCCTAACGTAGTCGTGATTATGAACGAAACCTTTTCCGATATGAAGGCCCTTTGCGACTATACGACAAACGAAGAGTATCTTCCGTTTATTTCATCGCTTGATGAAAACGCCGTAAAAGGAATAGTTCACTCTTCTGTAGTCGGAGGAAACACCCCTAATTCAGAATTTGAATTTCTTACGGGAATGACTATGGGCTTTCTGCCGGCGGGAAGCATCGCGTACCAGCAATTTATCAAAAGCCAACGGCCGTCTTTCGCAACTCAAATGAGCGATCTCGGATATAATACCGTCGCAATGCATCCGTACTGGGCGTCCGGATGGGACAGAAAAGACGTGTACCCTCTGCTTGGATTCGACGAAACTCTTTTCATTGACGACAATAGCTTCGCAGGTTTAAAATACTTGCGCGGTTACGTATCTGATTTAGGCGTATTCAAAAAGATATCGACGTTTTTCGAGAAAAAGGACGACGACCCTCTATTTGTCTTCGCGGTAACCATGCAGAATCACAGCGGCTATTCGACCGAATATGAAAACTTTACTCCTGAGATTACGGTAGACGGTCTCGAGGACAATTTTGAAGTCAGCACGTATATGTCTCTGATCCGCGAATCAGACGCCGCCTTCGAATGGCTTATAAATTACTTTACGGACTACGACGAACCGACGATAGTGCTGATGTTCGGAGATCACCAGCCTAATAACAGCATAGCGGCTCCCCTTCTTAAAGCGGCTGGAGAGGAGTATTCCGACGACGACCTTGAAAAATCTGAAAATCGATATATCGTTCCTTATGTAATGTGGGCGAATTACGATATTAAAACGGACGCGCCGAATGAAACGAGCATCAACTATCTTAGCTCAATACTTACCGAAGCGGCGGGAATTCCTCAAACGGGCGCGCAAAAACAGGCCGCTCAACTAATGAAAAAGTATCCGGTAATCAACGGCAGGTGCTTTATAGACGATAACGGCGTTTTGTCTCCCATATCGGAGTATATTTTCGACGACGATCTCCTATCCTACGCTAGAATGCAGTACAACTATCTGTTCGATCCGGAAAATATAGTTGAAAAAATGTGGAGGCTCGACGGAGCCGGCGTAGATACTGAAAACGATGCGGAAGAGTCCTCGGGCATAGAAGGAGCTAACGGATGAATATTCTTGTCGTAGACGGTCAGGGCGGACAGCTTGGAAGTCAAATAGTTAAATCAGCGTTAGCTAGATTTCCAGAAGCTTCTATAACGGCTGTGGGAACAAACGCTTCCGCAGCGGCAGCAATGAAAAAAGCCGGCGCGACCCACGTCGCGTCAGGAGAGAATCCCGCGATAGTCGCGTCCAAAAAGGCTGATTTCATAATCGGACCTATAGGAATAGTTATCGCAGATTCAATGCTCGGAGAAGTCACGCCTAATATCGCCGTCGCTATAGGCCAATCCTCAGCCGTACGCATACTAATTCCTATAAACCGGTGCGATAATCTCGTAGCGGGCGTTTCAACCGTTTCGCTCTCGCTCTTGATAGAAGACGCTATAGAGAAGCTTGATCTGCTGCGAAAAAAGCTGATCTAATATTGAAATATTGTTAAAAATATGATATACTAAATATCGTTTTAACAGATATCAATATATTACAGCATTATTTTTAAAAGTCGCAATCCGTTGGCAAATCTGTTCGACGCGTTTTGTAAGCGCCGAGTATAATGTAATGGTCCGTATAACAACAGAGCGCGGCGCCGTTATTTCCCGCCTATCAGAAGATTGGCGCGGCGACAGAAGTCGCTTCAAACGGCAAACGCAGAGTGCATAGCCGATTGATTCTTTTCTCACGCATAAATAAAACAACCCGATACCATGAAGGCGTCGCATATTCCAGAAGGAAGAGCGGCGCCTTTTAGTATGATAAATTAACTACTTTAAACAGGACGGTACTTTATGAAAAACAAATCTCGCAAACAGATTTTAAATCTTACTCTGTCGGCTATGTTTCTCGCCATCGCTCTCTTTCTTCCATTTTTGACGGGTCAGATTCAAGCTATTGGGGAGCGGCTGTGCCCTATGCATATTCCTGTTTTGCTCTGCGGATTTATCTGCGGCTGGAAATGGGGACTTGTAGTAGGAGCCGCCTCGCCGATTCTCCGGTCGTTTATTTTCCATATGCCGGTATTCTATCCTATGGCGGTATGTATGGCGTTTGAGCTTGCCGCATACGGAGCGATAGCCGGGGCGGCGTACAAAGCTCTGCCTAAAAAGAACGCGTACGTCTACGTTTCCCTGCTGCTATCTATGATCTCAGGGCGTATCGTGTGGGGAGCGGCCAGATTTATCTGCGCGGGACTAAATCCCTCAAAATTTGGTCTTTCCGCTTTCTGGACTAAATCAATTGTCGACGCCGTCCCTGGTATTATTCTTCAGATCGTTCTTATCCCGGCCATAATTATTTTATTAAAACAGATTCGTATACTTCCAAGCGAGGAATAGATGGCATTTCAATTTTGCACTGTTTTAATATACTTTTTTCTCATAGCAGGTCCCCATTTTTCTTAAAAACACGGCTTTTTATTATTTTTGCATAATTCCCCTTCCGTTGCCGACGACGCAATAAATCCTTATTCGTTGATAATTAGCGTTGTCAGCGCTTGCCGCTGCCCTTCGGTAGGCTCTTTCAACTTGCCGCTTCGCAAAAGTTCCTTTATGCAATGCAGTAAAAACCAGCCGTCGGAATGGAATACAAACTGAAGTTCATATTCTTTTATCTTTCTCAGATGAGTTGGAACAGAATTGAGAACCGCGTCTGCATAAGTTTTTTTCAGCGCGTCGAATTCCGCGCGATACTTTTCTTTAACCCGATCTCCGATTGCAAGCAATCTGTTTTGTATATCTTTGCTTTCAAGAATAACGATCTGCCATGCAGACTTAAAATCGCCGGAATAATCTCCGACTGTCTTTATATATCCGCGCTCCGCCAGCCAAGCGTATTCTTCCTTAGAAAGTCTATGTTCAAGCTCGTTTTTATAAAGCGAAAGAACGCGGGTGGAATCGGACGGGTAATTAAAGGAATTCAGCTCCCCTCTATCAGACCATTCGCTGTCAATCTGCCATAGGATGCTATTCGACTTATTGTTCCACATCGGTCCGCTCCACTTTCTCATATATACGTAGTCTTCAGGAAGAACAATTTCATCGGGAATAACGGACGCATGGACGATATTATACCCTCCGTCCGGACGAATCGTCGCAACTTCTTCAAAGGATATGCGATCGTCCACAAGTTTTTTTCCGGAGCATGCGGCAATGTATGGAATCAGCGACCACATAACAAAATTGCGATCGGCTCTCGGAGATTCGGTCAATGAAATCGGTCCGTCGGTCTGAGAGCATCTAATATCCGAGTCTTCAAGTATTCCGGAATCAACCAACTCGTCGTACAGATCGTTTGCAAACAGTTCCGCGGCTCTATTGTACATATTATTCTTCATAATAAGCAGCTCCCCGTCGGGCTCGCTTATTATGAAGTTGACAATGTACCTATCCTTTTGCGCTTTGAGAAAACCGTATTTTTCAAGAAATTCAACTTCTGTTTCTACATATACTGGTGAAACGCCCAAATCGTCGGCTATTTCATTGACGGTCTTCGCTTCGTTTCGCACGCAGTAGCAGATATTCTGAGACAGGGTCGAACGGAAGAATTCGTCCTGAGATTTCCAGCCGGCGCGGCCGTTTATACCTAAGGAGTGGAACTTAATAGGGTTGAACTTTAATTCGCTTGTTTTTCTCATTGTATCCATACCTCGTTTCAATTCTTTTCTTGCTTCAAACAAAAGCCATTTGACGGTCCCGAGAGGTATGCCAAGTTCACGGGCGATGTCCGTCTGCTTACGTTTTTCAAAATAATACGCGATCACCGCTTTTCTCTGCATTTTTGAAAGGTAAGCGATTTCGGATTGTATGCGACGTAACGCGTCGATATTTTCCTCTGCCTCGGTTTCAGAATACGGATCCGCTATTATTTCCGAAACTTCGTCAATAGAAACTCCTATCATACTTTTAGCAGAGTCGCGGTAATAATTGCTTAACGCGTTATGGGCCACCGTCCATATGAACTTTCCCATATCCGCGACGTCGTCCTTGACTATAAGGGCGCGAAACGCTCTCATTGCAATTTCCTGCGACAGATCTTCAGCGTCTTGTCTGTTTTTGCACCGTTTAAGGGCAAAACCAAATATAGGTTTAAGATATTCGGTTATGTTTTTTTCTACGTCTTGCCTGTTCACTTGTTTAAACCTCTCTTGAAAGCTTTCATCTATATAGATGCAAAAATCTAAAAAGGTTGGCGTTATTTGAATAATTTTAAAACTCCGTCTGCAAATAACAGGCGGAGCTATTATGTTTACAGAATGGAAAAACTGCAAATTACGCCGAAGCTCCATTTAAAGTATCTTTTATATGCATAAGGACGTAAAATCCCGGCGAATATTTTGCTATTTATTTGATTTCGCAAGGATCGTTCGATTTAAACGACTTAGCTTTACCGAAACATTTTTTACGCTTTTTTTATCTTCAACGCGCCTCGTCATCCTCAATTTCAAAATTGCCGCGCACCGTCGCGTTTTCCGTGTTGCATATCGTAATCGTGGGTTTTCCCTTCTCGTAAACGATCAAATTGTTTTCCACCCTCACGGCTCCGTGCTGAATTCCGCTTTCCTCCTTGGAATTTGTAAAGACCGCGACAGCCGAAGCGCCGTTTCCTTTCATTGAACAATTTAGAAAAACGTTATTCTTGATTTCCACGTTTTCCGTGGAGATTCCCTCTCCCCAAAATTCTTCTGCGGAAACAACAACCGCCGTTTCGTTGGTGTGTTCAAAAATACAGTTTTCCACGATCGCATTCTTTGTTTTAATGAGTACCGAACGTGCAAAATGATTTCGCGCGCGGCAGCGGGAAAACAAAAAATCCGGGCAAGCAGAAACGTTTGCGAAATAGAACCCGTCAATAGGAAATCCGACGTCATCGTTTAATTTTACAACCACAGTTCCACCTGATTCAACGTACGCTTTTTCCACGGTAAAAATATTTCCGCCGTTCAGCGTGCCGCGCTCGAAAAGCTGCATCTTATCTCCTGGACAAGGGCAATCTGCAGCCGCGGTATGAGCGCCGTCGCTTGCAAGGCAAGTTAGACGATACGATCCGTATCCAATTTTTTCGGCGGAATGATAATACGTGTGTACGTTCACGGAATCATCTCCCTGTCCGTCGAAAACGCAATTTCTCATTTCCAATTTTCCGTAGCACGATGCAAAATGCGTCGCGTCCGTATTGGTAGAAACCGCGTCTCCGCAAGAAGGAATTACGGAAAGTCCGTTAATAAAAATGTCTCGTGAAAGATGCCCCACAACTCCCATCCCCGGGTGAGAATGAACGGTAATTCCGTTCAGCCGCACCGTGCGCGAATTCTGCAAAAGTATCGCTGGACGGGAGTGAAAAAAATGCCAGATATATAAATCGTTCCCGCAAACGTCTTTTTCAGCGCCGCTTGCGCGCAATAGAAACTCTCTCCCCGCAATACGTTCAATACCTTCGATCCGAAATGGATTACAATGCGAAACGCCAATACTTTTATCGTAAACTACGCTCCGCAAATAATTGAATGAATCGGGCATTTCTTCGCGGAAACGAACGCGCATCTCCGCGATTTTTTCTTTCCGCTCAAAGGATAAAATTTCGCCCCTGCTGAACGGTTTGCGCTTATAGTCGATCGTAAGCCCGCTTAAAGTAATATTTTCACAATTACGGATGGAAATTGGTTCGAAAAAACCGTCGAATAAAAACGTTGCGCCTTCGGCGTAAACACGCGTTCCATTTTGCCCGCATAAATCCAGAGCGCGGGTATAATTGCAAAAATTCGGATTCATAAGATAAGATTGCGGATTTTCCCCGTATTTTTTTTCGATCACATCTGAAAAGAGCTGTTTTTCCGCCGCGCCCGTAATTTCATAAATCCCGGGTTCGATGAATAATTCGCTTTCATTCTCTTGTTTTAACAGCTCCGACGCGTTACGAAGTTTTTCCAGATTATCCTTTCCGCAAACATCTTTAAAATTGATCTTCATAAATCCTCCATTTTATCACCATACGTTTGTAAATTTATTGACAGCGTATTCGCCTGATATTGAACATAACAATTTTGCGCTGCAGCTATTGTCGGCGGATGAACTATTTGTTTCACATGCGCCAGCGCTCATAACCGTCGTTACGACCCGCGGCTTATTGCGGCTTCTGCGGATATTAAAGGACCGTATCTTTTTGTATTTTTCACTTGATAACCAACTAACAATCATAAGTAAGCCGACAATACTTATAATATCTTCTTCAATATCTATCAAATTAAATTTATCAGTTATATAACTACACATTTTTTAAAGCAAATAGAGCTTTCTCGTAGTCCTTTACATAATACTTTATATTGGTCCTGCCTTTTTGAACTACGACGTGGCCTTCTTTTTCGAGCATTTTCTTTTGCGCTTCAATTCCACCCGGATATTTTGGATTAAGTTCTCCGTTAGCTTTCAGCGTTCTCCAATAAGGTGTTTGATCGTTTTTTCGCTGAAAGCTCGCCCAAGCCGCAATGGATACGAATATGCCCGCCGTAATAGGTTCTGTAAAATCAGCGCCGCTCTTCTTTGCAAAATAATCCCGTATTGTCCCTATCGTAAGTAACTTTCCGAACGGCACAAGACGCATAACTTTGTCATAATCGATGGGCGGTGCAAAATACATCCTATCTCCGCCGTATTTTTCGATGCTCTTTTCATCGGTTATAGTTTGAATTTTAGGCATATCCTTGTCGTCGAGCAACATCGCGTTAAAATCTTTTTTATCTTCGTTTGACATAATAAATATCCTCCGTATTCGAAGAGTATACCATAAGAAACGTATTGACGCAATGAGACGGTTTGAAGAAATTATTCACATGACGCGGCTTTCATTTGCATGACCATAGTAAATCATTGACGGATTATATCTTAGAATCTTCTCCCAGTCTTTCCGCAGGTCCCCGGCGTCGTCATATGCCGACATATATTCAACCGGTTCCAAATCCCCGACAAAGCAGCTTCCGTCGTCTAAGATGAGAGCGACGCCGTCCGCGCTATGGCTGGAAGTTGTAACTATCCTCCCCCGTATGCCCAATCTGTTAAGAACTTCTCTGCTTTCTTCACATCGAATTAAAACGGCTTGGCGTTCGTCTATAGGCTTGTATCGCAGGCGAAGATCTCGGCTAAAGATCGCGTCGGCAAAATGAACATACTCAAGCTGACTCCTTATCAGCAAAAGCTTCGCTCCGAGCTCCGTTAATTCTCCGATCAAACCGATATGATCGGGATGGTAGTGCGTAGCGAGAACATATTTTATATCCGCCGAGGAAATACCGTTTTTCTTGATTTCCTTAAAGAAAGCAGACAAGGTTCCCGCATAGTCCGTATCGATCAACAGACCGTTTACAAAGTAAGTATTTGTATTTCCGTATTTCAGTTTTGTAATCATATTTTCGTTTAAGCAAATCGGTTACAACGTCACGCCCCAGTCTCCATAGTCAAAAGAACCGCCTCCGTGACGCAGCTTTCCCTCTGATTTTAACTGTCGGAACGCATCACGCATACGGGCGACAATCTCCGGGCGTATATCCAGCGAATGGTGCGCGGGAAATATTCTTTCGGCGTTCAGCGACGCAATCCTTTCAAGCGAAGAAATATACGCTTCGGGATCTGTAGACGGATAACAAGCGAATAAAACGTCTTTATAAACCAAATCTCCCGTAAATAAATATCCCTTCTCTTGTTCCCAAAAGCACAAATGTCCCGGAGCATGGCCGGGCGTATGCAGCGCTTCAATTTTTCTGCCGCCAAGATCGATTATATCTCCGTCTGAAAGAAGCGCCGATGGAGATCCCTGAAATATTTCGTACGCGTTTATATCAAAGCCGTCTGGCAAATCGCAGCGATCAACGATCATATTCCGTACCGCTTCTATAGGCAGTGGAAACTTTCCGGTCAGCCAATCAAGTTCCGCAGAATGAGCATAGAAATCGGGAAAATATTTGTGTCCGCCGATGTGATCCCAATGAATATGGGTCGCGACAGCCGTTATCGGTCTATTCGTCAGTTTTTTCACTTCGTCGTAAATGCTGCAAATTCCCAGTCCCGTGTCGATCAGCAAACTGCGCTCGCCGCCGTTTATGAGATAGCAATGCGTCTCCTCCCAATGGCGGTACTCGCTGACGACGTAGGTTTCTCCGTCAATTTTGTCTATCGTAAACCAGTCGTTCATTTTTATCTCCTTATTCGCTCAAGGCCAACGGCTTCATATTTTCGGCGTAAATTTCCATAAGTCGACGATTTTATTCTCGACTACGCTTCGCCTGTGCAGCTTTCCACGGACGATTTTTCTCAGTCCAACCTTTTTCCGCCCAATATTCTATGTCCGCTTTATTCCAACCGCGCTTCTGCATCTGACGCATAACGGAAAAGAAAAGCTTTGTTTTAAGCGACGGTTTTACACGGCTCTGTTTTTTTGAAATTTTTCGCGCCAATGAAGAAAGTTTCTTTTCTACGCGAAGTTTTTTCTGTTCGGCTACGCGTTCCCATGATATCTCCGCAACCGCGACGCCGTATGTATAGACCCTTGCAACGCCCCACCAGAAGGCGCTGTCCGCCATATCCCTATTCGTACTTTTCATACCCGCCCCAGCGGCGGTAGAAATACAGACGGCCTGTTTGGAAAACATTTTTTCTTCAGGACGGTGGACCATCCAACGCCAACCGTAATGATCAAGCAAAGCCTTCATCGCGCCGGTCGCATGATAGACATAAACGGGGCTTGCCATAATTAGAACGTCCGCTTCGTCGATCGCGTTTGTTACGGGCGACAGTTTTTCATAATGCGGGCATTTTATCTCAGACTCGACAAAACAGGCTGAGCATCCGACGCAGAACTCTCCGAAATCTTTAGGCAAAAAGATTTCCGTTATTTCCCCGTTTAGCATTTCCGCCAGACTGCGCGCGATATGGTAGGTAGAGCCCTTGTGACTCTGACCGTGTATGACGGTAATTTTCATATTGAGTCCTCCGATTTATATTTAAATTTAATTTGGTTATCTTCCTTTTTAAATGTCAAACGCGGCGTAAATATAACGGACGCCTTGCCGTCGCTAAGATAAGCTTTCAATTTTCAATGATGCCTCGCTTAAAGGTTTAAACGCCATCCTGTTTATAATCCGGCGTTTAAACCTGCATAAAGACCTACAAAGCCGCCGCAAGAGCTTCGATTACTTCGTTCGCGTATTTTTCGTATTTCATACATTTTCCTTAACCAAATATATTTCTATAAACTCTTTAAACTGACAAAATCTAGTTCATATCCGCCGTCGGAATATTCGACGATCTAGGCTCGACGCCTTTCGTAATACCGAAATCCCCCGCATTCTGAAAAAACTAACCTACTTTATTGAAAATAACCGTTTTCTCTTTCATAGATATTTTCTCGACTCTCCAACCATATCCGTTAAGTTCTTTTTTGAATTTTAAAAAGGAATGGTTTATTGGAAAGCCCGATATTTTTTCAATTTGCTCAAAAGTTAGCTTCATAGATTGTTCTTCGCTTTTGCCTATGTACTCCCATAAAGCGTTATATTTGCTCATAAACGTTCCTCGCTTTCCTATACGCAGATTATGTTCTGTTAATCTTCAAATATTAACGTCTGTTTTTGATCGTATTTTTTTCACATTTATCATATTCTTTGATGAAAAAATACGCGATGCTAAAACGCCTGCGTTTAATGCGGAAGTCCGCATCCATATCGAATAATATATAGGGCTAAACTGTCACAGAACGAAAGTTAACTCTATCCCAAATCCGCCGTCAAAAGGAATTTGAGACGCAAGCCGTACATCTACGCACAACTTCTCCGCATATTTAGCGACAAGGTATAATCCCATTCCGGTAGCCTTTTGACGATTCGGACGACTACCTGTAAATCCCTTGTCAAAGATAAAAGGCTTGTCCTCTGGAGGCGTTCCGTCTCCGTTATTGTAAACGGATAGATAAACTTTGTCTGCGGCGCGCCATGTTTTTATGAGAATTTTCCCATTTTTTTCATCTGAATATTTTACCGCGTTGCCTACTATCTGAGACAGCATGAAGGAAACCACTTTAAAATCTGAGACGACCTCCGTTTGATCAAGCTCCAAATCGAGGAGAACGCTCTTTTCTTCCATCAAAGGTCGATATTCTTCGAGCGCCTCAACGGCGCATTCGTCCAGTCGAAATTTAGTAAAACGGATATCTGGATGATCAGCCTGCAGACGCGCGTAGTACAGTATCCGTTCAACGTCGTCGTTTAACAGGCGATGAATGTAGCGCAGTCTCGTATACACGTACGGCGAAATCTCGTCTTTGTGATTTCCAAGAATCAAAGCCGAAAGCGAAAGAGGGGTTTTCGCTTCATGCGCCCACGCTTCAATATATTCGCGGTACTCCGTCAGCTCTATAGTTTTTTCGTTTACCAGAGACAGCTCTGAAAGGAACTGCGAGCAAAGCGCGCGGACCGTTTCGCTATAGTCGAATCGCCGCAAAAGATTTTCTTTTGTCCGATCATTCGGAGCGGATAAAAAGTCGAGCAAAACAGTTTCGTCCTTTCGCCGCATGCAAAATTCTGCGAATAATCCGACTGCAAGAGCAAGCGACGTAAACAGAAAAATAAATAAAGACATATATCGGAGAGCTTCTCTGCGTATAATCCATGTCGAAAAGATAAAGGCGGCGTCTGTCGCCAGAAGCAGTATTATCCAATGCCTCGCTCGCCTTATAAACCGCTTCATACTCCGCTCACCTCTAAAACATATCCTTTGCCTCTTATATTGCGGACGATATTCTCCATCCCAATTCCCGACAGGCTTTTTCTGAGCCTGCTCATATTTACCTGCAGGATATTTTCATCGATAAATTCTTCCGTTCCCCAAACAGAGGAAAATAAATCGCTTTTGCTTACAATATCAGGATACGATTCCATCAGCATACGCATAATTTTCCCCTCCGTCTCCGCAAGAATCAAAAATTTATCCGCGCAAACCAGCTTGTAAGTATCGACGTCTAAAGACAGCGCGCCGACTCGAAGCAAGGCACGGAGCTGTTTGTCGTATGTTTGAAGCAGCCGCTCCGCTCTTGCAATCAAGCGTTCCGGGCGGCACGGCTTTGCGAGAAAATCATCGGCACCCAAGCCAAGCGCAGTAAGCTCGTCGGAAAGAGTATCCCGCGCCGTTAGAATCAGGATCGGGAAGGAAGCCTTTATCTTGAGATTTTTACATAACTCGTAGCCGGATTTTCCGGGAAGATTCACATCGAGTATGACAAGGGCGGGACGCATTCGCGCAATAGCTTCCTCCGCGTTTTCAAACGAGGTAAGCGCCTCCGCTTCATATCCGGCCTTTTTTAAGGTGTGTATCAATTCTTCACGAAGATAAATATCGTCCTCCGCGATCACGATTCTAAGCACAAAATCATCTCCTATTTGTTATGTCGATCCGGCGTATCTCGCGGATAGCCGTTCGTTTGACAATTCCGATATAAAGAATTTCAATGATTGCAAAAATCGCCAGCGCCCCGACGGAAAACGCCGCCGTTCTCTGCAAAGACGCTCCCTCCGGCAGTTTTGTAAAGCTTGTAAACATTGTGTATATCGCCGCCGCGCTGCTAACGACGGCCACGCAGAGAGCCAGTGAAAAATAGCTTCCGATCTGTTTTTTTACCGAGCCGCTCATTAATTCCATATCGGCGCCCAGCATTGTAAGCGTTTCATAACGACGTCTCGTTTGACGCTGTCCGATCAAATACTTCATTCCTATGACCGTGTTGGCGATCAACCAGAACAATGCGCCGAGATAAATTGTAAGATAACTCGCGGCCACCGTGTAGAATAAATTCCGCCCGATCCCGCCGAGATAGCTGTCGTATTCTATTCCCGCGTCCGCCAAAAGCGCGTCCATTTTCTGAACCGCCTGCATCAGTCCCATATCTTCAACTATCGTATCGGTCAAGCGAACATTCCGGCAGTATGCTTCGCGCTCCCTTGCAACCTCTGTGAAAAGTTCGTCTGGTACGATCAAGGCCATATAAAGCGTAATCGCCCGATCAGCTACGACATTATCATAATATAGAGTGGGAAGAAGCTCGTAATCCGTTCCGTCTATACCGATAGACGCTCCTTTTTTCAAGGCTTTTCCCAATATCGAACCAAAATCTCCTTCATTTGCAAGAGAAGTATATATCGCGGCCTTGCGCCCCTCCAGATTGATTTCTTCCTTTCCTACGCCTTCTAAAATTTTATTATAGGAGCTTTCTGAAATCACATACTCGATGTGAAGATTTTCGATAATGTTATCCGAGCCTTCGACGGAACCGAGCGCTTCCTCGAGTTTCGAGGCGTCGAACGCCTTATCTTCATCGCGGAAATATCCGTCTTTTATTACAGACAGGCGCAGCGGATACGAATCATTTACCATTTCATGAACGTCGTCGCTCTCCAAAACAGCGTCGATTTTTTCGTCCTCTCCGAATATGGAAAAATCAACGGAACGACCGTCTACGGATCGAGCGAGACCCATAGAAACGCCGTATGAAACGCAGGAAAGAGCCGTCAGCAGCAGAAGCGAAGATACCGCCAGCGACTTATGCTGAGACAGAACGTTTTCCTGAACTTGCCTTGCGGTAAAAGTCTGAAGTCCTGTAGCGTTTGGAGCTTTTCGACGTATATACCTCCCAAGAAGGCCGCCGAGTCCGCGGTACAGCAGAAACGTGCCGAGAATACCGCATATAATTATACACAGCATGACGGCCATATTCAATGTTCTCATTCTAAAAATTCCAAAATAATACGCAAGGGACAAAAACACGATACCTACAGCAAAAATCGCCGCGCTCTTCGAACAGGACAAAATCGTCTGTTTTTTTGCGTCGTCGGAACGGAGAAGGTCCGCAGGCTCCGCCTTACCAAGATCAATGCAGATGATCATCATAGACAAAAGCTGTACGAGAACATATCCGCACACTGTCCAGAGTATCGCATACGGTGAAAAGGAGAAGCGATGTCCTATAATGCCGAGTCCAACTACTTTAGCCGTGACAAGGCTAATCCCTTCGGTTAATAACAGCGACGCGGGAAGTCCGATCAACAACGAGATCACGCTATTCCACAACGTTTCACAAAACAGCATTGAAAACAGGCGTCCTCGCTTCATTCCCAGCATCAGATACATTCCGAGTTCACGCCTGCGGCTGTCCGTCTGATATTTGCAGGCGAAATACACAAGAAAAAACACAAAAAATAATGAAATTCCATATACAATGGGAAGAAGCGTCATAAGCTTTTCAACCGCCTCGCTTTCTATTGTAGCGAGATAACGCGTAACATCCTGCTCTCCGAGGGAAAGCAGCGTATAAAACGCCGCTATCGCAATCGCCAGAGAGCCGAAAAACAGACCGTTCCCTTTTCTGTTTTTTGCGGCGTTCCGCCGAATCTGTTTAAAGAACATTAGCGGAGCCTCCTCCCAACTGAGCCATAACATTCGCAATACGGTCGTAGAAATCCGACGTAGATTCGGTACTTATATTTCTCCTCAGTTCATGGAAAATACGTCCGTCCTGAATAAAGAGAATTCGCGAGCAATAGCTTGCGGCGTTGGCGTCGTGAGTTACCATCATTATCGTTTTGCGCTGTTCGCGGTTGATCGCCTCCAGCTTGTCCATCAGCGTTTTAGAGTTTTTGCTGTCCAGAGCTCCGGTGGGTTCGTCTGCAAGAACGATATCTGGATCTGAAATCAACGCTCTTGCCGCCGCCACGCGCTGCTTTTGTCCTCCGGAAAGCTGAGTCGGAAATTTATCAAGCTCTCCGGCGATATCAAGCATTGCCGCAAGCGCTTCAATATCGGATTTTGCTTTTTTCGCCGAAACGCCGTGCAGAAACAACGGAAGCGTTATGTTTTCTCTTGCCGTAAGATTTTCAAGAAGCTCGAATTCCTGAAACAGATATCCGATTTTTTTACCTCGATAGTCCGCAAGTTCTCCGCCGCTAAAACCGGCGACGTTCTTCCCTTTAAGAATAATTTTTCCGGACGTAGGTTTAAGCATAGTTGCGATACAATTAAGCAACGTGGTCTTTCCAGAACCGCTGGCGCCCATAATTCCTAAAAATTCGCCCTCCAATACGTTAAAGGCGATTCCTTTCAGGGCCTCAGTTTTGTTTTCGCCTCTGCCATAAATTTTCGTAAGGCTTTCCACCTGTAAAATCTGATTTCGCATGTTCATAAGCGATTCCTCCTTCGTTTCTGATAACAGTATATCAGATGAAACTCGCAAATACCACTTACAGACATCGTAAGGTTTCCTCATCTGTTTGTCGACTCAATTTGCTCTTTTTATCATTCAATCCATCTTTTTCCGATATATGTGAATTAGCCGAAGCTAAGAAATAAATCCTATCTACATTATATTTTGTTTACTTGAAGAATGCAAGGAGATAAATATGTTATTAAAAAAACGCTTGGAGTATGAATTCAG
This sequence comes from uncultured Eubacteriales bacterium, assembly GCA_949747515.1. Lineage (GTDB taxonomy): Bacteria > Bacillota > Clostridia > Oscillospirales > CAG-272 > RUG11130. The sequence continues at coordinate 33,239 of CATKFO010000047.1, forward strand.
AGGATCGAAAAAACGGACAAAGACAAGAAAGCCCTCCTATGGTAGAATATGAAAAACCATAGGAGGGAATTTTCCGGGGAGGAATCAACTGATTTGTATTTTTTATTTTACTTTGCTTATCTAAGTCAAACAAAACGCATTTTGGAAACACAATTATCAGTATAAAAAGATAGCGTAAAGTTTTAATTCTTATTTTTAATGAAATTCAACAAATTCTTCCTTTAACAGACCTGTAATGCATTCGTCTACATATTCGTTAGTCGCTAAACATAAAAACCTTTTTCTTTTAATTCCCTCGTTTTTAAATCCCAGCTTTTGCTGCATTTTTTCTGATTGATAGTTACCTGGAAAATACCCATTTTCCATTCTTCTCAAACCTAGCTCTTCGAAGGCATATTTAATTTTTATAGAAAACGCTTCAGTTCCATAGCCGTTCTTTTGATATTTTTCGTTGATCCATATCCCTCCGCCCGCGGTTCCATGTCTTTTATTTATCGATTCTATAGACGTTCCGCCTATCGCTTTATTATTTTCTTTAAGGACGATTGCCAGCATGATATCTCCTGTATTTTCTGCAATATGCTTTGCATAGTAAATAAAGCCTTCCGCATCGCATTTTGTATAAGGGAAAGGAACTGTGGCTAGCCATTTTGAAACGTTTATATTATTTAATCCTTCTACCAAATCATCTGCATCTGAATCCTCCCAGTTTCTTAAGAGGATTCTTTCGCCTTCTATTATCAATCAATCCGTTCCGCTCTGAATTATATGACGCGCAATTTGATGCAAATACTTCTAACGAATCATTTATCATATTAAGCGATATTTAGTTACCTCTCCGGCTCTCCGAACAGTATTTGCATAAAATCCCCGTCGGTAAAGCGCACGGATAATAGTCTAATTTTCGATTTGGTAAAACGCCGTATAATTACGCAGACCAAAAATTGGTATTCTGTTTCAAAATCTACGAAGGAACAAACATTCATAAAAATGAAGCGATATTTTCAAAGTCTGCTCCATCCGTAAGGTAATATCCGTGTAAAATAATATTGTAAAACCGCAAACTTTTTTCTAAATGTATGCAAACCGCCGCTTTATGAGAAAAATCGCGCTCTTTTCCTCCGCGAAGAACAATTATAACCTCTTCTGACGAGTTCGATTTACAGAACTCTAAAATCTTTTCCGATAATTTACAGGGATAAAGCAACAGTTTTGCCGTTAGCAATAATTCGGCCGGCAAATAGCGTCTTCCTTTGCGTCTCAACGCGATAATAAGAATAGTATCGTCCGGCTTTCCCGCCATTCGTGAAGCGGAATATAAGCCTGTTTTTATCGGATCGAAGCCTATTCCCGCCCTTACTCCTTCAGACAAAACGCGCAGTCCGACGATTTCCCTGATTTTATCCGACGCGTCTTTATTCAAACTATGTCGACCGGCCGGGAGGCTTCAGAAGACTTAAAGGCGGCTTCAATAACCTTGAGCGTCGTCATAACCTGTTCGTGAGTAACGATCATTTCCGCTTTTCCATCGATAGTGTCGAAAATATTTTTATACAAGAAAGCCGCCCAGTCCTGAGGAGGCGCAAATCCGTCGTCGGGATAACTTACGCGAGTAAGGTTTTCGCTCAAACGCTCCTGATTGCGTACGTACGCGCCCTGAGGGCCGTAAACGTCCGCGGGCAGTTCTTCCCAATGCGAATCGGTCGAATATCTAAACGTACCGCTATCGCCGTACAGCTCGTCTATCCAAAGCGTTCCCTTTTCGCCATAGACGGACCAACGAGGAAGGGGAGCAAGGAACGAGCCTGAAACCGTAACTCTTGCTTTAACTCCGCTTTCAAAGGTCATTTCAACCGTCGTTCTGTCGTCCGCGTCTTTATTCTTCTCGTATCTCATGTCGGCGTATACGGTTTTTACCGGCTCGTTCATCATATACACGATCTGATCTATCAAATGCACGCCCCAATCGTATAATATTCCTCCCGCATGATCCCTAAAAGCTCTCCAGCCGAACAGGGTGCCTCCGCAGAAATTACTTTCAATATTGTAGAGCTTTCCAAAACGTCCGGTATCGTAAGCGTGCTTAACGATCATAAAATCACGGTCAAAGCGCCGGTTCTGGTGGATAAACAGAAATTTCCCGGTTTCTTCTGATACCCTTATCATTTCTGAAAATTCCTCCGGAGACATGGCGGCCGGTTTTTCACAGACAACGTGCTTTCCAGCTCTCAAAGCGCGGCATGTCATCTCGCAATGGAAATTGTTCGCGCAGGCTACGACTACCACGTCGAAGTCGTCGCTTGCAAGAAAGTCCTCTACGTTATCGTAAGCCTTCATTCCTCTTTGAGCGGCAAGCTCTCGTCTGGACTGCCTGACATCATATACCGCGACGGGGGCAAGATCGTCGCACACGTCCGATCTGTCCTTCATCACCTCCCAGTGATATCCGCCTCCCATTTCTCCATATCCGATGAATCCTACTCTGTGTTTCATAGTATTCTACCGACCCTTTCAGCCGCTCCGATAAACAAACGCGAATATCCCGAAACGGCGTTAATATTGTTTATTTTAATATTCAGGCTATTTTAAAGCCATTATTGTTTCGCCGTCAAACAACGACGCGCGCCATACGTTTATTCTTCTTTCGTAACGCTTATAGAAAGCTCTTCCAGCGTTTTGGGATCCGCGTTAGCGGGGCATTTTGACAATAGTTCGGATGCGTTTTGAACCTTCGGGAATGCGATTACGTCGCGGATATCCTCAAGTCCCAGTAAAAGGCATACAAGTCTGTCCAGACCAAACGCAAGTCCTCCGTGCGGCGGAACTCCGTACTTGAACGCTTCAAGCAGGAAGCCGAATTTTTCTTCCGCTTCCTCCTTACCGATTCCAAGGACGTCGAACATTTTGCTCTGCATTTCAGTCGTATGTATTCTTATTGACCCGCCGCCAAGCTCAGAGCCGTTGAGAACTATGTCGTAGGCTCTCGCTCTGACAGAAGCGGGATCGCTGTTAAGCAGAGGAAGATCTTCTTCAAAAGGCATGGTGAACGGGTGATGTTTAGCGTAAAAACGTCCGTCTTCCTTATCGTACTCCAGAAGAGGAAATTCAGTAACCCAAAGGAAATTAAACTTTGACTTATCGATCATACCGAGCTTCTTTGCTACATAGACGCGAAGCGCTCCGAGAGCGTCGAATACAACGTCGTTTTCATCAGCAACAATAAGGAGAAGATCCCCGGCTTCCACTCCCATTCTTTCAGTAATCGAAGTAATCTCATCTTCGGTCATAAACTTAGCGAACGATGAGGAAACGGAGCCCGCGGCGTTTTTATACCAAGCGAGACCTTTCGCCCCATATGTTTTTACATATTCGACAAGAGAGTCTATTTCTTTACGCGACATGGACGCTCCGCCCTTTACGTTGATTCCGCGAACCGAGCCGCCTTTTTCGACCGCCCCAGCGAATACGGAAAAACCGCACTTTGCCACAAGATCCGAAATATCCTGCAGCTCCATTTCAAAGCGAGTGTCCGGTTTATCCGAGCCGTATCTTCGCATAGCTTCCGCGTAAGTCATTCTCTTAAACGGAGTTTCAATAGACTCGCCCATAAAATCCTCAAAAAGGCGCTTTATAAAACCTTCGTTCAAAGATATAATATCGTCTTCGTCCGCAAAAGACATTTCAAGGTCAAGCTGAGTAAACTCAGGCTGTCTGTCGGCTCGTAGATCCTCGTCTCTGAAGCATCGAGCCACCTGAAAGTATCGGTCGAATCCGGAATACATCAAAAGCTGTTTGTACAGCTGGGGAGACTGCGGCAAAGCGTAAAACTTTCCGGGATGAACCCTGCTGGGAACGAGATAGTCCCTGGCCCCCTCTGGAGTTGGTTTAATTAGACACGGAGTTTCTATATCTACGAATCCGTTTTCAGCATAATAATCTCTCGCTATTTTGACGATTTTAGAACGCGCGATTATATTGTTTTGCAGATCGGGTCGACGCAGGTCAAGATAACGATGAGCGAGCCTCAGCTCAGGACGAACGTCGCTGTCCTCGACAATAGCGAACGGCGGAGTCTGAGCCGTCGAAAGTATCTTGAAATAGTCTACGGCTATCTCTACCTCTCCCGTAGCCATATTAGGATTTACGGCTCCATCTCCTCTCGAACGAACAGTACCGCCAGCTGAAATAACATACTCCGCGCGAGTTCCGAAAGCGTCGCTGAAAAGTTTTTTATCCGTCCCGTCGTCAAACGCGAGCTGCACTATACCCGTTCTGTCTCTAAGATCTATGAAGATAAGGCTGCCTAAATCGCGTTGTCTTTGACACCAACCCAGTACGTGCGCGCGCTCGCCTATATTTTTTGAACTAAGTTCTCCGCAATAATGAGTTCTTTTATCTTTTTTTTCAAAGGATTCCATTACAATATTTCTCCTTGCTCATATACGAATGAATTAATTTACATTCACATGCTTTTTCTGATAAAATCTGCGGCGTCGGAAATTTTTATTTCAGTCTGCTCGCTCGTTTGCATATTTTTAATGACGGCGACGCCGGATTCAAGCTCGCTGTCTCCGATAATAAGCGCGTAACGCGCGCCGAGCTTGTCCGCGTATTTCATCTGAGCCTTCAGGCTCCTGTTCATAATATCGCACTCGGCGCGAACTCCGGCGTCTCTAAGCTCAGTTACGATACGCTGGGATTCTATGGACGCGCGGTCTCCAAGAGGCGCGACGTACAGAGATAAAGGCTCGCGTTCCGGCAGGTATGCTCCCGACTGCTTCATAGCCATAATAAGGCGAGTAATCCCCATTCCAAAACCGATACCCGGCAGCGAAGGACCCCCGAGCTGTTCCATAAGTCCGTCGTATCTTCCTCCTCCGCAAACGGTGCTCTGCGCCCCTATTCCGTCGCATATAAACTCAAACACGGTTTTCGTATAGTAATCGAGTCCTCGCACGATTTTTGTGTCGATAACGTAATCTATACCGCACGAATCAAGCATATTTATCAGCGTATCCATATGCGCTTTGCACTCCGTGCAGAGGTTATCTACGGATTTCGGCGCGCCCTCGGCGATCTTGCGGCATTCGTCGTTTTTGCAGTCGAGAACTCGGAGCGGATTCATCTCAAGTCGCTCCTTGCATGTATCGCACAAAGAGTCTCTTCTTTCGTTTAAATATTCGATCAGCTTTTCCCTATACGCGGGACGGCATTCGGGACATCCTATAGAATTTATGTGAAGCTTTATCCCCTGAATTCCAAGCTCCCGCAATAACGCGTTTGCGAGAGAAATAGAGGTAAAATCCGCCGCAGCGCCGGACGCCCCAAACATTTCGATACCGAACTGCGAGAACTCGCGGCTTCTCCCAGCCTGAGGCTTTTCGTATCTAAAACAATTTATTATGTAGTAATATTTAAGAGGCATAGGGTCCGACGTTTTTCCGTTTTCAATTATAGCGCGAACGACGGACGCGGTTCCTTCAGGCCGAAGAGCGAAAACAGATCCGTCCTTATCTTCAAAAGCGTACATTTCTTTTTGAACGACGTCGGTAGTATCGCCTACGCCGCGCTTGAAAAGACCTATTTCTTCAAAGGTCGGCGTCCTTACTTCTGTGAATCCGAAACGTCGCGCGACTTCTCTCATTTTTTCTTCCACATATACCCATATGTCGCTTTCCGGAGAAAATATATCCATAGTTCCCCGTGGTTTTCTTATCTTTTCCATTGTAACTCCGTAAAAATTGTTTATTATTTCAAGTATATCAAAAAATACTCTGATAATCAAGGGCTATCTTTATTTGCGCATGCAAAAAAATAAAATTTCTAAAGAGAATCAAGGGAGCGGACTTAGAAATCTGCTCCCTTAAAATATCGTTTAAAACTTTTAATTGATGCTCATCGAGTTTATTTACGTCTCTAAACGCGCAAACCGTCGTTTATCTCTTCGGCGTAACGAACAGTTTCCATAGCGTCCTTCGCGTATTTATCCGCTCCAATAGCGTCGGCGTATTCCTGATTGAGCACGGCTCCCCCGACTACAATTTTGCACCACGGAGCTTTTTCACGAAGCTGCGCGATAGTCTCCTCCATTGCGGGAACTGTGGTAGTCATCAGCGCGCTTAGACCGACTAGAGGAGCATGAAGCCTTACGGTTTCTTCCACCACCGCCTCCGGCGGAACGTCTCTACCAAGATCGCTTACGGCAAAACCGTAATTTTCAAGCAAAAGCTTCACGATATTTTTTCCAATATCGTGAATATCTCCTTTGACCGTCGCAATTACGAAGCCGCATTTTCCTCCCGCCTTTCCAGCCGGAACCTTAAGCTTAATCTGCTCGAACGCAGCCTTGGACGCTTCCGCGCTCATAAGAAGCTGTGGAAGATACACGGTTTTATTTTCAAACCCCATTCCAACCGTATCGAGGGCCGGAATGATCTCTTCCTGAACTATACGCAGCGGAGGAACGCTTTCAAGAAGCTTTTCGGTAAAAACAGCCGCCTGATCCTTAAGTCCTTTTATTATCGCCCTCTGAAGCTCCGAGCCGTGTTTTTCTCCGCTTTCGGCGGTCGACGAGTTACTCGCGTTCTTCTCTGAAGGCGTCTGAATCTGCGCCTGCGGCAACTCCGACGCAAACTTAATGTAATCGGCGCAGTTATCGTCAAATCCGTTCAGCGCGCGGAACGTATAATACGCTTTCATCATTTCTGCCGAATACGGATTCATGATCGCCGCGGAAAGACCGTTGCTTAAAGCAAGAGTAAAAAACGTCGCGGTGACTGCGTCTCGCTGGGGAAGTCCGAAAGAAACGTTTGAAACGCCAAGGGAAGTACGGCACCCAAGCTTATCGCCTATAAGCTTAACCGCGCGCAGCGTTTCTTTAGCCGCCGAGCTATCCGCGCTAATAGTCATCGCGAGCGGATCAAAAATTATATCTTTCTTTCCGATTCCGTATTTCGCGGCCTCGTCTATTATTCTTTCAGCGATTTTAAGGCGTTCCTCAGCAGTGGAGGGAATGCCGTTCTCATCAAGGGTAAGGGCGACGACCAAGCCGCCGTATTTCGCGGCCAGAGGGAACACGCAGTCCATACTCTCCCGTTTTCCGTTTACGGAATTTATCATCGCCTTGCCGTTATACCTACGCAAAGCCGTTTCCATGGCCGCGGGGTCCGACGTATCTATCTGCAACGGAAGATCTATCACGGCCTGCAGTTCGCACACGGCGCGTTTCAGCATTTCCACTTCGTCGATTTCCGGAAGCCCTACGTTAACGTCCAGAATATGCGCGCCTCGCTCCTGCTCCGCTATTCCCTCTCTCAGAATATAATCTATGTCTCTTTCTTTAAGAGCTTCCTTAAACCGCTTTTTTCCGGTAGGATTTATACGCTCTCCTATAAGGATCGGCGCCTCGTCGAAAAATACGGCGTGAGTATACGATGAAACGAAGGTCAAATCTTTCGGAGTAATCGGAATCGGAGAAAGCTCAATGCATTTTCTAACCGTCTCTGCAATATATTCGGGCGTAGTTCCGCAGCATCCGCCTACAATCCGCACGCCTTTTTCCACAAGGTCGCGCGCGTCGGAGGAAAATTCCGGAGCAAACACGTCGTACACGGTCTTTCCATGATCAGACCTCGGAAGACCTGCGTTAGGCTTAAGAATAACCGGCGTCGACGCATACTTGAGATATTCTTCAACGACGCCTCTAAGGGCCTTGGGGCCGAGAGAACAGTTAACTCCTATGGCGTCGGCTCCCATTCCTTCGAGCATAGCTATCATAGACGCGGGATCGGCTCCCGTCATTAGTTTGCCGTCCTCGCCGTACGCGTTAGACACGAACACGGGCAAATCGCTGTTCTCCTTCGCGGCAAGCAAAGCGGCCTTAGTTTCGTAGCTGTCGTTCATGGTTTCTATAAATATAAGATCGACTCCGTATTTTACGCCAAGCCTTACGGTTTCGGCAAAAACATCGACGGCCTCTTCAAAGTCGAAATCTCCGTATGGCGCCAGCATACGGCCGGTAGGACCTATATCTAGAGCCACCCATTTTTCCTGCTTGCCAGAGCTCCGCTCTTCGGCGATCCTCGCGTTTTTTATCGCCGCCTCTACGATACGCTCCAGCTCGTCGGATGAAAATTTGAGAGAATTGGCGCCGAAAGTGTTAGTGCTTACCACATTGCTTCCAGCGTCGTAATAATCTTTATGAATACCGGCGATAACGTCGGGATGAAGGATATTCCACCGCTCCGGCAGCTCGCCGGATTCAAGACCTTTATCCTGAAGAAGCGTTCCCATACCGCCGTCAAGAAATAAAATATGATCCTTAAGATATTCGGTTATGATCATTTGCTCCTCCTATATGAACAGTCCTCGAGTCCGCATACCTCGCATCCGTCTTTAGCGCGATTTTTATTGTTTTGATTATTATTTGTAACCCCTATAAGCGCGGTAACAGACTTAGACGGCGACATTAGCAGACTGTCGTTTAGCGTAACTCCGATTTTTCGCGGACAGTCGAGCGCTCTGAATATATCTTTTTGAACCATTAAAGGGAAATCGCCGTATCCGGGGCTGAAACGCGGTCTTGTCGACATTCCCTCCATACGAATTTTTTCTGTAACGTCGGCGTTAAATACGTCGCAAAGGCTCTCGATGCGTTCGCCTCCGATAGCTTGAAACATAAGAGCTTTCGCCGGCGATATCTTTGCATATCGGGCTATCAGTCTGTCTATCTCCATACCGACTGTTCCAGCGAATAATACTATACTGCCGCATCCTCTCAAGTTTTTCATAAGATCAGACGAACGCGTCTCCGTAAACCCGAGATCTAAGCCTCCGTCGATTTCCTTAACGGGAAATTCCGCGAAGCAAATTCTCTGAACGAATTTTCCCTCGGCCTCTTCAAGGCACTCGCTGAGAAGAGAATAAAGTTCGTCGGCGTCCGGCCGCATTCCAGCGTATCTCATTATTTCAACCGTGTCGACCGGAGCGGGACCATAAAATTTTGTATATACGTCGTTTCTCATTCTTGTTCGATTATGTCGGAAAGATTACTCATAATCTTTTCCGCGACGTCGGGCTTGTTCATGGAATATACATGGACGTTTGAAACGCCGTTAGCAAACAGATCTATTATCTGATCGGTAGCATACGCGATTCCAGCTTGCTTCATAGCCGCCGGCGACCTGCCGAATTTATCCACAAGGCTCTTGAATCTTTGAGGAACGAAAGACCCGGACAGCTTAATAGAACGTTCGAGAAAAGATCCGTTTGTAATCGGCATGATGCCGGGGATCACAGGCACCGTTATACCTGCTTCGCGTATTTTGTAGAGAAAATTATAAAAAAGATTGTTATCGAAAAACATTTGCGTCGTCAGAAACGAACAGCCGGCGTCTACCTTTTCCTTAAGATATTTAATATCCTCAGATTGGTCCGCGCTTTCCGGATGTATTTCAGGATAGCACGCGCCTCCGATACAAAAATCTCCGCCGCTTTCTTTTATATCGCGTATAAGATCCACCGCGTGCTTATAGTCCCACGAGCTCCGGTCGCCCGCTTCAAGCTCAGGAGTCAGGTCTCCTCGAAGAGCCATTATATTTTCAACTCCAGACTTCTTTATCTCCTCAATTTTCTCTCTGACCGTATCCCTTGTGGAAGAAACGCACGTCAAATGGGCCAGAGTTGGAACGGAATATTTTTCAAGTATGTTTTTTGCAATGTCCAGCGTATATCGGCTCGTTCCTCCCCCGGCGCCGTACGTCACGCTCATAAAAGAAGGATGCAGAGCGGCTATTTCCTCAGTAGCGCTTTTAACGCTGTCAAACGTCATAGACGTTTTCGGAGGAAACACCTCGAAGGACAGAGACAAAGTCTTTTTTTCAAACAATTCCGTAAGTTTCATCTTTAAGGTAAAGCCTTTCTATCAGCATTTTTGTATGGGCCGCGGTTTATTGCGCGGCTGAATTCGCGCGACAAACTTATTTAAATCTATTTAAAATATTTGTTTTCTGCGTATTACGCGGTTCGGATTATGTATTTATAGGCGCAAACGACGGTCAAGCCGCTTACGCCTATTGTTATTGTACCACAAAATCCCTGTATAATCAACGTTTTTTTACAGCGGCGCCGCGCGGCTTAATTTGGGATCAAAGCAAGCTGTGATCTTGTTAAACCAACGCGCTTTTCATTCGCTTTACGAATTCACCTACGTACGGCGGCGCCTCGGCTCCGTGCTCGGCAATTATTTTTACGATAGCAGAACCGACGATCGCTCCGTCTGAAAGGCCGGCCATTTTTTTCGCCTGTTCGGGAGTTGAAATGCCGAATCCGATAGCGCATGGAACGTCCGTGTTCCGCCGAATTACAGACACAATGGAATCGATATCGGTTGATATTTCGCTTCTAGCGCCAGTGACGCCAAGACTTGAAACTATGTATATAAAGCCCTCGGCTTCTTTCGCTATCATAGCGGTTCTTTTATCCGACGTAGGAGCTACGAGCGATATAAGCTTTATTCCATATCGACGGCAGACGGGAAGAAATTCGTCTTTTTCTTCAAACGGCAAGTCGGGCAGTATGATACCGTCTATTCCAATGTCTCGGCACGCGGCCATAAATCTGTCCCCACCGTAAGAAAAGACAACGTTCGCATATGTCATAAACACCATTGGAACGTCCAAATCTCGTCTGAGGTCTCTGACAAGATCGAATATTTTATCCGTCGTGACTCCTCCTCTGAGAGCTCTGAAATTCGCCTCCTGTATCACCGGTCCTTCGGCCGTAGGATCGGAAAACGGAATACCGAGCTCGATAAGATCCGCTCCGTTATCAGCCGCGGCTCTGACCGCGGCGGCCGTTGTGTCCAGATCCGGGTCTCCGCATGTGATAAAAGCTATAAAGGCTTTTCCTCCGGCAAACGCTTTCCCTATCCTACTCATATATATTCTCCCCTCTGTAACGCGCTATAGCGGCGCAGTCCTTGTCGCCCCTGCCGGATATGGTTATCGCCATTATTTGACTTTTCTCCATATTTGGAGCTTCTTTCATCGCGTACGCGACGGCGTGAGCCGATTCTATAGCCGGAATAATTCCCTCTGTTCTGGAAAGGTACTCAAACGCGTCTACCGCTTCGTCGTCCGTGATCGGAACGTATTCGGCGCGCCCAACGTCGTGGAGGTACGCGTGCTCCGGACCGACCCCGGGATAATCCAGCCCCGCGGAAATGGAGTATACGGGGGCGATCTGTCCGAACTCATCCTGGCAAAAATACGATTTCATCCCGTGAAATATCCCCGGTTTTCCGACGTTTACCGTAGCGGCCGTTTCAAAAGTGTCGATACCTCTCCCAGCCGCTTCGCATCCGACAAGGCGCACGCTTTTGTCGTCTATAAAATGATAAAAGCTGCCGATGGAGTTCGAGCCTCCGCCGACGCAGGCGACAACGGCGTCAGGAAGACGTCCTTCCCTCTCCATAAGCTGATCTCTGATCTCTCTTGAAATGACCGCCTGAAAGTCCCGCACTATAGTCGGGAACGGATGAGGTCCCATTACGGAACCAAGGCAGTAGTGAGTATCGTCTATTCTCCGGGTCCACTCGCGCATCGCTTCGGACACGGCGTCTTTAAGCGTGGCCGTTCCGGTCTTAACTGGAACGACCTCCGCGCCGAGAAGACGCATACGATATACGTTCAGAGCCTGCCTTATCGTATCCTCTTCTCCCATAAACACAACGCACTCCATGCCCATAAGGGCCGCGGCCGTAGCCGTAGCTACTCCGTGCTGACCCGCTCCGGTCTCCGCTATCAAACGCTTTTTGCCCATTTTTTTCGCGAGCAGGGCCTGACCGAGAACGTTGTTTATTTTATGCGAACCCGTATGGTTTAAGTCTTCCCTTTTAAGATAAATTTTCGCGCCTCCGAGCTCCTTCGTCATTTTTTCAGCGTAGTAAAGAAGAGACGGTCTGCCGGCGTATCCGTTAAAAAGCTCTGCAAGCTCGCGGTTAAAGGCGGCGTCCATTTTATATTTATTGTACGCTTCTTCCAGTTCTCCCACCGCGTTCATAAGCGTTTCTGGAACGTACTGTCCTCCATGCGCTCCAAAGCGCCCGTTTGGATTAGTCATTATAATTTCCTTTTCGTTTTCTTTTAGTAGTGTTTACGGCTTATTTCGCCGTTTTTGCTTCTATGCGTTTCTTTACGAACGCGCCGAACGCACGAATTCCCTCGCCAGCGCCTCGTCTTTAACTCCGGCTTTTTCTATTTTAGAGCTAACGTCGACAGCATACGGATGGAGCTCTTTAATAGCCTCACGCACGTTTAAAGCGGATAACCCTCCGGCTAGAAAATACGGACGTTTGATATTTTTCACAAGATTCCAATCGAAAACTTTCCCGCTTCCCGCGCCTGAATCAAGAAGAGCGAAATCGGCTCCGCATCTTTCAACCGCCTCGTAGTCGCAGGTATCGGTAATGCGAAACGCTTTTATTACGGGCTTTCCTGAAATATCTCGCAAACGCTTTATATATTCTTCATTCTCGTCGCCGTGAAGCTGAGCGATATCGATCGTCCCGCGTCTAAAAAGCTCGAGAATATTTTCAATCGGCTCGTCGACGAAAACTCCTGCGGAAAGTATATTTCGGTTTAGTTTCGCTCTTAAATTATCGGCCGTTTCATAAGATATTCCGCGGCGGCTTCCCTCGGCGAAAACAAATCCTACGAACTCCGGTTTAAGAGAGTTTGCAATTTCAATATCCCGTTCCGTCGTAAGTCCGCACAGCTTTATTTTCGTCATAAGCGCGACCTCAGCTCGTTTAGCTTTGCCTTCTTGTTTTCAGCCCTCATAAGCGCCTCTCCTATAAGCGCCGCGTCGACTCCGTTGTCGTAAAGCTTTCTCACATCGTCCGCCGTTCTTATCCCGCTTTCCGACACGAACAGGACGTTCGGAGGAACCAAGCGCCGAAGCCTGCCGCTGTTGCCCGTATCGACTGTAAAATCTTTAAGATTACGATTGTTAACCCCTACGATACGAGCTCCGGCGCGCAGAGCCGTCTCGACCTCACGCTCGTCGTGCGCCTCTACGAGAGCGGAGAGGCCAAGTCCGTCGCATATGTCGATATATTCTTTTATAATACTCTCCGGCAAAATTGAACAAATCAGAAGAACAGCGGACGCTCCAAGCAGTTTCGCCTCGTAGATCATGTATTCGTCTACGGTAAAATCTTTTCTGAGACACGGAATTTTCACCGCTCTCGCTATTTCTCCGAGGTATTCGTCGCGTCCGAGAAATCTCTTCGGTTCCGTCAGAACGGAAATGCAGTCCGCTCCAGCCGCCTCGTATTCTTTGGCAATATCGAGATAAGGGAATTCCCGAGCGATAATTCCCTTAGACGGAGAGGCCTTCTTACACTCGCATATAAACGACATTCCATCCGTCGAGAGCGCTTTTTCAAATTCAAAATTTCCGACCTGCGCGGATTCGGCAGCCGCCCTTATTTCCGACGCGGATATTTTATTTTTCGCCTCGAGCGTTCTCTCCTTCGCGTATATGGCCAGTTCTTCAAGCGTCGTCATAATTAAGCCTCCGCAAGATTGCTGACTTCAATAAATTTTTCGAGAGTTTCGGCGGCTTTGCCCGAATCGATAAGCTCGGCGGCGAGAGCAACTCCTTCGACCGACGTTTCAGCTTTTCCGCCTATGTAAAGCGACATGCCGGCGTTCAGAAGGACCGCGTCTCTCTTAGGTCCCCGTTCACCACTAAGGATCGCTCTTGTAATAACGGCGTTTTCTTCCGGAGTTCCTCCCGCAAGATCGGATTTTTCGCAATGAGCAAAGCCGTAATCCTCGGGTATCAGCGAGCAAGTCTGCATCCAGCCGTCCTTGAATTCGCACACGGCGGTTCTATCGCACATAGAAATCTCGTCGAGCTTATCCCGTCCGTAAACAACCATTCCTCGTTTAACTCCAAGATTCATAAGAACACGCGCCATGGGTTCGAGAAGATATTCGTCGTACACGCCTAACAGCTGAGCGTTAGGTCTTCCCGGGTTTGTAAGAGGCCCGAGAATATTGAACACTGTTCTGAATCCCAGCTCTTTTCTAATGGATCCGACGTATTTCATAGAAGTATGATATTCCTGAGCGAAGAAAAAGCATATTCCAACCCTTTCGAGCAGTTCCACGCATTTTTGGGGATTTTGTCTGATGTTAACTCCGAGGGCCTCGAGGCAATCCGCCGCTCCGCATTTAGAGGACGCCGCCCTGTTGCCGTGCTTTGCGACCTTTAGCCCGCCGGACGCGGCGACGATCGCGGACGTCGTAGAAATATTAAAGCTGCCGGCGTCGTCTCCGCCGGTGCCTACAATTTCAAACAATTCCATCCCGGTTTCTACCTTTACGGAATGTTCTCTCATGGCCGCCGCGCATCCTGTAATTTCGTCTACGGTTTCCGCTTTCGCGCTTTTTGTCGAAAGAGCCGCTAGAAACGCCGCGTTCTGAGTTTGAGTAGTCTCTCCGTTCATTATTTCGTTCATCACAGAGTACGCTTCGTCGTACGTAAGATCTTCTTTATTTACTATTTTCACTATAGCTTCTTTAATCATTATAATCTCCGTTCCGCCGCGACGCGGCTACGCAAATAGTTTTGAAATTCTTTCTAATCTGAAAATCAGAAAACGTAATCGCCGTTTATAGGTAAATTGAAAGCGCAGCATTTTTAACTTCGTTAACGCGCTATCGTATCTTTCACTATAGAGTCTATTTGTTAAGCTTTATAAAGTTTTCAATCATCTTCCCGCCGCAGGGGGTCATTATGGACTCCGGATGAAACTGCACGCCGTATACGGGATATTCAATATGCCGAACGGCCATTATCTCCCCGTCCTCTGCCAAGGCGGCAACCCTAAGACAGTCAGGAATCGTTTCTGGGCTCGCCGCCAGAGAATGATAACGAGCCGCCGCGGTTTCCTCGGGACATCCGGCGAACAAAGGACAGCTCAAATCCAGCTTTATGTTCGATTGCTTGCCGTGCATTAACTTCCTTGCATATGTTATCTTTGCTCCGAACGCCATGCATATCGCCTGATGTCCAAGGCATACGCCTAAAATAGGTATGCGAGAACCTAATTTTTGAACCGTCTCGATAATAATTCCGGCGTTTTCCGGTCTGCCGGGCCCTGGAGAAAGAACGATTCTTTCAGGATTAAGCTTTTTTATTTCATCAACCGTAAGATCGTCGTTCCGTACAGTTTTTATATCAGGTTCTATCTCTCCTATAAGCTGATATAAGTTATAAGAAAAGCTATCGTAATTATCTATAAGCAATATCATATCAATACTCGGCCTCCTCGGCAAGCTTAAGAGCGTCCACTACCGCTTTCGCCTTATTTATACACTCCTCGTACTCGCGCTCTGGCGCTGAGTCGGCGACGATTCCCGCCCCGCTTCTCACAAACACCTTGCCGTTTTTCTTGTAAGCGATTCTAATAGCTATACACGTATCCATATTTCCCGTAAAGTCTACGTACCCTATAGCTCCTCCGTAAATACCGCGTTTATTATTTTCAAGCTCTCCAATGAGTCTGCATGCCCGTATTTTCGGCGCGCCGGAAAGAGTTCCCGCCGGAAGCACGGCCGACACCGCGTCCTCCCGCAACCGTCCCTTAACAGTGGAACCTATGTGCATAACGTGAGAATATCTTTCAATAGAATGAAGCTTTTCAACCTCAACCGTTCCAAACGAGCATATCTTTCCAAGATCGTTTCTGCCGAGATCGACAAGCATATTGTGCTCGGCAAGTTCTTTTTCGTCTGAAAGCAATTCCTCCTCGAGACGCCGGTCATCTTCCTCTGTTTTTCCTCTCGGTCTCGTGCCTGCAAGAGGAAACGTATGGACGATTCCATCTTCAAGTTTTACAAGAGTTTCAGGAGACGCGCCGGCTACCTCTACGTCAGAGCCGGAAAAGTAAAACATATATGGAGAAGGGTTTGTTGTGCGGAGAATTCTATACGCGTTAATGAGGCTTCCCTCAAACGGAGCGCTGAGTCGATTTGACAGGACTATCTGAAAAATATCCCCTTCGCGGACGTATTCTTTTGCTCTCTCCACCATACCGCAATACTGTTCTTTATTAAATAGAGGCGTTACGTCGCCGGCGATTCGACCTCCGTCGTTCCTCTTCTCTTCACCGCGTTTTAAAAGCTCCGCAAGCTGCTTTAATTCCATAACCGCTTTGTTATATTCGCTTTCGCAGTCGTCAAGAGGCATATTGACGATAAGTATGATTTTTTGTCTGAAATTATCAAACGCGATAACCTTATCGAAAAGCATCAGATCAACGTCCTTAAAGCCCTCTGTATCTTCGGCGTCTGTTCTGGCGGCCGGCTCGCTGTATCCGAGATAGTCGTATGAAAAATAGCCTACGAGTCCTCCGGTAAACGGTGGAAGATAATCGAATCGCGGGCTTTTATACTCGCTTAATATCTGACGCAGACTTTCCGACGGATCCTCAGTTCTGAACTTCAGGCTCCCCGCCTTCATCTCGCCTGAGGAACAAGTAATTTCCATTTTAGGGTCGAATCCAAGAAAAGTATATCGTCCCCACTTTTCTTTTTTCTCCGCCGATTCCAGCATATACGCGTGTGAAGATACGTTTTTCAGTATTTTGAGAGCCCGTATCGGAGTGCATATATCTGAAAGTATTTCACAGCTTACGGGAACCACGTCGTATTTTTTTGCCGCGGCCAGTTCTTTGACTTCTTCAACGCTCGGAACAAACTTCATAAATTCTTACCTCCTAAACATATTCGAGTCCCCCTGTCTACGACGACAAAAAACGCCCCGGACAGAAAGACAATCCTTCTGTCAAGGGCGAACAAAATAAATTACGTCCGCGGTGCCACCTTGATTCACGATAAATATTACCAATACCGTGCGCTCGACAGGATACCAACATATCCCCGACAACTTACGCATGTCGACGCGTTGCGGAATACTCGGCGCTTAACCGCGCTTTTCACCGCACCCTCAGCGGTCCATTTGACGATCTGTTTTTCGCCTGTTTCTCAGCAACGCAGGCTCTCTGTAGAAGCATAAACGCCGTTATCTCCGCCTCATCGGTTTATTTTATAATATCACAAAAAATACTTCATGTCAATAGTATCAATGAAAAAAATCGACGCGCCGCAATAATTTCTTAGCTCCTTCCGGAAGAGTTATGCCTTCTGAGATTCCGCCAAAATTTTAAGCGCGTCATAGATTCCGCGAATCCCCATAATTTCGCAGCCATTTGATTTGACGGCGCGTTCGGTTTGCCTATACGGAACCGCAATTTTTGTAAATCCGAGCCTCGTCGCTTCGTTAACGCGCTGATCTGCCGAAGTAACCGAACGTATTTCTCCGGCAAGTCCGATCTCTCCCATGGCGAGCAGCTCGTTTGGAACGGGTATGTCTTTAAGCGACGATATTATAGCGAGTATAATCGCCGCGTCCGCCGCGGGATCGTCTATACGCATGCCTCCGACTACGTTCAAAAAAACGTCGCAGGCTGAAAGCCTAAGTCCAAGTCTCTTTTCAATAACCGCAAGTATAAGGCACATACGGTTATAGTCTATCCCGTCCGCAGTACGGCGCGGAGACGGATAAAAAGTCGGAGTTACCAACGCCTGCACTTCGGCGATAAGCGGGCGCGTTCCTTCGAGTATGCAAACGGCGCAGCTTCCGGACACGCCCTCGGGTCTGCCCTCAAGAAGCATCGCCGAGGGATTGTCTACGGATACGAGGCCTGAGTCGGTCATATCGAACACGCCTATTTCGTTGGTGCTGCCGAAACGATTTTTAACCGCTCGTACAATACGGTGCGACTGGCTTCGCTCTCCTTCAAAAGACAAAACCGCGTCCACCATATGCTCCAAAACCTTCGGTCCCGCTATTCCGCCTTCCTTGTTAACATGACCTACGATTATAAGCGACGCCCCGTCGGCTTTAACGCGGGCGATCAGACGTCCGGCGCACTCTCTCACCTGCGTAACGCTGCCGGCTCCGGACGAAACGGACGCCGAAACAAGGGTTTGAATAGAATCTATAATAATAATATCCGGCTTAACCGACGAGTATTCCGAAAGGATATTTTCTATAAGAACCTCGCTGTGAACGTACATTTCAGAAGGATCTACGTCAAGTCTTTTGGCTCTGAGCTTAAGCTGCGAGCGAGACTCTTCTCCCGAAACGTACATTATTTTCGATTCGTTTCCCAAATAACCGCAAAGCTGCATAAGAAGCGTCGACTTTCCGATCCCCGGCTCGCCTGCGAGCAAAACTGCCGAGCCAACTACCAAACCTCCTCCCAAAACTCTGTCAAATTCGCCGATACCTGTGGAAACGCGCATATATTCGGGAATATCGAGCTCTGAAAAACGCACGGCCTTTTCTCCGGTGACGGCAGCTTTTACAACAGCCGACGAAGAAGTTATTTTCACATCAGTAAACGTTTCCTCGGTAAACGTATTCCAAGCTCCGCAGGAAGGACATTTGCCCATCCAGCGAGGGCTTTGATAGTCGCACTCAGAGCAGGTATAAATTTTTTTAGATCCTTTCATATTTTGACCACGCCTTATTTATAATTTTTTCTTCTATAATTTTAATAGTTTTCGCTTCGTATGCGTTCGTTATATTATACCTTCGAGGCGCCTCGAGCCGACGATACTATCAAGCAGACATACGAGAGAAGTATTCCAAAAGCGGCACGAATACCGAAACCGACAGCTTAGCCCTATATTCAGACTGCGATAGAAGAGACGATTCTTCCGGATTGGACAAAAACCCGCATTCGACAAGTATGGCCGGAATCGACATTCTGTCAAGCAAATAAATTGACGACCCCGCCTTTTTCGCTTCTCTGTTGTTTTGAGGCTGAAGGTGATTTTTCACATAGCTTTGGACTACTCCAGCCAGTTTCTCGCTGTCGTCGTTGCCGGGAGAATAATAAACCTGAAGCCCGCTGTATTTCGGATCGCTGAATTTGTTCATATGCACGCTTAAAAACAGATCGGCTTCAGACTCTTCCGTAGCTCTGAGTCGATTCTTAAGATCATACGACTTTTTCTTTCCTTTGTAATCTTCAAGGTCGTCGTATTTATCGTAAAGCAAACGATCGTCGCATCGCGTCATATCCGACGGAACTCCGAATAGCAGACACAGAGAAGAAATATTTTCGGACACCGCTAAATTAACGTCCTTTTCTACAAGACCTCCGTCGGAGGACGCTCCTCCGTCTTCGCCTCCGTGACCTGGATCAATCATAAGAAGACGGTCAGGGATTGAAGCGTTAGTTTTATCTATAACTCCCGCCGGTTGAAGCGGCGACCGTTCCTCAATGTCCTTAGACGCGGATATAAGGCTTTCTCCTGAAGCTTTTCCGTACAATCCGCCCGCGTATACGCCGATAAGCGTCGCCGAGCACATAAATACGACGCCGAACAGTATGTATGTCGCCGTTTGAACAAAAACCCCGTTTTTCCCTTTTTTCTTCAATAATTTCATAAATCTCCGCCTTTCAATTTTAGCCCTGAAGCCAAACGCCATAAAGCTTCAACGCCTTCCTTCAGTCGATGCAATTTTATGCGCGTCTGAAAAAGACTATGCTAAAAAAGGCGGCGTAACCGTCAAAATCCGCCGCGAGAGGAAAAATACTCGTCGGAAATTATAGAGTATACTCCTACGGACGCATATTTTCCCCTACTGAAAACCGAATCTCGCCTAACGCCTTCAAAGGTCATCCCAACCTTCTCCATAACCTTTCTGCTCCTTTCGTTCCCAAGCATATATTTAGCCTCTATTCTATGCAGATCAAGAGTTATAAACCCAAAATTTATTACGGCTTCAAGAGCCTCCGGCGCAATTCCCATTCCCCAAAAGCATGGATTTAAGACATAACCTACCTCGGCGGAGTTCGAGGCAAAATCAAAGCTTGTGAATCCGCATGTTCCTATCATTTTACCGTCGGAACGACAGGTAACGGCCCAATCGAAAAATTTGCCCGCTTTATAAGCGGATTGCAGATACGCCAGGTATTTATATGTGTAAAGCTTTCCGGGATGAGGCTCCCACAAAAGGTATTCGGTCACACGATTGTCGGACGCATATTCGTACATATCAGCGCAGTCGCTTTTCAGCATTTTTCTGAGTATCAGCCGGGAAGTTTCAAGCGTCGGAGGATTCTTAAAGTATTTATGCGTAAGTTCTCTTTCCGTTATAATCACCGCTTTCATATTAACATGGATATTTTATCAGAATTTTCGCTCCTTTGCAATAATTATATTCGTCTACCCTCCGTTAAATTTACATTTTGCTTCTTTACATTGACGGTAAGATATGATTAAATATATTTATCTGCTGTAATATCCCCCGTTATTTCCGAATATTCTTTCTTGAGACAAGCTAATGGAAAGAAAGGAAATACAAAATGGGAATCCAAAACGTAAAACCGAGGCGCTCGACCGCGGCCGCTCCGCTTCTTGCTATTCTATTCGCCGTCGCGGCTCTTATAGCGGCGACGATATCAAAGATGCTTACTACCGACGCGCTATACGCTCCGGTAACCCCGGATTACTCCGCAGTTTCCGCAGCGGATTCGTTTTCGCTCGTCGCCTACGCCGGACGCTCGGCGGCAGTCCAGACGCTTATTCTATTTATAGGCGGTTTAACGTTCTTTTCGCCGGCGATATCGGCTATCGTTTTATCATATCGCGGAATATGTCTCGGATATACGGCGGCGGCTATCGTATCCGAATCTGTGGAACGCTGTCAAACGTCCTTATGGGGCGTTTCAGGGGACGCGATCGTTCCCATTTTATATTTTGTCGCTACAATTCCAATAATTATATTCAGCGCCTCCGCAATCTCGTTTTCATACGCTATGAAAAACAGCGACGGAAACGGAGATCGCCGCGGATTAAGATACTTTTTGCTTTTTCTTATGTCGTCCGGGTTATCAGTTCTGACAAGCGTGCTAATATCGTTTATAAAATAACGTTCGCAGAGAGCTTCGACACGAATTTTAGGACGGCGTAATTATAATACGAACCTAAAAGAAAGGTACGGATAAAAAATGTCTCAAAAAAACAAGGATGATAAAGAAAAACGATTCTTCAATCCTTTCTTTCGCTTAGAACTTGACGGTCCGGGCGTAGAAAAGGGAGAAGACGCAGTTCTGGACAAACCGACGTTTAAAAATTTTTTCAAACTTCTATGGAGAAAGCTGAATCAACTGGTATCTCTGAATATTTTCACAATTCTTGGAAACTTCCCGATCTTCTTTATATTGCTTGTAATAGCGGGATTTTTCTCAACGTCCTCCAGCGCCCCGTCGTCTCCGGTGTTTGCTCCGCTAAGCGGCGTTATTTCAATCGGCGGTCAGCACTCGGCCGCGCTTAACGGACTTGTAGGAATTTACGGAGCGCATACGGCGATAACAGTATTATCCTCTACAGATTATATTCTGCTTGGACTTTCAGCTCTTCTCGCGATTACATTTGGTCCGGTTATGACGGGAAGCACGTATATAGCGCGAGGATTTGTGCGCGAAGAACCCGTATTCATGTTCCACGATTTCTTTTACGCTATAAAAAGAAATATAAAACAGGCGATTCCTTTCGGTATTCTTGATCTTGGAATAATATTGATTATTATATACGATATTGTTTTCTTTAATATGAATTACGGAGAAAATATAGGAACAACGATGCTGTTTTTCGGCGCGCTTTGTTTAGCGGCTATGTATTTTATGATGCGTTCTTATATTTATCTGATGATGATAACGTTTGATTTAAAAATTACTAAAATGCTGAAAAACGCGCTTATCTTCACAGTGCTCGGCGTAAAAAGAAATATAGCTATGCTTCTGGGTTCTCTGTTCGTCGTTCTGCTAAATATATTTCTCCTTCTTTTATATCCGCCGGTTGGAATAATACTTCCGTTCGTAATTGTCCCCTCCATGCTGATTTATATTTCAGTATACTGCGAATATCCCGTCGTAAAGAAAATCATGATCGATCCGTACTATAAAGATAAGCAAGAGTCCGAGTGAACAAGCTCGGATTCTTGCTTTTATTCGTATACTACCGATATAGCGGCTGAAAATTTTTCTTCTCCATGAACCGCCTTGAATGATAAAACGTCCCGAATCTTAATTTTATCAGTGCGTCTCAGAGCTCCAAGTCCTTCTCCAGTCGCTTTTACAAGACTTTCCTTTACCGTCCAAAGCCGATAAAAAGCTTCTATGCTCTGACATGAATTTTCAAACTCTTCTTTTTCGCTTTCTGTAAAATAACGTCCGGCTATCTTTTTTATATTCTCAGCGTCAAGCCTTCCTCGGCGGTTCTCGACGTCGCATCCTATTTCGCCGTGTTTGTTAAAGTACGAGGCGAGATATATTTTCTCATCCGTCACAACGTCAGGCAAGCTGCGAGTCTTTATTTGGCTATGTTCGGGAACGCTTACGGCGCAAGCGACGCACCCGTTAGTATGCGAGACGGAATACGTAATATTTTCGCCTTCAACGTACGGCTTGCCATTATATTTCACTGCAAAATGCCACCCTTTTCGACCGGTAATACTCTCTAATATGTCGTTTCTTAAAATAAGGGATATTTCATGCTGTTCCGCGTATGTTAGATTAAGAGGCGTGAATCGACAAGATACGTAAACCACTTTCTCACTCGCTTTCATATTTTTCGTTACAGATTCGAGACAATTACTTTTAAATTGTTCAGTGCAAGTTAATAATTTTATTTTTCTATGTACAAATCGTTATATATGTGATATAATTATATTGCAAAGGCACAAAATAACAGAAAGGGCATGGTAACAATTATGAAAAATTATGTAATTACAGTAGCGCGTCAATTTGGAAGCCGCGGCCGTGAAATCGGGAAAAGACTCTCGGAGCTTCTTGAATATAAATATTACGACCGTGATCTTATAGCCTTAGCGGCTGAAAAAAGCGGATACAGCAAAGACATTTTAGGCGCCGCCGACGAAAGGGCGTCCAACAGTCTTCTTTATACTCTTGCCCTCGGTTCCTCGGCGTACTCTCACGGAATCGAACGCATAAACGTGCCGCTCAACGACAAGCTGTTTATTGTGCAGTCAAATATCATAAAGGATATTTACGACAATAAGGACAATGAAGGCGCGGTGATAGTAGGAAGGTGTTCCGACTATGTTCTGTCTGATAAAGAAAACGTATTGCGCGTGTTCATAACGGCCGATTTTGATTCAAGAGTAAGAACGGTCGCGAAACGCGACGGCGTTTCAGAATCAAAGGCAAAAGATTTGGTAGTAAAAACAGATAAAAGAAGAAACAACTATTATAACTACTACACAGGACGCAAATGGGGAAAAACAGAAAACTATGATCTCGTAATAAACTCAGACGTTACCGGAGTGGATGGAGCTGCTAAAACAATAGAAGCATGCATAGAAGCATGCAAGCTTAAATAGAAGTTTCGGTTTTCTTTGCCAAGCTAAAGCTACTAATAGAAAACAGATACGGGCCAGTATAGTCGGCGCGTATCTGTTTTTTTATTTTGAAAACGCTTATCGGAACGCGTCGGCCGTCCGTACCATAACCGAATATCCTATTAAGGAAAGCGTCTGCAATACCGCGACATTACCGCGGCGGTCTCCGCTCTGGTAGCCGAGGAAGCCGGTTCAAATTTTCCGGAGTCCTTACCGTTCACAAGCCCTGCGTTCATCGCCATATACACGCTCTCTCTGGCGTAAGAACTTATATCTCCGTCGTCTGCAAAAATATCCTCCGAGCCTATTCTCATCGTCTCGCCCGTATACTGAGCGTAACGTACTATAATCGCGCACATTTGCTCTCTAGTAATCGGAGACGAAGGATCAAATTCGTTTTCCGTCTTGCCGTTGACGATACCGTTTTCCTTCGCCCAGGCGACATATGGAGAAAACCATTGCCCGGCCGGCGAATCGTCGAAGGAATCCACGTCGTATTTTTCAGTATCGATTCCGTAAAGACGTCCGAGGATAGTTACAAACATAGCCCTTGTAAGCTCTGAGTTAGGAGAAAATTCCGTTTCCGACACGCCTTTAAACATACCGTTTTCTACTCCGAACGCAATAGATTCATAACCCCAAAAGTCCCTCTGTACGTCTGAGAATTCGATCGGAGGAGCTTCGCTAACCGTAATCCTTCCGTTCCCCGCAACGTTCAAATTGTAATAAAGGCGTGTAACGGTGTTTTTGCATGAAATTTTCACAAAAAGCCTATGAGCTCCGACTCCCATATCCGCAACGGAATAGCTGCATTCGTACGGATATTGCGACGTCGTAAGAGTAACTGCTCCGTCTAATCTATACTCAACCTGAATAGGCTCGTCCGAAGGATATGCGGCGAAAGCAGAAAGATCGAGCGTATCCATAACTTCGTCGATTCGCGTTAGTTCGGCGTACCCGCATCTTTCGCCTCTGCCCATAGAATATTCCATCGCCACGTCGTTTTTCAAAAGTCTCTTATAAAGCTCCGCCAGTTCCTCGTTGCCGTCCTTGCCAAACAGGCAATATTTATTCGCGCCGAAATTAGTGTTAAAATACATCACGCATTTAATTTGAGGATAGACTCTCGCGACGTACGTATAAAAGTACTCCATCATAGCCGCGGCATGTTCGGGAGTGTCGTCTCCAGCGCTGTTTTGGTAACGATACCCGCCTTCCGTAATGATTATCGGTTTCCTGTCTCCGAACGAATCTATAAACCTCTGAATTTTTATTATCTGGTCTTCGTAGTATCCTCGGCAGTAATACGCCTCGTCCGCTGAAGAAAGCTCTCCGGTGGCCGCCGGCTGAACGTTCATATAAGCGGACATACCCACCCAATCCACATATTCGTCTCCCGGATAAAAGTCCTCCGGCTCAAAGTACCACTGCGATATGTCGTTTGGCGAATATACCATGCCTGCGTTAGGCGCGTAAGTATGAGCGGCGTCGGCAACCCTTCTGAAAGCCGCCTTGAACGTTTCGATAAAATTTTCCGCTTCTTTATCGTAGGCCTCAGGCGAATCCGGAAGCGATTGCCAGCAGTTTACCTCCGCTCCGAATCTAATAAGAACTCGGCAGTTCAAGGAAGACAAAAATTCGAGATTTCTACGCATATATTCGTCGGCTTCGCCTGAAACAATGCGCTCTAAGTCTTCCAAGTCCTCGTGAGGAACATTCCATCCGACGACAAGCAGAAAATCCTCGGTATTTTTTGGAAGCTGCCAATAAAAGTCGCCAATATCCTCGTCAAAAAACGTAGCGTAAAGAAGGCAGGAATTACTTATTTCTTCGTCGTAAACATCGCACATTCCATGATAAACTCCGGCTCTTTGCTCAGCTCTCGCAGAATAGTAAGGAATATTTCTTACGTCCGCCGTTTCGGCATACACGGTAGGTTTAAACGCATTGTGCCTGTAAAGAGGCGTCACTCCTTTAATATATTCGCTGTAGTCGACTCCTTCCGCCGTTGGAATTGCAGTCAATTCAAGAAATCTCGCGTAATATTGCGCCGCAAGATCGTACTGTCCGCGGGACTCGTATATTCCGGCGATCTTCTTTGACGGGAACATTATTCTGAGAGCTTCGTCCAAAGTCGTAGGATTAGGAATGGTAGCTTCAATACGCCTAACGGAGTCGATGATCTCTCCCTCGTCTCCCTTTTCCAAAGCTTCAACATACGCGGCTTGAGCCTGCCAATAGGTCTCCGCGCGTATCGCCGATGAAAAGCTATTCGTGAAAACAGAAACGAGCAATAATATTCCCGCCGCTCTCGCAAGCCTTTTAGTTATCATCTCCATCCTCCCGCATTTTCATTTGCCGAGCCCCCTCGGAATCCGCCGGTTTTCCGTCTGCAAATCTGATATTGGAACCGACTGAAAAAGAGTCGATCATACCGTCCTTTTTCATCATAGTTTCCAGAACTTCAATGTCGCTGGAAATATCGATATTTTTAGACTCGTACAAAGTATCCAGCTGTCGTTCAAAGCCTTCCGCCAAAAGATCAAGGGTCTTTTCTATGCTCTCTTTAGAACGCTTCATATTTTCTCCGGCTACTCCAACCTTTTCTATCTCGGCATAAGCCTCTAAGAGCTTTAAAGTCGTAGGCAGATAATAGTTCATGAACGTTCTAATATTATTTTTCTTCTCAGGATGCTCTTTAACATAGTCGAAAATATGCTGAGTATGCTCTTCGATTCGATATATTCGATCGGATACGGCTATATCCGCTATTTCGTCGTTTAACCTTCGTATTTCAAGAATAATGCTCCTGAACTCATCCTTTTTGACGCGGTCTTGAAACGGCTTTTCATCGACGATCGTCTCTTCTCCGCTAACTTTATCGGCGCGTTCGGTCCGCTCTTCATATGCGTCGTAAGCCCGCGAATACTCGTTCCCAGCCTCGCGCGTCATAAAGACGGAATCTCTGCTAACGTCTATATACGCCTCGTCGCCGAGATAACGTCGGTTTATCATTCTGCTTATGTCTCTGATAACCTTTGACATGGAGTTGCCAGTCATAGAAGCAAGGGATGAAAGCGACATACGAGTTTTTTCGCCTATCAGGCCTCGGTACAGTTCGTACCGTTCTCTTGAAGAACGAAACGATAGAGCTATTCCGGCTGAAACAGCCGAGACGGCCGCGGAAACGGCGAATTTTGCCGCCCCTGCTATTCCTCCGCCAAATAAATCGTCGATGCGAGAGAACGCCGACAACATCATAACGACGGTAAATATCCAGGAAAATACCTCGCCTGCCTGAGGTCTTATCTTCTTAAGCTTTTTTCTTCGTTTTACGTTTCTGTTCCTACCGCTCTCGTCGGCCATTTCGGAAACGGCGCGCTTAAATTTCTCTCTATATTTCGCGCCTTCAGACGATATTTCGGACACAGCGTCCTTCATTCCCTTCATCAGTTCAGGTCCAGCGGATCCCGACAATACTTTAACAACAAGAAGTACTACTCCGAGGGGAAACGCAGATATCAGCGCAACGATAATCAGCCAGTTAGGGATATCTATTCCATCGCGTCCGTGTCGGTTATTGTTCACAATTGTTTCTCCTTGGGGAAAATATTAACGCCGATACGATAAAATACCGGCGTTATACGTTAAAATATGCGATCAGTCGAGCGTTTTGAGGTAGTCGATGCAGCGCTGAACTTCTTCCTTACCGGTAGGATCGCAGCCTTCGCTCTCAACTACGATATCAATACCCATTTCCACTGCCTTGGCTTTAACGGCGGCGACGGGAGCTTTTCCGCTTCCGAGAGAAAGCCCCGTTCCATCCTCAAGTCCGTCCTTGAGATGGATCATTTTAACTCTATTTCCAAGTCTCTCAAGCTCCTTTACAGGATCAAGCTTTGCTACAAAAGTCCAATATGTGTCAAGCTCAAAGAAAAGATCGGTCTTTTCCTGAAGCTCGCGGTGTATATGATATCCCTCGGCGGTAGGCTCGAATTCAAAAGCGTGATTATGGTAGCCAAGTTCGATTCCCTCCGCCTTAAGCTTCGGCTGAACTTCATTTACAAACGCAATAAAATCGTCCAGCTTTTCACGGGTCTCAAGAGCCGCGCCGGGAATGACGTATCTTTTATTGCCGAGTATTTTGTGGTACTTCACAGTGTCCGCAAAATTGGTCTTAAGGTCAACCCAGTCGCTGTGGGTCGCGACGATTTCAAGATCATATTTGTCAAGCATAGCGCGAACTTCTTCAGCGCTGTGTCCGAAGAAGCCTGCGAATTCTACAAGCTTATAGCCCATATCCGCAACGGCCTTCAGAGATCCGTCGAGATCCTTATCAGTTGAGTCGCGAAGACTGTACATCTGAATTCCATATTTCATATCGGTTCCATCCTTATTTTCTGTAAATTACGGCGTATAGCCGGATACCGTACTAATTATATACAATATTAAGACAAATTTCAATAGACTTGCGAAAACTCTCAAAATTTTTTTATTACTGTGAGTTAACAAATAAGATTATCGACGTCTCACTCTAATTTTCGCATTTATTAACCCTATTTAAACGATACCGATTCTTTCTATCCGGAGACGAAACGCGGCTTATAACGCCAAGCCTTTCCAAAACCTTTAGTCCAGCCCACAAATCGCGGCCTCGAAGCCCCGTCAAAGACGAAAAATCGTTTCTCGTAAATATCGGAGGCGCGCTTTCCGGAGCAAGCTCAAAAAAATCTTCAAGCGTACGATAATCCGAGACGCCGAAAATATCGGTAGGAATTCGTTCCAGCTTTGTACTCCGTTTTTTGCGATCCTTCCCTATTCCGTCAAGCATACGATATTCGTCCGTAGATATATATACGGCGGTCACGGTAAGTTTATCGTCAGGAATATAATTGAGGACGTATATAAGCTGCGCGAGAAGCGAGTACTTATTTTCATGCTTAGGAGACTTAACTCTTCGAACCACAGACCCGGTATCGGGATCGATCCACACTATACATCGGTCTGTCTCGATAGGAAAAACAATCCTTACTTGAGACTCGCGCAAAAAAGCGGAAAGCTTTTCTTCCATACGCGCAAGACTCCTCGTTTGTATTTCCGTAACGCTTTCTCCGCGCTTTATATCGGCGACAAACCCGCAATAAGGAATTTCATGATAACTCCAATCAGGTTCAAAATAGTATTTCAAAATTCGATGCAGACTTTTTTCTTTATACGTGCCGATTCCGCTTAAAGGCTTTTCCGCATACGACGCCTCGCCGAATACAATATTAAAAAACGCCGTTCTCTCTCCTTCGGTTATCTCACGCATAAGTTAATATCTGCTTTTGAGCCACTCGAGAAGCTCGTCTATGTCTCCCTCCGACAAACTTCTGTCCTTGAAAAACGAATTCATAGCTGAAACAAACGATCCGTTATGATACTGATAAATAAAACTTTTGGTAACGGAACATATGTATTCGTCTTTTTTTGCCAATGGAATATAATATCTTTCTTTTCCGTTTTTGTACGAGGCGATAAAACCTCTGTCCTCCAGCCTTACAAGAAACGATATAAGGGTAGGAGCCTTCCATCCTTTTCTGTGCCCGATTTTCTGCATAAGATACGAGGTGTTCAGAGGCGGTTCTCCGTCCCAGATAGCGTTCATCACATCAAACTCCGCGTCAGGCAGCTTGACCGAATAGTCGACGGGCTTTGCCTTGGCCATTAGCTCTTCGATCACTCCGTTTACGTTTTCGACGTTCATTTTTGTTCTAAGCGCTCTCCTTGTTTGAATTTTCTATATTTCCCGACACAGCCGTTTTGTGAATAAACGGTTGTTTTTATAAATAAGCGTGGGCTTTATATTAAAATAATTATACGTGCGTCTAATTCGTTTGTCAACAGTAAACGCTAATTTTCAAAAAGAAAATTGACAGAAACAGAAAAAAAGTATATAATATACCCATATAATGTATTATAAATAGTCACAAAGAAAGGCATAATCTTGGTCGTGAAAAAAAGCGAATATGACGCCGCGGCTATGAAATTGTTCGGAATTATAGCCGAAGAAGGGAAAATCACCGTACAAGAGGCCGCTATTAAGCTGAAGCTTCATGCCGAGATAACCATGGATATTCTTGAAACTCTTCTCGACTGCGGCCTTTTGACCGAGCGCGCCGTCAAAGACAAGCTTCTGTACCGAACACGCAAGGATCTTGACTTTCTTATTCTTTACGTTGGAAAAAAACGTTTTTCATCTTCCGTTTTTAACGCCGAAAAACGCGAAAAAGCCAAGCTTAATTATCATCTCTCCGGCATGCATACGTTTGATGAAGAAATTTCATTATTTATACGCGAATCGTCGCTATTTTTTACGCGCAGGAAATTAACTAAATTTGCGGGCGTATGTCTGATTCTTCCAGATGAAGCCGTCTCAATATCGTCTCTAGCGTTATACTCCGCTGAAGGCAAAAAATTTCTGCGATTATTGTTAAACAAATTCTTTCCGTCGAGCAATACGCTTATAGACGGAAGAGCTGCGTTTGCTTCCGCCTCGCTTGCTTCGGCGTCTGGAAGGGCTTTGTCGTTTATAATAGACGAACGAGGCTCGTCCGTTTCATACGCCTGCGCGGACGGACTAATCAGGAAGAGCTCCGACCGTATAACGTCGTTGTCAGGACGAAAACCGCATCTTTGCATAAAAGAAGACGATTCAATAGAAAACAATGCGTACGCGGCCGTCGACTGCTCCGCCAATCTTATTTCTCTGCTATCTCCGCATAAAGTTTTGTTCGACATTCCGGCGTTGTATGGGAGCGATGGAAAGAATGCTATACGCAGAATCATGGAAAACCAATACGGATTTAAGTCGTCGGAAATCCCAGAAATAATCGTCGGGAGCACCGACTCTTACTGCGTCTCGGGAGCAGTAAAGATATCGTCTCGTTCGTATGCACGAGAGCTGATTAAAAACCGCTGTATATTTGAAAGAAAGCGGCTATAAATCAGACGTTAATCATCAGAGGCTCAATGTTTAACCGAAAGGAAAAAAATATGCTAATAAATAAGTACCCTATGAAACTGCGCTCCGTGCCCAAAGAAATAATCTGGGGAGGCGATAAGTTAAAACGATCGTACGGAAAAACTGCTTCATTTGACAAAATAGCGGAATCTTGGGAGCTGACTGTAAGAAAAGACGGCATGTCTATTATAGAAAACGGCGAATATAAAGGAACGTCCCTTGAAAATTATATTTCGCAGGACTTCGTCGGTACTGTAGGCTCTTCGGCCGATACAAATTCGTTTCCGCTTCTTATAAAATTTATCGACGCGTCCGACAACTTATCGGTACAGGTGCATCCTAATAACGAATATGCGCTCAACTGGGAAGGAGAAAGCGGTAAAACTGAAATGTGGTACGTAGTACAGGCCGACGAAGGCGCCGAGCTTGTGTACGGATTGCGCGAAGGCGTCTCCCGCTCTCTTTTTGAGGAAGCGATAAAAAACGAAACGACAAACGAAACGCTCAGGCGTATTCGCGTACGAGCCGGGGACGTATATTTTATCCCCTCCGGACAAGTACACGCGATATGCAAAGGAGCTTTTATCGCCGAAATACAGCAAAATTCAAACATAACGTACCGCATATACGATTACGATAGAATAGACGCTAACGGTAAAAAAAGAGAGCTTCATATAAATAAAGCCCTTGATTCAATTAAGTTTTATACAAATGACGAAATACTCGCCCTGCGATTCGAAGGGGCAGTCAAACGCCAGCCTCCGCAAGAACCCGCCGACGTTTTGTGCGACTGCAAGTATTTCAGAGTTTCCAAATTTAATTTAAACGGCAGACTAAAGCTTTACGCCGACGAAAAATCATTTCTTTCGCTATTGTTTACGGAGACGAGCGGCAAGTCTGAAGTAACGTCGAACGGAATATCGGTAAGCGTAAATGGGGGCGATTCCGTTTTTGTTCCATCCGGAAGCGGCGACGTTACGGTTACGGGGCGCGGCAAATTTTTGCTCTCAGAAATATAAAGATATCTGGACCTTGTCCCGAACGTGGTAATAAAAAATCTGAATATTAAAACGCATAAGGCGGTTGCAAAAATGAGAAAACTGAACCATCCGATTGAAAAGCTCGTCGAGACGTTTTTCTATAAAGGAGCGGAGTTTGAAGTAGTTGAACGCCCTCGTGTTTTATGGGTCGGATGCGTTGATTACGCAAGTAACGACACAGATGAATCCAATATCGGCGCGACGCTGGAACGCTATCAAAAACTAATAGAAGTTACAAAAAATGAACTGATGAATCCGGACTGGAGCGCCGCACTTTCATTTAATTACGGCGCCGACAAGCCGAACGGTATGATGTTCGCTCAAGAAACATATTCGGATAATCAGGACGAACGATATGACATATATACGCAACCAGACGGTTTATGGCTGAAAATATTATGCAATGACAAAAATGCAGCGGCGCTGTTTGGAAAGCAAAAGGCAGAGGTTAGCGAATATTTTTCAGATGATCGAAAAATATTGCGCGCTGCCGCTGAAGCAAACCACTATCAACAGAATTTAGATATCTGCGTTGAGGTTGGATATCATTGCCATGCTGAATACAGCGCCCCTCCGCACACAGCCTATGCCTATATGCCAGTTATAAAAAAGTAAATCGCTATTTTTAGCTAGGGTGTATCTGAAAACTCAAAGAAATTGTGCTAAATAGACAAAATAAAGATAGAAGATATGGAAACGAAAGCATAGAAAGAGGAAGCGAGCTTGTCATAGCGGATAGCGACACGGCGAAAAGCCTTGAGTCGGTTGAAGAAACGCTCGATAATGTTGCGTTTTTTATAGATCTCAAGATCATATTCCCTCGGTTTATGCAAATTCTTCATCGGGGGAATAAGGAAGATCTAAGTAAAATGAGCATTGCGAACTTTGGGGCCGGACACCCCAATGGAAAAGTTCACTCATACTATTAAAGAAAATCTTGATTTTGAAGTTGTCAACGATTTTACGACCGAATAACTTAGATATAATATCCCTGTAGGAGCCTAATGAGGCTCCTACAGGGATAGGCAAATACTTATTTAAACTGGATTTACAGTCACTCCCATGGAGCAGATCGTTGGCTTATTCAACATCGCGTTAGCGGAGGCGGCCTGATCAACGCAGGCGCTTCTACGCAGACAAACTTCACGGTACAGATACGTCAATTTCCGTGAATAAACCCACAGACCAGTATATTGCAACCGTTTTCAATTAAACGAATATAATGCTCGCCGACATTTATTTTTTCAGCAAGTTGTACTCTCGTCATGCTTAACGCCTGACTTTTGAAACAAATCAAATGAATTTTATACCGCCGAAATCCGTAAGCATATCGTCGGACAATGAGGCTATGTTAAATCCGTGAGACGATAATTTCTCGCAAATTCTTTCCCCGTCCGGATGGAGCATAATATTTCCAAAAAAATAAGCAGTTTTCCCGCATATTCCAGAAGCGCCTCCGATAAATCCTGTGTTATATCCGTTAATACGCACGCCTCCTTCATTAATACGCAAGGTATCGTATCCGCGCGACTCGACCGAGCGCAAAATAGAAGGATCGGCGGATATTACGCAGTTTCCGGCTACAAGAGCAGAGCATGCGGAATATCCTTGTTTCACTCTGACAGAAGTCATTCCAAGCCGCTTCGCTTCTGAAAGTATTTCCGGCGCGGTACGCTCGGTAAGAGAAAATATATGATTTTGCGTTACAAGAACGTTAAAGCCTATATCGGACGGATACTTTAAGCCTCTGTCCGCATTGGACGTTTCAAGCGTAAGTCCTCCCGACGAAGCTATACGCTTAATCGTTTCGGCGTGCTCGTTATAGTAAGACAGCGGAACAAACAGCTTTTCGCCTAGAATACAAAATATCATATCAGGATGAGATGAAACGGGAGCGTCGAGCAGTCCGTCGGGTTCGATCAATATAGTTTTAATTAAACCGCCGCTATACGCTTCGAGTCTCTCAGCGTATTTTTTCGCCATAACCGATATAATAGCCGTTTTTTGTTTATGCATAGCGCGTATCCTAATAGTTCTTCTTAATTTATACGTTTTTCTCTTCACGACGGAGTTAACGAATAAAAGCCTCCCATAATTAACTTTAGTTAGCTTTAACGTCAGTTAATCGGAAGGCTTTTTAGATTAAACAGCGGGACGTATGTAAATCTGCGAATCCCGTACTGTTATTAAATAGTACGAACTGTCGAGGCTAATCAGCAAGCGCCGTGCGCGAGCATTGCGTCTACAACCTTTGCAAATCCAGCGATATTAGCTCCCGCGACATAGTTGCCTTTCATATCGTACTCGGCAGCCGCGTCGTCGATATTGTGGTAGATACCCGTCATGATACCGCCGAGCTTAGCGTCAACCTCGTCGAAACTCCAGCTGAGACGCTCGCTGTTCTGAGACATTTCAAGGGCGCTGGTAGCGACTCCGCCTGCGTTCGCAGCCTTACCGGGAACGAAAAGGACTCCGTTTTCCTGCAGATATTTGGTGGCTTCGATGGAGGTAGGCATGTTAGCGCCTTCGCACACAGCCTGAACGCCGTTCTTAACAAGCTCCTTAGCGTCGTCGATAAGCAACTCGTTCTGAGTCGCGCAAGGCAGAGCGACGTCGCACTTCACGCTCCATACTCCGCGGCCTTCGTGATATTCCGCGTTCGGACGATACTTTGTATACTCTGAAAGACGCGCGCGGTTGACTTCCTTGATTTCCTTAACCGCGTCGAGATCAACGCCGTCCTTATCGTAAATCCATCCGTTAGAGTCGCTGAGAGTCACAACCTTACCGCCGAGCTGCATCGCCTTTTCAGCCGCGTATATAGCGACGTTTCCAGCGCCGGAGACCGCGACGATCTTGCCGTCGATTCCGCTTCCGTGGCACTTAAGAAGTTCTTCGGTAAGATAAAGGAGACCGTATCCGGTAGCCTGAGTACGAACGAGAGAACCGCCGTAAGAAAGGCCTTTGCCGGTGAGAACGCCTTCGTAAAGTCCTCTGATTCTTTTATACTGACCGAACATATATCCGATCTCGCGGGCGCCGGTTCCGATGTCTCCGGCCGGAACGTCGGTGTCGGCTCCAATATACTTGCAGAGCTCGGTCATAAAGCTCTGGCAGAACGCCATTACTTCGCGGTCGCTCTTGCCTTTGGGATCGAAGTCAGAGCCGCCCTTGCCGCCGCCGATAGGCAGTCCGGTGAGAGAGTTCTTGAAAACCTGCTCGAAGCCGAGGAATTTTATAACGCTTAGGTTAACGGAAGGATGAAGTCTGAGACCGCCCTTATAGGGTCCGATAGAGTTGTTAAACTGAACTCTGAATCCCGTGTTAACGCGAACTTTACCGCTGTCGTCCACCCACGGAACACGGAACATGATCTGACGGTCCGGCTCAGTAATGCGCTCAAGAATCGCTTCTTTTTCGTAAAGGCTCTCATTTCTTTCAATTACCTTTTCAAGCGATTCGAATACTTCGCTGACTGCCTGAAGAAATTCGGGCTGATAAGCATATTTTTTCCGTACCTGCTCAAGTACTCTTTCAGTGTATCCCATTTTTTTACTCCCAGTAATGAAATTAAATACATGGGAAATTATAGCACGCCAATTATAAAATTGCAAGTATTTGGCGCGTATTTATAAAAAATATACTTTATTTCCATTCTATTTTAATTTTATCCTCCTTATTGAAGTGTAAAAATATACGCTTATACGATAAAACAATCATAATTATTCAGATTCAATATCGACTTCCCGTTGCGAAAAAAACAAACGGGGTGTATAATATAAAAATAAAATAATATAGCAAGGACGTGCAAAGATGTTCGATATACTCATGGAGGCATGGAAAAGGCCGGGGAGTTCCGTGTCTCCGATATACAGATTAAAATTATCGGGGGACAGCGCCGCAAATATAGAATCTGAGATCAGCAGGCTTCACAAATGCGGAGTAAACTCCTTAATGATCTATACGGAATGCGAAAAGCTTGAAGAAGGCGTTGTTAAGTCTGTTTTTGAATCAGCTAAACTGCGCTATATGATCGTATACGCTGACGAAAGCTGCATATGCGCCGATACTGGATGTTCAGACTTTAAAATTACAGAAAGCAACCCGTTGTTTGCGGAACGATCCCTCGCTCCTCACGGATATGAAAAATCATTATACGACGAAGAAGTTTCAATTTTTTCAAACAAAACAATAGCTCCGCTTAACGTCGGCGCTGGAAGCAATCGAATAGACGTTCTTAATCCATACGCTTGCGACGCCTATCTGTACGGAACCTTCGACGCCTTTTTCAGCAAACATAAAGACTTCGTCGGAGACGTCTTAGCCGGAGTCGTAACCGACAGACTTGAAAGCGTTATAAAAAGAAACAATATTATTTGGACGTACGATCTTGAGCAGGAATTCTATTCTGCCGGAGGAGACGACCGCATGCTTCTTTCCATTCTTTCATCCACGGGCGATAAGCGAGTAGAAAAAGAGGCGAAAAGGATATATTGGTCGACTATCGCTTCTCGGGTAGAAAAATCTTTTACAATTCCATTATCTCAGAGATGCATAAAACTAAACGTCGATCTATGCGGCCGCGTTCCCTATGAACTGACGTCGTCGTCTGGAAGACATTTTACGCTTCCTATCGTCTCCGCAAGCAAGCTTCCAAAGGACGCCGACAAATCAATGGGAACATATGTAAAGGCCGTTTCCGACATATCAAGGCACAACGGCGGCAAAGGAGCCGCGTTTGCTATTGAATCCGAATCAATGTCTACGGAAGAAACGGCGATCAAGGCGATCGACGCCGCGCTGCATTCCGCCGCTAAAGTTATATTGCCCGACGGATTTTTCGATGAAGAAAAATTATCTATAATTAAATTGTCTCCGGCAGATTTAAAAATGTTCTGCGAATTTGTCGGCCGCTATTTTACCCTAAATTCAGCCTGCCGAGTTTTTCCGAATAGCAGAAACGCCGTTCTAACAGACGACGAGTTTATACCGTTCTCAGGATATGAAAAGCTCGCCTCTCTTGGAATTGAATGCAATTTCATTTCAAAAAGCCAGCTTATGGACCGCGCTCATATTCATAACGGAGAAATAAACATAGATAAATACTCCTATACAACCCTTTTTATTGATCCGCGTATAAGGTTATCTCCCGAGGAAGTCATGAAGATCGGACGATTTGCCGCCGACGGCGGAAAGATGTTTAGAGGAAGCGGCTTTGACAAGTATGTGAAAAATATTATAAAAGATAAACCCTGCGCTCTCCCAAAGGGGATCGATTGTAAGACTACGATAAAATCAGGAATAACTTTTACTCACCTTGCCAATCATACCAGGGAATCGGCGCTTGTTGCGCTCCCGGTTGATTCTAAAAACCGTTATTACCTTCTTGATGCAAACGACGGAAGAGCTTTTGAAAATACCTCGCGCAATGGAGAATATTCTTTTTATATTCCCGCTCTCAGCAGCATAGTCGTCGCAATCGTTTCTGAAAAAATAAAATCTTTGCCCGATACGGAAAAACTTGAAGAAATACAGATATCTGAAATAGTAGCTTTAAATTTAGGTGAAAATACTTTGCCGAGAGCCCCCAGAGGGAATGAAATCGCCGTATTGGAGATAGATTCCATAGACGGCGAATACTGCGACGTTACTGCTGGAAGCAATACGATCAAACTGATTCACAGACCTTTTATTGCTCGGTTGCCGAAAAACGTAAATTTTATAAAATTGGAATCAGACGGAAATCTTCGAGGGGCAAGAGTCGAAATATTTCGAATAGTATAGTCCGATTTAATAAATAAGAGCATAAATTTGAAATATTCTCTTGCAATTTGATTTCAGGTATGGTATAATGTGTATCGCTAAGTATGTAACCACGGCTCGACGCGGCTTTTTTCGTCAAAATGATCGCGGCGTCGATCTTTCACCGGGTCTTTGATCTGCGATGAGGTTCCATTGGGCTTACGCCCTCCGGTCGTGGTTTAATTATGGGGTTCCGCCCCTTATAAAACGCATGATTTTATCATAGACGGAGGTGTATTAACATGGCAAAATGCTCTGTTTGCGGAAAAGGCGTGACTTTCGGTCAGAATGTTTCTCACTCAAACCGCAAGACCAACAGAATGTGGAAGCCCAATATCAGACGCGTTAAAGCTGTCGTCGACGGCGCTCACAAGACTGTTTACGTATGCTCTCGCTGCCTGCGTTCCGGCAAGGTTACAAGAGCTTAACCGGATTCCGTACAATAGGTACAAATAGGTTGATAAACTCCCTCTTTGAGGGGGTTTTTGACATTTTACTTATATTATATCTCAAGCTATTGATATACCGCACTTTCTTTAAATAATAGAAAATTTAACTCCGTAGAAATTCTACGGAGTTGATTTTTCAAATCTTATATCGGCGTTCAATTTCTTGAATTACTTTTTCAGCCTCGCTTAGAGACCGCTTAATATCAGGACACATCCTGATTAAAAGATAATTAAAGTCATAGTTTCGCACATTGTTTTTCCGGATTTTAAATACTCGTATGACCTTGAATCGTTCTTAAAAATTTCCGCCGCCTTATCCGCAGTAAGTCTTTTATCATTGACTACTCGAGTCATCTGAACACGCAAAAAAGATTTCATAGGTTCTTGGCGCTTTCGTTTCATAGTCATTTTCTCCATAGTTCGATATTTTTCTTAATTATGTCAAAATAAGTAATAGTATACCATGGTATACGTTTCAGTATGCATTAAAAAATAATAACCTTAAGCTGCAAGCTCGTATAAATAAAAAACGTATACCGCTATGGCAGTACAAAATAATGAAGGAATTTTAAGATCTGTATCCGGTAAAAAAGCTTATTCCCGAGTCACATAGTTTTTTTATACCACGATGAAATTGATATCATTCATTTTCTCATAGCTGATACTACCCGTCTTATATGATAATTTTTCCATAATAAAATATTTGCTGCGTCGGCGCCTGTCGCCTTGGACTTACTATAGACGTTCCTATGTTATCGAGCATAAAGCGGGACAAAAGCAATTTTATCTTATAAACATTTCGAATTTCTAATACTAAAATCGAATTACGAAGGGGTTATTGTTAACATCACTATCCGCGTTTTTATGATATATGACGTATCAGGAAGATTAAGCTTTCTTTTCATTATATTGTTTAATTCCAATTCATGCAAAACTTTGTTAAAGTATAAAAAACTTAAATTCTCTTTACAGGCAGCTCTAATATCAAAAACTTAAATTGAGGTTTTGTCGACTCAAGCAAATATCTGTAATATAATCCGCATTTAATGACGGATCATATGAAACCGGTATATTTATTTAAATAACTAACAATATCGTAAAGTTCTCTTAAATCCGATATTTCAAAGCCTGGTTTTGCCTTGGTATTTATTTGTTTTTTTCTATTTATCCAACAAGTTTCTATACCAACAGACTCAGGTCCAATTACATCGTCAATTAAAGAATCTCCAACGAATAATGCCTCAGATGATAAAATATTCAATTGTCGTAGGATACTTTCATAAAATTCAGCTTTGGGCTTATAAGTCGCTAACATTTCAGATGTGTATATTTTGTTAACTTTCAATTTATTGTTTCTTAGATTTTCTAACAAAGGCTTAGTATCTGTAGTAGAACCTATACATGTGACAACACTTAGCGATAATCTATCTAGGACCTCTTTGGTTTCAGGAAAGGCTATTCTTTTTCCCAATGTTTCTAACATTATACGCACGTCGCTATCTGCATTGCCTATTATGCCAAATTCATCATAAAGCTTTTTTAAATCCAAACGAAAGATTGCTTCCTCATTTAGAAACTGCTCCAATGTATTTATATGATATTTATGGTACGTCTTCCAGCGCGTATAAAAAAACTCGGGCGATATATCAAAACGATTATTAATTGACAAAATTTTTGTTGTTGCGTCAATTGAACCAGTTCCTGTTGAAATTAAAGTTCCATATACGTCAAATATTATCGCTTTAATCATATTCTCAAATCCTTTAAGACAGGTTGCTCCAAAACCTCTGCATAAACGCTTTGTATCGGTATGTAAGCGTCGAAGCCTCGTCAATAAATATTATATCATAAAATATAAATATTGAAAACATGCTTTGAAAAGTTAAAGTTATAAGTAAAATATCACTTGCCATACCAATTGCAGTGGTTATTTACATATTTTTCCATTCGAATCTTGACAATTGCATTTAATCCTGCTATAATAACTATGGATTGTTTGAACAATCTCATTGCAAGCCTGTACGTTTTTGACTTCACGGACAGGCTCCTTTCTTTATATAAATACGTTATACAAACAAATAAAGAAGAAAACCGCCTCGTCTCTAATCTGGTATTCTCTTACTATTATTTACCGATAAGATTATTATTATTTTATTACTATCATAATATAGCCCTGCCGAAAAGTACGCGCTTTTTCGACTTTTTTTATCCTAAAGATTACTATGATTTTTAAGCTCTTACATAACATACGATGCTTAAAAAAAAGATCTGCATGATAAAAAACAAATAAGCGTTTATAGGAATTTATACTATTCCAGCAGAGTTAATATTATGATCCAAAGTCATAAATATCCCTTATCCACGTCAGTACATCGTCTTGAACATTAGAGCTGTCGACCCAAAAATCAGGGGTAAAACCTTTGCCTTCGGCGCAATCGTCCGGGTTAGTGCACAAATTAAGAGTATTAGGAATACGAACTATGATTTTTGAGTGTTTCAAGGAATAGCTTTCTACATTTCCAAAAGTATTGCATCCCATTGAATTTTCACCTATCAAAATGAAGTTTTTTAAGCTTTTAGCATATAAAACTGCTGTTTCTCCTGAAGAGGCTGTATCGCCGTTTATCAGCATAATCAGCACGCCTTCAAATTTTCCTAATTCTGTATTATAAGGACGCGCTTCATTAACAACCCATTCACGATAACAATCTTTATTTTCTGTTACCGGAGAAATCAATGTAGCGCTATGCTCTTCGCAATGTACGTAACCATTTAATCCTTTAATAAAATCGCGAGTTATTTTATTATATCCGCCTTGATTTGATAGATAGTCTAATACTAATATCTTATCGTTTCGAAGCTTTTTACCCAATGCAATAAAATCTGTATTTTCATTTATTCCCCCGACATAGTCGCAACAGTTAGAGCGTAGTATATTGATGCGATTCTTTGTTCTAAGCTGCATGCAAACATCAAAGATTTCCGTTTTTTCGATTGATCTGCATCTGTGAACCGCTACATTTTGAAAGCCATCGTCAATCTGCAATTTAATATACTTTACTGCGTCGAAAGAACGACATCCAACTAAAAAATAATCTCTTTTTTTCGGTGAAAGCGTTTTATAGAAGCAGTTCTCTCCTCTGACAATTGAACCTATTTTAACAGAATTATCATCACTTTTAATTACTCTGTAGATACCGTCCGCCATCTCGACTACAAAATTCGCAAAATAGGCTGAATATTGCCTTGAAAAACCTAAACGCCCTGTTAACGGCGAGGCAAACGAAAAATGGTTGTCAACAATGCCTTTGTTGAAGCTGAGATAAATTCTTCTGCAAAAGTCAGTTATATATATTTCATCACTGGACGAAATAAAATCAGCTATTTCACTATAACACGAACTAAAAACAATTCCTTGATTTTCCCAATACTCCTTACCGCAATAGCGATTATTTATTAAATATATCAATTCAGACAAATCTTCAGCAGCTTGTTCTTTTGTAATTAGGCTTTGTACTTTACTAACAGGTATATATTTTTCAAATCGTTTGGGCTGGGTTATATATTTATCAAATATCATGCCATCACCTTTACATAAAAAATAGAAGAAAATCAACATTTAGAATCAATATATTTTATCTTGATATAATTTTTATCTTTTAGAAAAATAGAAAAAACAACAATCCTCTCTCGAAAATTGTCGTTTTCTTTCAAGTGGAGCATAGGGGACTTGAACCCCTGACCCCAACACTGCCAGTGTTGTGCGCTCCCAACTGCGCTAATGCCCCGAATTTATAAGCAGATGACGGGAATCGAACCCGCGTATTCAGCTTGGGAAGCTGATGTTCTGCCATTGAACTACATCTGCGATGGCAAAACAAAAATTAATATTAAATACATATATCTAACATTCAAGATATCCTCATCGTATTTAACGTAATTATTATACCATTTTTTTATTTATCGCGT
>CATKFO010000048.1 GCA_949747515.1 uncultured Eubacteriales bacterium
TCTCTTGTCGGAAGTTACAATTGATAATCGGATTTTATCACGATATGTTTAATATGTCAATAGCAAATTACAGAAATTTAGCGTTATTTTATTGTTAATCTTGGTTGATTTTATATTTTCATCCGTATAACGCGGCATATTAAAGCCGCAACGCCCGCGTATATAACGCGTATATAATATCTTGAAAATATATCGTTCTATTAAAATTTGCGTCAGTGAAATTTCCGAGGCTGCGATTTTTTCGGCGTACGGGCTCGTTAGGTATCAGACGTATAAGAACTATGTAAACCATGGAAGAATATTGATAACCGACGTGTTTTTTTGGCAGCGCGGCAACTTTAATACTATAATACACAAAAATAGCGCAAAAGTAGAGGCAAGTGGGGGGGATTCAATGTAAAATAGACATGAGAAATACAAAGGTTATATTGTCTCCTTGTATAAAAATGATGAATCCGGCTTTTCGAGCATATAAACCGGGTCGCGTTATCCAGAAAGGACTCGTAAATGGCATTTATTATAGAACCTCAGAGGCAGGCGCCCGTTATCTACGAGGCGGACGTATGCGTAGTAGGCGGCTCCTGCACGGGAG
Organism: uncultured Eubacteriales bacterium; assembly: GCA_949747515.1. GTDB lineage: Bacteria > Bacillota > Clostridia > Oscillospirales > CAG-272 > RUG11130. The sequence continues at coordinate 593 of CATKFO010000048.1, forward strand.
TTTTCGCCGCGGTAAGAGCCGCTCGCCTGGGAGCCAGCGTCGTAATCGTCGAGCGCCAGAACAGCTTTGGCGGAGTAGCCACTAACGGATTTGTCAGCCTTTGGCACAGCTTCTTCGACTCCGAGGGAAAGAAACAGATTATTTCCGGTCTTACGGAAGAAACTCTTGACCGTCTTCCTGAAGTCGATCGCCGCACTGGTCCTTCATGCGGATCGCATTTCTTCAACCCCATAGAGCTTAAAGTGGAACTTGATCAGCTTCTTAAAGAAGCCAAGGTTAAAGTTTACCTTCACACCTATTATGCGGGAGTTTCTGTTGAGGGAGACGATATAAAAGCGATATTTGTGGAAAACAAGGACGGAAGAGGCGCTATAAAGGCGAAATTCTTTATAGACGCGTCCGGAGACGGAGATATATGCCGAGATCTTGGAATAGAGAGATACTGCAACGACAATATTCAGCCTCCGTCGTACGTGTATCTTATGCAGGGGCTCGACGGCTCGCTGGTATATTCCTACAGAACAGACTACGCCTGCATAGCTACTCAGATGCTTAACCAGAACGCCGAAGAGCTTGATATCGAGCCGGATTGGGGCTGGGATACTTTCGTTCCTGGACTCGACAAGATAAAGATGCGAGCCAATACTCACGTCTTCGGTAAGTTCTGCGCGAATGCGGACGACTTGACCGAGGCGGAGATTATAGGCCGTGAAAAAATGCGTAAAACCCGCCGTATCTATCGCAAGCTTGGAGATCCCAACGAGCATTATTCGCTTGTCGCCGACTGTTCTTATATCGGTATCCGCGACACGTGGCATTACAAGACCGCGTATAAGGCGGATCACATAAAGCTTCTTCTTGGAGAAGATTACGAGGATAATATCGTAAACGGATCTTACAACATAGACGTGCACGACGACGAGAAGGGAATTTCTTTCATGCAGTTCGACGGCACGTATACCACGGAAACTCCGGACGGTACGATCACCAAAGGCAACTGGAGAGAAGAAAACGGCATAGATAAAAATCTGCCGATTCCGACGTACTACCGTTTGCCATTCCGGTGTCTTGTAGGCGAGAAATTCACCAACATTATCGCCGCTGGAAGAATGATGAACGCTACCACGCCCGCTTTCGGAGCTCTGCGAGTCATGGTAAACCTTAACCAAATGGGAGAGGCCGCGGGAGTAGCGGCTTATCTGGCGGTACACCAGAACAAGAGCGTTCAGGAAATCGACGGAGTCGAGGTTGCGAAAACGCTCGCGGCA
>CATKFO010000049.1 GCA_949747515.1 uncultured Eubacteriales bacterium
GGGGAAATCACCCAGCAGGAATACCGGGATATGAAAGCCGATTATGAACGGCAGGCCGCCCAGCTTGCGGATGTGCTGGCCCGGGTGAACGCGGAACGGGCGGAGCTCTTGAATGGCGTTGACAAGGAACACCCCGCGCTGGTAGCCTTTGCAAAGTATCAAAGCATTGAAACGCTCACCTGTGAAATCCTCACGGACTTGGTAGACCATATCAAGATTTACGAAAACGGCAATATCAGCGTTCGCTTCAAGTTTGCGGACGAGTTCCGCCGGATTGCCGAGTACATTGAAATCAATACCACCGATACCGCCGAGGCGGGCTGATACCCGCCAACGCATGAAAAGCCCTTGAAACTGCGTTTTCCTAATATGAGGCAATCATATGTTTTTAGTCACACATAATATTTGGATTGGGCTTCCCACATTTTACTATATAGTTCGTTATTTAACATTGAACTATGTTTTCCAGAAGCTGCTATTTTGCCATTTTCAAATAGTATTACTCTATCGCATAGAAGGCAAGACGACATCCTATGAGAAATAAATATGGCGGTTCTATTATCTATTATTTTTTTAAACAGTTGAAATATCTGCTGTTCTGCTAAAGGATCCAATGAAGCGGTTGGTTCGTCTAGTATAATAAACTCAGCATCTTTATATAGAGCTCTTGCTATGGCTATGCGCTGCTTTTCGCCTCCGGAGAATTCTACTCCTGATTCATCAAATTCTTTGGAGAAATTTGTATTTTCCATTTTACTCAAAGCTCGTATTTTGGCGCTCAACTCAACTGCATCTAAAACTGAATAAAGTTTTTCTATATCGACATTATCGACGGCAATATTCTCTGCTATGGTAAAGGCAAAATCTTTATAGTCTTGGAAAACTGCTGATATTTTCTTTAGGTATTCCATTTCATCATATTGAGATAATGGGACGCCGTCAATAAGTATTTCACCAAAGGTAGGTTCATATAGCCCGCATAATAGCTTAATAAAGGTTGTTTTTCCCGCGCCGTTTGGACCTATAAGCGAAATCTTTTCGCCAACATTAATTTTAACTGATACATTCTCTAAAGCAAATTTCTCACTGTTAGAATACCTAAAGCTGACATTTTTGAATTCAATAGTCTTTATCTTATGTGGTAATATGTTTGTGTACTTGATTTGTTTATTTCTTTCCGGCAATTGCATGAAAGTCATATATTCTTTCAAAAAGCTAGAATTTTTTTCTATTTCGATATACTGGGTGGTAACATTAATTATTCCATTGTAAAAAGTTATGCCGGCATTTAAATAAATAGTAAAGGAACTGATAGTTATAGCCTTTCTTATGGTTTTCCACGCAAAGAAAAGATATAAAAAAGTCTGATTTGCATAATTGATTACATCAATCAAAACTCTAATTTTGTTTCCATATGTAGTTCTTTTTCTTTCTTCTTTCCACTCAGTATCCAAAAAGTTATTTACTTTTTCTTCTATTAATTCATCGGCCTTATAAAGACGTACTTCCTTTGTGATTTTTCTATCAGTAAAAATATTCAAGAAATATCCGAGTTTTCGGTTAACAGTAACCAATCGTTTTCTGAAATTCGCATCCCTCTTTTGAGCTAAAGCGGTAACAACTATATTAAGAATTGATGTAAGAATGATAAAAAAAACGACCGATATTGAAAACTTAACGATAATTGTAAGCGTACCGCAAATTGTAATAATACTAGAGATAAAAAGACTCACATTATTTGTAATGCCAACAATTCCACCAGAATACCAACTAATACCAGTCTTAGCTTTTTCTAGTTGATCGTGAAATTCTCCCGACTCAATTGTTTCAAGGTTCAATTTTGTAATTTTGTCGGAAATTTTGATTTGAAAATCATTCTGAACTAGTTCGTATACAGAATTCATCACATTGGACAGTCGGTTAATAATGATCATTGAAAAAAGATTTATTGCAACTATTATCACTGTGTATAAAGAAAATGTCTTAATGGATTTATCTATAACGCTTTCTACCAATTCCTTTTCAAGAATCACATTAATTACGGGGAGAACACCATTAAAGATAATAGTAATAATATACGCTGCAAAAAAACTCTTTCTAGTTTGATATAACAGTTTTGCATAATAAATTAGAGTATTAATCGCATTGCTTTTCCAATCTTGCTTGTGACTATCCATTTATTTATGATCCTCCTCCCTATACTGTTGAGCCTGCGTATGAAATAATTCTGCATACCTTCCATTTTTTAACAATAAATCGTCGTGGCTTCCTTCTTCAACAATCCTTCCGTCTTCAAAAACCAATATTCTGTCGCAAAACCTTGTCGAGGCTAATCGATGTGAAATATAAATAACCGTTTTATCTTGGGTGAGATCATTAAATTGGCGATAAATTCTTTCTTCTGACAGAGCGTCATATGAAGCGGTAGGTTCGTCTAAAATCATAATCTGACCATTTTTATATAAAGCGCGTGCAAGGGATAGTTTCTGGATTTCTCCACCGGAAAAGTTAATTCCGTTTTCATCTATTATCTTTAAAACAGGATGTTCAATCTTTTTCGGGAGATTATTAATAACGTCTTTGAGACCGACCTTTTCTAAAACAGACGATATTTCTTTAACATTAGTATTTTTTAATGGAACCATAGAAATATTTTCTGCCACAGTAAATGCAAATAAGTTAGATTCTTGAAAAACTACCGAAAATGCATCATACAAAGAGCCTTTATTAATCTTTTTACTGTCAATGCCATTAAAATAAATTGTACCGTTAGTCGGTTCATATAATTTAGTTAATAGTTTTATAAATGTTGTTTTGCCAGCTCCATTCAATCCTACAATAGCAATCTTCTCTTTTTTCTTTATTAATAGATTAATATCTTTCAATGCATAATCGTTTTGGCCGATATATCTAAAATAAACATTTTCCATTTTTATGGTTTCTACGTTATCTGTAAGCTCGACACAATTAGCATCATCAGATGTTGTTGCAAGTTTCACATATTTTCGATAATCTTCAATACTTTCTCCTTGGAGTACAATATACAGAAAATCACTTATAATACTTTTTATTGTGTTATAAAAGCTTGCAACCGACGCTACATACATAGTATACTGGCCAATTGTAATCTGACCTTTTATAGCGATATTTCCAATCCAAAGATAAACAATCAACTTCTGGATTGAACTAAGTAAACTTATTATGTTATTGCTAATTTCATGTCGATTTTGTATGCTTTTTGCACTTGATAATTTTATGTTCCTTAAGAAAAATATCTTTTTAAATATCATATCTTTCATATTGAACATAATCACGTCTTTGTAATAGCCAACATCATTCAGAAACTTGAGTATATAGTTATACTTTCGTTCAACGTTGACTAATTCATCCATTGTTCTTTTTTCATATTTATTAAGTTTTCTTTCAATAAAAGAATTTACAATAAGCAAAATTACAATTGCTATAATAATAATTGGGCTAAGAAAGCTTAAAATGGAAAAAAGCGTAACGGCAGTTAATATATTTCCGCCAAAATTAGCAAATTTGTGTACAATCCCCTCAAATCCGGAAGCGTTATTCTGTGTCGCCCTGCTTCCCCTATCAGCTAAATCGAGAATTTCAGGATTTTCAAAATTTTCATAATCCATTGAAATATATTTTTTTCCATACTCGATAATCATTCTAAAACGCATCGTCATAGATCGAAGATATATACTAGATTTTAGAAGATATGAGATACAAGAAGAACTGATAGCCGTTATAGAAAAAATAAAAATATATTTACTTGTAGTTTGAAAATCCTCATTATTTACTAAAGAGTCGATTATGTACTGCGGAAATATAATAGGTGATAAAATAGACAACATTACAAACAAATTGTTTACTAAAATTATTATCAGTAAAAGTTTGTCATGTTTTAATATTGTTTTGAATATGTAATATATACTACTCGCCGTTTTTTTTAACATAAATTACAGTCTCCGTTTACTTTTCTCCAAAATTAAACATGTTATTTTAAGAGTTACCATTATCTTAAACTATATACTCAATTCTATAGTTCTTACTTGATCAAGTTCACTTACCGAATGCTTTAAGATTTAATACAGGAGTAAAATAAATATACTAAAACAATAAAAGCGCGTGAACAAAGACATTATATAAGTCAATGCTCATGCGCTCAATTAACTAGGATTCCAATTGGGTAAAACGCACATGGGCATTCTGCACTTTAGGATCTTTGTTTTCTGATGTTGTTTGTATTATATCACATTTATCAATTTATAGCAATACATTTTCATATTAAATAAAAAGGGAAACGACTCTATCTGCATCAATAAATTTATTTATTTTTCTGATTAAGGCAGTTATGAGGTGGCGCCTCAAGATAATTATAATTCCGTAATAATGTTTCGTATCTTGTATACATTTTTCCAGTTTATTTGTGGCTCTTGCAAGACAGGCGCTAGTTTTTATATTTTATCGGAAATATTAAGAAATTTATCGAATGACATTTTATTTGTATAGTATAATTTTATTCTATGCTATGCCGTCAATAGTCTTTTTCTTTTAACATATGTCGACTTGACATTAACGTTTTTTTTTTATAAAATTATGGTTGCATATTTGTTTTATATAATTTGGAATCTAAATTTTAGAAAGGCTATATTTCAGTATGAATTGTCAAACTGTTCTTATTCTTGATTTTGGTGGTCAATATAAGGAACTGATAGCGAGGCGAGTGCGTGAATGCGGCGTATATTCGATAATTAAACCTTATTCTATTTCTGCAAATGAAATCCGTAATTTGTCGCCGATAGGTATAATATTTACAGGAGGTCCAAACAGCGTATATGATATTTCATCTCCTCAATGCGATCCAGAAATATTTTCCCTTGGAATACCTATCCTGGGAATTTGCTATGGGATGCAGTTAATATGTCATATGAACGGAGGAGCGGTGGCTCCTTGCGAAAAAAGCGAATATGGCGCTATAGAAGTAACTTTAGAAGAATCGTCTCCAATTTTTAAAGGCCTTGAACAAATTCAAACTGCTCTTATGAGCCATACGGATCAAATATCTGTTTTGCCTCCAGAGTTTATTCCTTTAGCGCATACTGATTCATGTAAAATAGCCGCTTATTCGTGCGAATGCAGAAAAATTTATGGAGTGCAATTTCATCCCGAAGTAGAGATTTCAGAGCATGGAATAGATATGCTTCATAATTTTCTTTACAACGTATGCAAGGCTGACGGCGATTACTCTATGGAGGATTACCTTCGTTCGCAGATACAAGCGGTTCGTGAAAAAGTAGGAAACAAGCGAGTTCTTCTCGGTCTTTCGGGAGGCGTAGACTCTTCCGTTTGCGCGGCGCTTCTTTCAGAGGCAATAGGAAATAATCTCATTTGTATATACATCGATCATGGATTTATGAGAAAGGACGAAACAAACGAGATTCGATCTATATTTAGCGAACGCAAACTGAACTTTTCTTATGTAGACGCAAAGGATAGATTTTTGGCTCGGCTTTCCGGAGTAACTGACCCTGAGAAAAAGCGTAAAATTATTGGCGATGAATTTATAAAAACTTTTGAGGACGAGGCAAAAAAACATGGAAATCCAGAGTATTTTGCTCAAGGAACTATATATCCTGACGTTGTGGAGTCCGGCGCTAATAAGTCGGCAGTTATAAAAAGCCACCATAATGTAGGCGGCCTTCCCGAAAGAATTAATTTTGAGGGCATTGTAGAACCTTTATCCGGTTTATTCAAGGACGAGGTTAGGCGTCTCGGTATGATGCTGGGCCTTCCAAGGTCGCTTGTGATGCGTCAGCCTTTTCCAGGTCCAGGACTTGCAGTTAGAATTATTGGTGAAATAACAAAAGAAAAATGTGATATTCTCAGAGAAGCGGACGCTATATTCCGATACGAAATGGAAACCTACGAAGAAAGCGAAGTACGTTCAGATCAATATTTTGCAGTTCTTACAGACACCAAAAGCGTTGGAGTTATGGGGGATTTTCGTACGTACGAATATACGATAGCGCTGAGATCTGTATGTACAAATGATTTTATGACTTGCGAATTTGCACGACTTCCATACGAACTTTTAGCTAAAGTTTCAACACGTATAACAGGAGAAGTAGCCCATGTCAACAGAGTGGTTTACGATATTACAAGTAAGCCGCCGGCAACAATAGAGTGGGAGTAATTTGAGAGGTCGCAAAAAACAGTATTTATGCGGGTTTGCGGACTTTGGAAAGGTCTTTTGTTAACAATTTAAATTATATCAGAGCGATTATTCTTGCTATCCAATGGTTGGTAGGTAAGAAAATAAAGAAAAACGGCTTTTAGACATATCAATCCATATGAAAGCACCTTAGCTGCAATGCACAGCGTCATATTGTACGGACCGCACAAATGAGCAATCTTTGGTAGGAAATACTAAATTTTAAAGCAACTAACTGACTTCGGTATTCCAATGGAGTCAGTTTTTTAGTTGGATGCCTCATTGTTGTAGAATCGGCTGTAGGCCTCTCCTCATAGGCGCGGACTTGCGCGCGATAGATAACTCAGTGTTAAGGACCGAGAAGAAATTTTCAGCTAAAGCATTATCGTATGGTTTTTCTCGTCTTGATATCGACGGCGTAATGTGGCATGATTGTGTTAGCTTAAAATACCCAAGGGAAGTGTATTTAAAACCTTGGTCACTGTGGAGCTGTAACTCTGTCCCTAGCTTATATCCTGATCGCTCGAAGATATTATCGCGTTCTTAGCAACGTCTATGCTTAACGACACAAATTTTTTGTCGCTCGTACTGGCTTCGCTGTTAATAAACGCCGAGTATGTGTACTTGTTAAGATCTACTTTTTTACCGGCCGAAATGCTTTTTTCAAGTAAATCGGATGGCTTAAACGAATCTGTTGTGTTCCTGATATTTTAAATACGCGTCTTCCGGTTTATTGAGATATTCCGGCTGCCTGCTTGCGGTAAGAAACTTTGTTAATACCGTATCGATGGCGTCTTTATCGATCATTCTGAACTCGTCAAAAACGAGTACGCTGGATTTGTTGCCGCGAGAGGAGTCCGACGCGGTTACAACTTTAATAAAGAAACCGTTTTTGCTTTTCCAGAGTTCTGACGCACAAATTTACGATACCTAGCATAATTTCAAATTAAACTTGGCGTTCGAACCATTTTGGCTATGGATAAAGACGTTAATATTGCAAAGTTAAAGCGATATGTGAAAGTCTAATGTGTTAAAACTATATTCAAAGATTATTCTATGATTTTAATGAACTCTGTTACAGGAAAAATATCTCTTCTATGTAGTGCGTTTACATACAATAAAAAAAGTGAATTTTATTAGCGAACGACTCGTGAGAGCGCTTAAACGACGCTCTGTTAAATTCATTAAAAATTCACATGTAATACCGATATTGTTGTTGAAATAAAGTCCGTCAAATGGTAAATTTTATATAGTGATTAGCGCTCGAAAGCTTTAAGCGCTAAAACAATGAGATTTTAAAAGGAGGCTGAGTTGATTGAAAACTACCGATAAAAATAACGAACTTCGGCTCAGCGATCGAAAACAACTAATACTTAAAGTTATTATAGAGTCTCATGTAAAGCTTGGAGAACCTGTGGGGAGCAAGTATCTCTCATCCGGAGGGAAAATCCCGTATTCTTCCGCCACCGTACGAAATGAAATGGCGGAGCTTGAAGAAATGGGATATCTTGAACAGCCGCATACCTCAGCCGGTAGAATTCCATCTGAGGCTGGATATAGACTATATGTAGATTCTCTTGTAGAAAAATATCGCCTTACAGAAATGGAGCTAGCGGATTTAAAACATTCTCTTCGAATAAAACAAGCCGAGCTGGATTCAATTCTAGACGCCGCGGTCAAAATAGCTTCTAGGCTTACGGATTATACGGCGATAGCCGTTAAGCCTAGACAGACAAGGGTCGCCGTTTCTCGTTTCGAAATACTTCCAATTGACGAATATAACTTAATTCTTGTAATGATAATTGGAAAGACGGCAAAAACAAAATATATTCATTCCAATAAAAGCGTTTCTCCACAGGCCGCTATAAAAATGAATTTGGTTCTTAACAAAAATATTGTCGGTCTTGATTCAAGCGAAATCAATATACCCACGTTAATGGAAATGGAAAGCGCGATGGAGGATTACGACTTTCTCGTGGCTCCTGTTATAAAAGCGGTTTGCGAGACCATTAGCTGTTTTAACGACGGAGATATAAAAACGGATGGATTAAATCATCTTTTGGCTTATCCGGAATATTATGATTTCGATAGATTACGAGAAATGCTTGCTATGCTTGAAAGCAAAGACGAACTTATAAAAATGCTCTCGCCAGCGATTATTGAAGACAAAGATAGGGTAAAAATACTTATCGGACGTGAAAATACAGTAAAGATTATGGATAATTCTACGCTGATCTTTAAAACGGTTACTCGCGATAATAAACCGGTGGGAACAATCGGAATAATAGGACCTACAAGAATGAATTATAGCCGGGCGATAGCAATGATAGATTGTTTAACAGAAGGAGTATCTGATCTCATATCTAGCGATATGGAATTAAAAACATAAATATATCATGGAGGAAAGGCAGTAATGACGGAAGAAGTCAAAGACGTCCTTGACGAAGAAGAAAAAACGAATAAGCCTAAAGAAGCATCAAGGGATAAGCAGAAATCAAAGACGGACGATATAAAAAAACTAAAATCAGAGCTGGAAGTAATAAAGAAAAAACTTGAACAAAGAGAAAGCGAGCTTACATCTCAGCTTGAAGAATCGGCCGATAAGTATGCGAGACTTGCAGCCGAGTATGACAACTTCAGAAAGAGAACGCAAAAAGAACGGGAAAGTATTTACGGAGACGCAGTTGCGGATGCGGTTATGGGCCTTGTGCCAATTATTGACAACCTAATGTACGCCGAAAAGTTTGGAGACGATCCGGAAAATCCAGAAAAGTTTGCGGACGGAGTTAAGCTAATTCTATCTAAATTACCTGAAACTCTTGAAAAAATGAACGTAACTGCGTTTGGAAAGGCCGGCGAATCGTTTGATCCGGAAATTCATAACGCCGTAATGCATGTCGACGACGATAGCTTCGGTGAAAGCGAAATAACCGACGTACTCCAGTGCGGATATAAATACGGAGATAAGGTCATCCGTTACGCAATGGTCAAAGTTGCAAACTAATATTTAAAAGTAAAACATTTAAGTATATTATTTTGGGAGGAAAATATATTATGGGAAAGATTATAGGAATAGATTTAGGAACCACGAACTCTTGCGTGGCTGTATTTGAAGGCGGAGAACCCGCGGTTATCCCCAATCCGGAAGGAGCAAGAACTACTCCGTCCGTAGTTGCTTTTTCTAAAACAGGGGAAAGAATGGTCGGTCAGGTTGCTAAGAGACAGGGAATTACGAATCCCGATCGCACAATTATGAGTATCAAACGCGAGATGGGACGCGATTATAAAGTTTCTGTCGACGATAAGCAGTATACGCCTCAAGAAATATCCGCGATGATTCTTCAAAAGCTTAAAAGCGACGCGGAAGCTTATCTCGGCTCTCCAGTTACTCAAGCCGTTATTACTGTTCCCGCATATTTCTCCGACGCTCAGCGTCAGGCTACTAAAGACGCGGGTAAAATTGCCGGCCTTGAAGTTATGCGTATAATAAACGAACCTACCGCCGCTGCTCTCGCCTACGGAATGGATAAGGAAATAGAACAAAAAATTATGATTTACGACCTTGGCGGAGGCACGTTCGACGTATCTCTTCTTGAGATTTCCGACGGCGTATTCGAGGTATTGGCGACGGCCGGAAATAATCGCCTTGGCGGAGACGATTTCGATAATCGGATTATCGACTGGATTGCCGAACAGTTTATGAAAGAAAATGCCGGTATTGATCTTCGTAAAGATAAAATGGCGCTTCAGAGACTTAAAGACGCGGCGGAGAAGGCAAAGATAGAACTTTCCGGTATGGCGTCTACTAATATCAATCTTCCGTTTATCACTGCCGACGCAACCGGCCCCAAGCATTTTGACGCAACTCTGACAAGAGCTGTGTTTAACGATATGACGGCTGATCTTGTAAAGGCGACCATCGATCCCACAAAGCAGGTTCTCCGCGACGCCGGACTCCAACCTTCGCAGGTTGATAAGGTTCTTCTTGTAGGCGGATCGACAAGAATTCCCGCAGTTCAGGACGCAATCAAGTCCTTTATAGGTAAAGAACCGTTCAAAGGCATAAATCCAGACGAATGCGTAGCTATTGGAGCGGCAATCCAAGGAGGAGTACTTGGCGGAGATGTAAAAGACCTTCTTCTTCTTGACGTTACTCCTTTGTCCCTTGGCATCGAAACCCTCGGAGGAGTATTTAACCGTATTATCGACAGAAATACAACGATTCCGGTAAAGAAGAGTCAGGTTTATTCTACGGCCGCGGACGGGCAGACCTCAGTTGAGATTCACGTCCTTCAGGGAGAGCGCGATATGGCGGCGGGCAATACGACTCTTGGCCGTTTTATACTTGATGGAATCACACCGGCGCCAAGAGGCGTTCCTCAGATAGAAGTAACGTTTGATATCGATGCCAACGGTATTGTTAACGTATCGGCTCTTGATAAAGGAACCGGTAAAGAGCAGCATATTACAATTACTTCTTCTACTAATATGTCAAAGGAAGACATTGATAAAGCTGTTCACGACGCTGAAAAATTTGCGGAAGCTGATAAGAAGCAAAAAGAAGCTGTGGAAGTTAAAAACCGCGCTGAAAATCTTATTTATCAAAGCGAAAAATCTCTCTCAGACCTCGGAGACAAGGCTTCTGAGGAAGATAAAAATAGCGTGCGCGCAAGTATTGATAAGTTAAAAGAAACTATAAAAAGCGACGATCTGGACGCCATTAAAGCTGATACTGACGCTCTTGAAAAAGCGTTCTATCCTTTAGCTCAGAAACTGTATTCGGAGGCGGGCGCTGAAAACGGAGCTAACGGAGCTGGATTCGATCCAAATATGAACGGATCGCAAAGCGGAAACGACGGTACGTACTACAGCGCTGATTTTGAAGATAAGAGCGAAAACTAAGAGATGTGTATAGAAAAGGGCGGAGTACACCTCCGCCCTCATCCTGTTTCGAATTTATAGTATAATCCATATTCAAGGCCACCTGAAAGGACAGACAAACGATGGCAGATAAACGCGACTATTATGAAGTGTTAGGCGTTTCTAAAGACGCTTCGGCAGATGAAATAAAAAAATCATATAGAAAGCTTGCAAAGCAATATCATCCAGATATGAATCCTGGAGACAAAGAGGCTGAAATTAAATTCAAAGAAGTAAACGAAGCCTACGACGTTCTTTCCGATTCAGAAAAAAAGTCGAAATACGACGCGTATGGTCACGCCGCTTTTGATCCTTCTGCGGGCGGAGGCGCCGGATTCGGTGGTTTCGGCGGCTTTGGAGACATGGATTTTGACATAGGAGATATTTTCTCAAGTTTCTTTGGAGGCGGAGGCCGAGGAAGAAAGAACGGGCCTATACGCGGAGACGACATAAACGTTAGACTCACTCTTACATTTGAAGAAGCTGTTTTTGGGGCAAAAAAAGAGATTAGCTTTTCAAAAATACAAAAGTGCTCTACCTGCTCTGGAAGCGGAGCCGAAGCGGGAACTTCTCCTAAAACATGTTCTGCATGCGGTGGAAAAGGACAAGTCAGAGTTCAGCAAAGAACTCCTCTGGGAGTTATGCAGACGACAAAGCCGTGCGACGCATGCCGAGGAACGGGTAAAATAATTGAAAAGCCATGTAAAGACTGTCGCGGTTCCGGTTATACAAGAGTTCAGAAAAAACTCGACGTAACTATACCGTCCGGAATTGACGACGGTCAAAGAATAGCTCTCCGAGGCCAGGGAAGCGATGGAAAAAACGGAGGTCCGGCCGGAGATCTTAATATTATTGTTAGCGTTAAACCTCACGCAGTATTTGAACGGGACGGATACGATCTATATTGTGAAATACCAATAACATATGCTGACGCAACTTTGGGAGCCGAAATAGAAATTCCTACGCTTGAAGGAAAGCAAAAATATTCGATTCCAGAAGGAACTCAGTCAGGAACAACATTTACTCTTCGTCAGAAAGGCGTTCAATACGTAAACTCTAAGGGTCGTGGAAATCTTAATCTTACTGTAAACGTAGAAGTACCGAAAAACTTAAATTCAGAGCAAAAGGAGTTGCTTCGTAAATTTGCAGAATCATGCGGCGAAAAAAATTATACCAAAAGAACTAAATTCTTTAAGAAATTTTCAAAATAGTTTCATACGGTTGCCGACAAAATAAAGGACGATTAAATGGAAGAAAAAAACTGGATTCAAATAAGAACTGAATGCAAAACCGACGATCTTGACACTGTTTGCTCAGTAATGTGTATGATAAGCAACGGTTTGATGATAGAGGATTATTCGGATGTCGACCAGGAACTCGACGGAGTATATGGAGATCTTATCGATGAAAGCATTGTAAATGCGGACAGAACACGTTCTGCGGTATCAGTATTTATTTCCGAGTCTTCAGCGCCGTCAGAAACTGAGATTATGCTTAAAGAACGTTTATCTATTCTTGGAATAGAAGCGTCTGTAACACATTCTTCTGTTAGCGAAGAAGATTGGTCCGATTCATGGAAAAAATACTACAAGCCAATTCATACTGGAAAAAGAATTGTGATTGTTCCGATTTGGGAAAAAGAAAATTATGTTTCAAGTCCAGACGAAATCATAGTTCTAATGGATCCTGGAATGGCGTTTGGAACAGGCACTCATGAAACAACACGTCTTTGCGCGACACTTCTTGAAAACTACATAACTCCGGGTTCGCGAATGATGGACGTAGGATGCGGATCAGGCATTCTCGCCATTTGCGCTTCTAAGCTTGGGGCCGAATATTGTTTTGCATGCGACATCGATCCTCAGGCGGTTAAGATCGCGCGAGAAAATATAAAACTTAATTCTGTTGCAAACGTTAATTGCGAAGTCTCCGATCTTGTAAGTCAAGTTAAAGAAGATATATTTGATATAGCGGCCGTCAATATTGTCGCGGACGTCATTATCAGACTTGCTCCCGATATAGGACGCTTTTTAAAAAACGACGCCATACTGATCGTATCTGGAATAATTGAAGAACGAGCGGACGAAACTATGCAAACCTTAAATGACGCCGGGTTCAATAAAATTTGTGAGATGCGTGAAAACGGATGGTATGCCGCCGCGTTAAAAAAGATAAGCGTGACGCCTATACAATTTTAATATTTTATAAAAATCCCCATATGGTATAACAGAATCAAATACCATATGAGGATTTTATTATTACTCATTCAGTCAATACAATATTTTTATCTTTGAACTCTTCCAGAACCGTCTCCACCCGCAAGCTTCAGAACTTCATCTACAGTTACCATATTAAAGTCTCCCTCAATAGTGTGCTTCAGACAGCTTGCCGCCACGGCAAATTCAATAGCGTTCTGTCCGTCAAAGCCATTTAAAAGAGAATATATCAGGCCTGCGCCAAAAGAATCTCCGCCGCCGACCCTGTCTATAATATGAATATTATACGATTTGCTGAAATAAAATTCATTATTCATATATAGCATAGCCGCCCATTTATTATCGTTGGCTGAGATAGAACTTCTTAACGTTATTGCAACGGCTTTAAACCCAAATTTATTTTCAAGCTTTTTAGCAACGTCTCTATACGCTTCATGGTCAATAATTCCACCGTTAATATTAGTGTGTTCAGCTTTTATATCAAATACGTCGGACGCGTCCTCTTCATTAGCAATGCATACGTCCACATATTTACAAAGCTCGCTCATAATTTTACAGGCATGTTCGCGACTCCATAATTTTTTGCGGTAATTCAGGTCGCATGATATGGTTATCCCTTTATTTTTTGCGGCTTTACATGCTTCAAGACAAATATCGGCTACATTGTCGCCAAGCGCCGGCGTGATACCTGTAAAATGAAACCAATCGACGCCTTCAAATATATTATCCCAATCAAAGTCTCGCTTAATCGCCGTTGATATTGAAGAACCTGCTCTATCATATATTACTTTCGACGGTCTCTGGCTCGCCCCTTTTTCAAGAAAATATATGCCGACCCTTTCTCCGCCGCGAACAATCATTGAAGTATCGACTCCAAATCGTCTGATAGAATTCACCGCTGCTTCGCCTATTTCATGCGAAGGAAGCTTTGTTACAAAAGACGCGTCAAGTCCAAAATTTGCAAGCGATACCGCTACGTTCGCTTCTCCTCCGCCATAGGTCGCGCCGTATTTGTCTGCTTGAAGAAATCTGTAATATCCTTCCGGCGCAAGTCTCAGCATTATTTCTCCGAATGTAATTACCTTTTTCATATTTAACTCCTTTTATACAAGTTAGTCTTTCTTTACGAGGTGAAAAGCAAAGCCTCCCAAAACATCAGACGAATATATAAACGTACGATTACCGTTTGCATCGTATTTTGATGTCGAATCGTCAAATTTCATACCGCGCATCTGAAGATGATATACGGCCCTGTCTACATTGTTTGTTGAGAATGCGATATGACCGCAGTCTCCCCGACCGTTTTCCTTCATAATTTCAACGAAATCTCCCGTCCATGCCGATATGTCTGTGTCTATAGAATTAACTCCTAAAAATGAGGAAAGGGAAGAGGCGATACAGTGGCCTCTTTCAATATCGGAATTTATTCCAACATGATGCAGATTTAATCCAAGCATAGTATTCACGGCTTCTTTCGCAGCGCGTTCGATTGAATCGAATTCATGATTTGAAATCATGCCTTTACTTGCCATCCAGCTTCCACCGCAAGCAAACACACTTTTTAACGATAAATAAGAATTTAAATTGCTTTTGCCGATTCCGCCTGTCGGCATAAATTTAATTCCGGAATACGGCGCGCTCATCGCCTTGAGCATCGCGACGCCCCCAGCCGCCTCAGCGGGGAAAAACTTAACTGTATCAAGTCCTAACGACATTGCAAGTTCAAGTTCCGTAGGAGTAGATATTCCTGGAACAATCGGATATCCTGAACTTATGCAGTGTCTTACAACGTCGGGATTAAGTCCGGGTGACACAATAAACGAAGCTCCAGCAATCATTGCATTGTCGGCTTGTTCGGGAGATAAAACAGTCCCTGCTCCTAAAATCATATTTGGATATGATTTGTGCATTTGTTTTATCGCTTCCTCAGCCGCGTCTGTACGAAAAGTGACTTCGGCCGTAGGAAGTCCCCCTCTGCATAAAGCGTCTGCGAGATCCACTGCGTCGTCGGCGTTCTCAATAGCGATTACAGGAACTATGCCTATAAGTGAAAGTTTTTTTAACACATCCATTTTTATATTGACCTTTCCTAAATTATATTTATATAAATCAAAATTTGTCCCTTTGGTTTTTCCTCTTCTTTTTTCTTGATTCGGAAGCATCGTTCATTTTATCAAGAAAACCGTCTATAGTTTTATATATTCTTTTTAGTCCTCCATTCATAGTGTATATTACGGAAGGAATAAGCAAACTAAATACGGCTAAGACAAGCCACCCGCCATAATCAGGTAGAGTTATTTCAAAAAATTCCGGCATAATTAAAAGCGCGCCTAAAAAAAGAATAACAAGACCAATCATTAAAGTAGTTCTTTTTCGATTAAAGGGACGGCACATTCTAAATACCATTGTAAATCCAACGGTCGCCATAAGGACGGTAATTACAGTAGATATTACGTCCAGATCCATATCGAACGCCGATTGAAATAGTATCGCGCCTATTACGACGATTAGAGTCGTCAACGCCGCCGGCAACGCCGAGTAAATAACGTTTAACAAAAAACGTCCCTTTACTTTCTTCTCATTTTTTTCAAGCGCTAAAACAAAAGACGGGATACCGATAGTAAGTCCGCTGATCAGCGATATTTGAGCTGGTTTTAGAGGATATGCGAATACGGCGAATATTGATATAAGAGTAAGAAGAAATGTGAATATATTTTTTACAAGAAACAGAGACGCAGATCGCTCAATATTATTGATAACCTGTCTTCCTTCTGCGACTACTGATGGCAAAGAGGAAAACTGTGATTTTAGAAGGACTAAATGAGATACTTGACAAGCCACGTCGCTTCCAGACGCCATTGCTATGCTGCAATCCGCTTCTTTTAGCGCGAGAATATCGTTTACTCCGTCTCCGGTCATAGCGACTGTTCGGCCGCTTTCTTTTAGCGATCTGATAAGTATTCTTTTTTGTTCGGGCGTTACTCGTCCGAACACGGAGTACTTTTGCGCCGCAAGAGCGACGTCCTCGTCGTTCATTCCTGTAAGATCTATACGCTTGTCCCAGTTTGGAATTGCGGCTTCGCGCGCGGCCGCCGCGACGGTGTGAGAGTTATCGCCTGAAATAACCTTGACGTCTACTCCCTGTCTATTAAAATATGAAAACGTATCGGGAGCTTCTTTTCTCACAGGATTACTAAGTAAAATAACGGCGAGAGGCGAGACCTTGCCCGATGCAGACGGATTAAACGAGGAAGATTCCGCAAATACTAAAACTCGTTTGCCGTCTCTGACGTACGGCTCTATTGTTTGAGCATAATTTATAAACTGATTTCCAAGCACAAATTCCGGAGCTCCGAGAACATATATTTCTTTTTCCGAAAATGATACGAAACTCATTTTTTTCGCTGATGAAAAGGGAACAACTTGCGCCGCTTTACGAGACACGAAATTTCCGAAATATTCTTTAAGAGCGTTTATTGTGATATTATCGGAAGACATGTTTGCAGCAAAATCCTTAAGGGGAGCAATAGGATCAACTTTACTTGTAAGCGGAATTACGCTATCTACAATCATAGTATTATCGGTAATCGTTCCGGTTTTATCAACGCATAAAGTATCCACGCGAGCGAGAGTCTCTATACAGCCTAAATCATGAACAAGCGTGTCTTTTTTTGCGAGCTTGATTACGCTTACCGCCAGCGTAACGTTCACAAGAAGATACAGGCCTTCTGGAATCATTCCTATTAAAGCGGCCGCGGTCTTCTCAACGTTTTCTTTTATATCAAGCGAAAGCGCGTAATGCTGCTGAAGAACGAGTCCAATACCAAGAGGAATAATAAGCACGCCTATTATCTGAATAAGACGTTTAAGGGACAACATCATCCCTTTTGTATTTTTCTTTTTTGTTTTCTTTGCGTCAAGCGTTAACTTTGAAACAAACGAATCTGAACCGACGCAATCAAGACGCGCTGAACATGTTCCCGATACGACGTAGCTACCTGAGAGAAGTCGGTCGCCGATTTTTTTGGTTATTTCATCAGCTTCTCCGGTTATAAGAGCTTCATTAACTTGTATTTCTCCGCGAACTACCATGCAGTCGGCGCAAATTTGATTTCCAGCTCCAAGTAATATTATATCGTCGATAACAAGCTTTTCTGTAGAAATACTCCGTTCCTCACCTTCACGAATCGTTTTAATTTTGGGCTCGTGAAGCAGGGTAAGAGAATCAAGTGTTCTTTTTGAATTTATCTCTTGTACTATTCCGATAAGAAGATTTACCGTTATTACAACCATAAACGTTAGATTATTAAAAGATCCTACCAAAAGTAAGGCGAAGGCAATAATAAAAAATATAACGTTAAAATATGTAAAAACATTCGACAAGATTATTTGCTTTACTGATTTTGTCGGAGATTCAACGGCTTTATTATCCCATCCTCGAGCCATTCGTTCAGCGGCTTGCTGATTAGTAAGCCCGTACGCAGGGTCTGTATCGATTCTTTCAATCCTTCCTCGAGAGAAGACCTTGTCGCCTTTTTTCATAATACGCTCTCCTCCTTAAAATATTGAATGGATACAGTATAAAACATTTTTCGCAAAATAACAAGTGCGTATTTAAAATTTTCCACTTATATTATTTGAGAAATGAAAAATAATAATGTCGAAGAGAAAAACCTCTTCGAAAAAAAATAAAAGACTTTGTCCTTAATTATAAAAAGGACAGGAAGGATAGGATTATTTATATGGCACAGAGCAATAAAATTGTAGTTCCCTCTGCAAAGGCAGCTATGGAGCAGTTCAAGATGGAAGCAGCTAACGAGGTTGGAGTAACTCTTAATAAGGGTTATAACGGAGACCTTACCTCTCGTCAGGCAGGTTCTATCGGCGGTCAGATGGTTAAGAAGATGATTGAAAGCTACGAAAACAACCTCAGCGCAAAATAAGCTTTTTTAATCGATAGAATTTATTAAACGCCGCATGGAGCGGCTTTATAGAATAAAGCGAAACTTAAGGAAAAATCCTTTAGATTCGCTTTATTTTTTTATTATATAATCTGTTCTCCATGATAGACGCGATTCTTAAATAAAGCATATGTAAGCTTAATAAATATACTGTAAATATTAAACGCTGCGGTTGACTGAAAAAAAAAATCATGATATAATAAATGCAGAAAATCTTACTGCTTAATAGGCTTTTATTCATTAACGGTGATCTCCAGAAAGATATTTTGTATTGTGAAAACATTTACATTCCTTCTTTCAAATACGGTTTTGCACTAACACGATATATTATGCAGAGCCGATTGCGGACCACCTGAAAGAAAGGAAGGGAATTATAATGGGAAAAACTCTTGCAGAAAAAATTATCGACGCTCACATTATTGAAGGTCAGGCAGAAAAAGGGACGGAGATAGCTTTGCGTATAGATCAAACTCTAACGCAGGACGCCACCGGCACCATGGCGTATCTTGAATTTGAAGCAATGGGGATTCCAAGGGTAAAGACGGAACGTTCTGTAGCCTATATTGATCACAACACCTTGCAGTCCGGTTTTGAAAACGCGGACGATCATCGTTATATAGGTTCCGTTGCAAAAAAACACGGTATTTATTTCAGCCGTCCTGGAAACGGAATATGCCATCAGGTACATCTTGAACGTTTTGGTATTCCCGGAAAAACTCTTATAGGCTCAGACAGCCATACGCCTACTTGCGGCGGCATCGGTATGTTGGCTATAGGAGCCGGAGGACTCGACGTAGCCGTAGCTATGGGCGGAGGAGCATATTATATCACATACCCGGAAATAGTTAATATTAATTTGACTGGAAAACTGAACGATTGGGTAGCGGCAAAGGACGTTATTCTTGAAGTCCTAAGAATTCTAACAGTTAAAGGCGGGGTCGGCAAGATAATAGAATATACTGGAGAGGGCGTAAAAACCTTGTCGGTTCCTGAAAGGGCTACCATTACTAATATGGGCGCGGAGCTTGGAGCAACAACGTCTATATTCCCGTCGGATGAAATAACTCTTGAATTTATGAAAGCGCAGGGACGCGAAAAGGATTGGTCTCCTTTGTCGGCTGATTCCGACGCCGTATATGATAAGGTAATAGAAATAAATCTGTCGAATTTAACCCCAATGGCTGCTTGTCCTCATTCTCCCGATAACGTAAAAAAGCTCGACGAAATAGGGAAAATAAAAATAGATCAGGTTTGCATTGGATCATGTACAAATAGTTCTCTTCTCGATATGCTTAAGGTAGCGCACATACTTGACGGAAAGACCGTACATCCGGACGTATCTCTTTCTATTGCTCCCGGTTCAAAGCAGGTTCTTAATATGATTTCCAAAAACGGCGCTCTTGCGAAAATGATAGACGCCGGCGCCAGAATTCTTGAATCCGCGTGCGGACCGTGTATCGGTATGGGGCAATCGCCTAACTCCGGCGGAATTTCTCTTCGTACCTTTAACCGTAATTTTGAGGGAAGAAGCGGTACGAAAGACGGACAGATATATCTTGTGTCTCCCGAAATAGCAGCTTACTCCGCAATAAAGGGATACCTTGCAGATCCGAGAGAAATTGGAGAGATGCCTGAATTTGCTCTTCCTGATAAATTTGAAATAAACGATAATATGGTGACTTTACCGGAATGCGAATGTAATGCCGACAAGGTGAATATTCTTCGCGGACCAAACATAAAGTCGTATCCTGTTACCGCGCCGCTTAAAGAGACAATATTGTGCAAGTGTTCGCTGAAAGTTGGAGATAACATAACAACAGACCATATAATGCCTGCTGGAGCTAAAATTTTGCCGCTTAGATCGAATATTCCTGAAATATCTAAGCACTGCTTTACAGTATGCGATCCAGATTTTCCTAGCAGGGCTAAAAAGCTTGAAGAAAGCATAATTGTCGGAGGCAATAACTACGGTCAAGGTTCTTCTCGAGAACACGCCGCGCTTGCGCCTCTTTACCTCGGAGTTAAAGCCGTTATAACAAAGTCGTTTGCAAGAATTCATAAAGCTAACCTAATAAACGCTGGAATTCTTCCTCTGACATTTGTAGACGAGCTTGATTACGATAAAATTTCTGAAGGCGATATTCTGTCGATAGAAAACACGGTTGAGCAGATTAAGGCTGGAGATATACTCGAAGTTAAAAACATCGACGGTAAATATTCATTTAATGTTAAACTCGAAGTATCGGATAGGCAAAAGGCAATTTTGTTCGAGGGCGGACTATTAGACTATACAAAAAAATCGTTAGGCTAAGATATTAAGTATGCATAATATATCGCTTTATATGAAAGGTACAGGTATGTAACTATGTCAAAAATTGTAATGAAAACTCCGATTGTCGAGATGGACGGCGACGAGATGACTCGGGTTATCTGGAAAATGATCAAAGATATTCTCATTCTTCCATTTGTCGATTTAAAAACAGAATACTACGACTTGGGACTTGAAAATCGCGAGGCGACTAAGGATCAGGTTACGATTGATTCAGCTGAAGCGACTAAAAAACTCGGCGTAGCCGTAAAATGCGCGACGATAACTCCAAACGCCGCAAGAGTAGAAGAATACGGACTTTCAGAAATGTGGAAAAGTCCTAACGGGACTATACGCGCAATTTTAGACGGAACAGTGTTCAGAGCTCCTATATTAGTTAAAGGTATCACGCCTTATATTCCAACGTGGACTAAGCCGATTACTATTGCCCGTCATGCTTATGGAGACATATATAAGAACACTGAAATGCAAGTTCCTTCAAACTCTGTTTGCGAGCTTGTATGCACAGATAATAGTGGAAACGAAACAAGAAACTTAATACATAAATTTGGGGAGTCAGGCGGCGTTATTCAGGGAGTTCACAATTTAGATTCCTCCATTGAAAGCTTTGCAAGAAGCTGCTTTAATTATGCGTTAGATACAAAACAAGACGTATGGTTTGCAACAAAAGATACTATATCAAAGAAATACGATCATCACTTCAAGGATATATTCGCAGAAGTTTTTGAAAAGGATTATAAAACAAAATTTGACGAAGAGGGAATCGAATACTTCTATACTCTTATAGACGACGCAGTAGCGCGCGTTATTCGCTCGGAAGGCGGTTATATTTGGGCTTGCAAGAATTATGACGGTGACGTTATGAGCGATATGGTTGCAACCGCATACGGAAGTCTTGCTATGATGACGTCCGTGCTTGTTTCTCCAGACGGAGTGTATGAGTATGAAGCTGCTCACGGTACGGTACAGCGTCATTATTATAAGCATCTTAAAGGTGAAGAAACTTCTACTAACAGCGTCGCGACGATATTTGCCTGGAGCGGAGCGCTGAGAAAAAGAGGAGAGCTCGACGGTATATCCGAGCTTTCTGACTTTGCCGATAGACTAGAAGAAGCAACAATACGCACTATAGAAGACGGAGTAATGACCGGTGACCTTGCTTTGCTTTCAAAACTTGAAAATAAGAAAAAAGTAAATACCGAAACTTTCCTTAAAGAAGTCGCCAATAGACTTGCTTGAGGAATAAAAAATATGATTCTTATACGATAATTTATAAAAAAATAACTTTAAGCATAAATAAGGTAGATATGTGGCGTTTTCTATATGTCTACCTTTACGCGTATATTTCTTAAAACCTAAAAATAGCAGGATTAATATGAACCTGAATATTAATAACGTTCTAAATTATAGTGATAGTAAAAA
>CATKFO010000050.1 GCA_949747515.1 uncultured Eubacteriales bacterium
GCGCTCGGCTCTTCTTGTCTATTTTTATTTCTTTTATCTTCTATTATACTAGTAACTGAAAGCTACAGAATTGAAAGGAGGCTTATTTATGCGCATACGTTCTGTCGCGCCAATGAGGACCGCTAAAATAGGTTATATCGTCATATCCATAGCTTTATGCGTTCTTGGAATTATACTGATAGCCGCTCCTGAGATTTCAATCAATATTTTCGGAACGGTTTTCGGTATTCTTCTGATACTGTTCGGATGCGTGCGCCTGGTCGGTTATTTTTCAAAGGATCTTTATCGTCTTGCGTTTCAATACGATCTGACGTTTGGAATTCTTCTCATTGCCGTTGGAATTCTGATACTCGCTCATCCGGCAAGTATTATGAACATCATCTGCATAGCTCTCGGAATCA
The DNA here is from genome assembly GCA_949747515.1 of uncultured Eubacteriales bacterium. Lineage (GTDB taxonomy): Bacteria > Bacillota > Clostridia > Oscillospirales > CAG-272 > RUG11130. The sequence goes on from CATKFO010000050.1 coordinate 402, forward strand.
TAATTTTGTCCGACGGACTTTTTAAAATTCAAATTTCCATTGAATCAAAGAGGTTTGGAATTGAAAAATGGTGGCTTACGCTCAGCTTGTCCGTCGTTTCCGGAATATGCGGGCTTATTCTCATGTTCTTTCCAAGGGAAAGCGGTAACCTGTTAACAATATTTCTCGGTATTACGTTACTATCCGACGGTATTCTGAACCTAAACGCTGTAATCACGTCTGTTAAGATAGTAAAGAATCAAAAACCAGACGTAATAGAAATCGATTATTATAAGGAAAGAAAGGAATAAGGCAAATGCATTTTTCAAAAGCAGTGGTAAAACACCGCGCGGCAATCCTGATTATCGCCATAATTTTAATGATTCCGTCTATACTTGGTATGGCGGGAACACGAATCAATTACGACATGCTTGATTATCTGCCCGAAGACATGGATACTGTCGTGGGGCAAGGCGAGCTGCTTGAAGATTTCGGCAAAGGCGCTTTTTCTTTAATTATTATAGAAGACATGAACGATAAAGACGTCGCAGAGCTTTGCAGTAAGATAGAAAAGGTCGATCATGTTGAAACGGCGCTGTGGTATTCAACGCTGGCGGACGTTTCAATTCCTAAGGAACTACTTCCAGACAAAATATACGACGAATTCAACACTGATAACTCGACTATGATGGCCGTATTCTTCGACAGCGCCACGTCCGCGGATGTAACCATGGACGCTATTCGCGAAATACGGTCTATCGCCGGGAAACAATGCTTCGTGTCGGGTATGTCCGCCCTCGTTACGGATCTTAAAGATTTATGCGAGGCTGAAGAGCCTGTATACGTCGCTCTTGCCGTAATATTTGCAACCGCGGCAATGCTTGTATTTCTCGACGGTTGGTTAGTCCCGTTCGTATTCCTCGCCTCAATCGGTATGATGATACTGCTCAACTTGGGGACTAACTATTTTTTCGGAGAAATTTCATATATAACAAAAGCTCTTTCGGCAGTTTTACAGCTCGCCGTTACTATGGACTACTCAATCTTCCTATGGCATAGCTATAACGAGCAGAGAGAAAAATACGACGACAACAAGGAAGCCATGGCCGTCGCCATTCACAAAACTCTCGCCTCAGTCGTAGGAAGCTCGATAACTACCGTAGCCGGCTTCGCCGCGCTGTGCTTCATGACGTTCACTCTTGGACGCGATCTTGGCGTCGTAATGGCCAAGGGCGTAGTCTTCGGAGTAATAGGATGCGTTACCGTGCTTCCCGCTCTGATACTTGTTCTTGACAAACCTCTGCAAAAAACAAAGCGCCGTTCCCTCATTCCAAACATGGGTAAATTTTCGTCGAAGGTCTCAAAAATATTCCCCGTATTTGTTTTAATTTTCGCTTTGCTTATTCCTCCCGCTTACTATGGATACGCCAAAACAAACGACGAAGTATATTACGACATGGGACAATGTCTGCCGGAGGATATGGAATATGTAATTGCCAATTCTAAGCTGTCCGACGATTTTAATATAGCTTCTACTCATATGGCTCTTATAAACGCAGATATTCCGTCTAAATCAGTACGCGGCATGATCAGCGAAATGGAAAACGTGGATGGAGTTAAATATGTTCTTGGTCTAGAATCGGTTATCGGTTCCCGCGTACCGGAAGAAATTCTTCCCGACAGCGTAAAAGAAATACTTAAAAGCGACAAATGGGAGCTACTGCTGATAAATTCAGAATACAAGGTGGCTAGCGATCTTGTCAACGATCAGGTCGACAGCTTGAATTCTATTTTAAAAAAATACGACGAAACCGGTATGCTGATAGGCGAAGCTCCGTGTATGAAGGACATGATAGAAACCACGAATCACGACTTTCAAGTAGTCAACGCCGTATCTATCGTAGCCATATTTATAATTATAGCTCTTGTTGAAAAGAGCGCTTCCCTCCCCTTTATACTAATTTCCGTTATTGAACTAGCGATCTTTATAAACCTCGGACTGCCGCATTACTTTGGAGAATCGCTTCCGTTCATAGCGCCTATATGCATAAGCACTATACAGCTCGGAGCAACAGTCGACTACGCGATACTATTGACAACCAGATATAAATCGGAAAGAGCGTTGGGACGCGCCAAACATTCCAGCGTTTCAACCGCGCTCGCCGCATCGATTCCTTCAATTATCGTTTCCGGCATGGGACTGTTCGCCGCAACGTTTGGAGTCGCCGTCTATTCGGATATAGACATTATCAGTTCAATGTGCATGCTGATGGCGAGAGGAGCCGTTATAAGTATGCTTTGCGTTATCTTTATTCTCCCGGCTCTGCTGATGCTCTGCGATAAGCTTATATGCGCGACTACCTTGGGGATGAAAAGCAAAGGAAAAACGCCGCCCAAAAATCCGGGAATTCCGGAAATAACGCAAGACGTCAAAGTTGAAGTACAAGTTTGATAAAAAATATTGTTATAGATAAATAAGATAAACAAGCGTCGCCAATCAGGAGGTATTTTATAATGAAAGGCAAAATAAAAAAGACTTTTGCGATCGTTCTATCATGCTCGATTTTTACAGCCGGAGTCGGAGCGACAGTATTCGCCCTAAGCGGCTCAAAGGATGAGAAAAAACAAGATGAAAAGCCGAGCGTAATCGTAGAAGAAAGCGATAGTAAAGACCTGTTAAAAGATGAAACGGTATATGTTCTTGCAGGATCGGACGGCGTCGTTGAAAAAATTATAGTCAGCGACTGGATAAAAAATTCAGCGGAACGTTCTTCGATTACAGAAGAATCGGCGCTTACAAACGTTGAAAACGTTAAAGGCGACGAAACGTATACGATAAACGGCGACAATATGCGCGTATGGGATTCGCAAGGAAACGATATATACTATCAAGGTAATATTGAAAAAGAGCTTCCCGTCGATCTGGCCGTTACATATAAATTAGACGGAAAAAGTATATCTCCGGCGGAGCTCGCGGGAAAAAGCGGTAAGGTAACCATACGATTCAGTTATAAAAATAATCAATTTGAAACGGTATCCATAGACGGTGAAAATGAAAAGATTTACGTTCCGTTCGCAATGCTTACAGGCATGATCCTCGACAACGACATATTCAGAAATATTGAGGTATCGAATGGAAAAACGATTAACGACGGCGATCGCACTATAGTCGCGGGACTTTCATTTCCGGGACTTCAAAGCAATCTGAACATTGATAGCGAAAAATTCGAAATTCCCGACTATGTGGAAATAACCGCGGACGCGAATAACTTTAAATTGTCCAACACAGTCACTATCGCTACAAATTCAATTTTCAATCGTTTTAACACCGAGAATCTAACTTCGGCGGACGATCTGACAAACGCCATCGGAAAGCTTAGCGACGCTATGGATCAGCTTATGGACGGTTCTTCGTCTCTTTACGACGGACTTTGCGTTCTGCTTGACAAATCCGAAGAACTCGTCGTAGGTATAGACGCTTTAGCAAACGGAGCGGCTCAATTAAAATCAGGAGCCGGCGCGCTTGACAGCGGAGCCGCGGATTTGTGCGGAGGAGCCAAACAGCTTGCCGTCGGACTCCAACAGATTTCAGCCAACAACAACGATCTGAACGCAGGCGCCGCGCAAATTTTCGAATCCCTTCTTAATATGGCGAACACGCAGCTTTCCGAAGCCGGACTTAACGTTCCAACTCTGACGATTGAAAATTACGCCGACGCGCTTAATGGCGTAATCGCTTCGCTCGACGATAAAAAAATTGTTTCTCAGGCGCAGGCTACGGCTAAAGAATCCGTTACAAACGCGGTAAACGAGCAGAAGGACGCTATTAAATCCAGCGTAACCGCGGCCGTACGTGAAGAAGTGTCCGCTAAAGTAACGTCGGCTGTGCGTGGCAATGTAGAAAGTCAGGTTTTAGCCTCAATGAGCATGACGAAAGAGCAATACGACTCCGCAGTCGAAGCAGGAGTCATAACAACAGAGCGACAGACGCAGATTACGGCGGCGATTGATTCTCAAATGCAGAGCGATACGGTTAAGGCGCTTATCGACGCTAATATTGAGGAGCAACTGAGCTCAGGTGAAATTCAAACGCTGATTTCATCCAAAACAGAAGAACAGGCCGCACTTATTATAGAGCAGAAAATGAATTCCACGGAAGTGCAGTCCCAAATTACCGCAGCTCTCGAAAGGGCTAAGTCCGGAGCCGCAAGCATCAGCGCTCTTAAGGAGCAGCTTGACAGCTATAACTCTTTCTACACGGGGCTTAATCAGTACACTGCGGGAGTTGCTTCCGCAAAAGATGGAGCCGACGCTTTAAACGATGGCGTCGTTAAGCTCAAAGCTGGAACTGCGGAGTTATATGCGGGAATAAACGAATTGTGCGACGGTATTTTTACGCTTAAGAACGGAGCTCCCGCTCTCATAGACGGAATAACGCGGCTTAAAGACGGATCTATGAAGCTGTCAAACGGACTGAAAGAATTTAATGAGAGCGGGGTTGAAAAGCTGACGGAAGCAGTAGACGGAGATATTGGAGGATTGATAGCAAGAATTAAAGCCACTATCGACGTATCGAAAAATTATAAATCCTTCTCAGGGATTTCAAACGATATGGACGGAAGGGTAAAGTTTATTTATCGCACGGAAGAAATTAAAGCAGACTAAATATAATAATGCGAAAAACAGGCCGGAATCAGACGTTTAGTTTTAAAGATCGTCTGAAATAGGCCTGTTTTTTATATACAACTTTAATAATACCGCAGAATTATTGTTTTTCCAATAGTTCAAAGCGCACTGTAATTCGACTTTGACCGCTGTACGTACAAGTAAACAGAGTTAGGTCAAAATCTCCGTTTATCATTTCCTCCACATTTTCAGGAGACAGCGTTTCTATCTCGTAAGCCTTGTACGCGGTAACAACCCCGTCTATATCCGTAAAGAACGCCTCGTCTCCAATTTTCATTTTATATAAACTTCCGAAATGCCCGGTATAATTATGTCCGGCTATCACCATATCTCCGGATTTTACCGATCCCGAATACCTGCAAGGAGATATCGTCATTTTATTATAATCCCAATCCGACATTACGGGAAGTTTCAGATCAAGCGATGGGATCGAAATATACCCTATATAAGAATATCCGTCTATCTCAACTTTCCTCATTGTATCGTCGTATGGATCGCGCGTATCCGTCTTGTCGTCGGATGATTCGGCAATATAGGCTTCAATCTTGGAAACGGCTGACTTCGACGACGAAACGGCTTTTTCAGCTTCATAATAGTTTAACAGGAAAAGGAGCGCCGCCCCTAAAAGCAGCGTCGCCCCTAAACACATGCAAATAACGCCAAGTTTACGCCTCATATCTTTTCTTCTTTCCCATGCTCAGCGCCAATCCGCATATAATCAGTATGAGACCGGATGCCGTTAAAACCGGAACAGGCCAGTTTAACTGACCGGTTTGCGGGAGCTGCGGGTCTTTCGGCTTTATATCCGGCGGATCAATGGGATTCTGAATATCTTCCCTTTCCAAGGATATTTTGGGACTCGCGTCCACGTCGTATATATATTCGCCGACGCCTTCCTTATCAACCCGCATAGGAACGGTTACCAAAAACGGAGAAGCTTTCTTATATCCTTCCGCAGCGGTGTTCTGCGTCAGAAGATACAATCCAGGTTCAAGCGCGTCAAACGAAACATTTCCGATTTCGTCTATTGCTTTTACCATTCCGTTAAGAGTTTTTTCAGACGCAAATTCCGAAAGCTCCTCTGCAAGTCCGGAAGAATTGATATCAGACTCCGTAAACGTTTCGGCGCATTGAGCAAAGTCTTTCGTCGCCTCAAAGCTATAGCTTCCGTCTGTTTCAATTATGCTGCCGACGCGGTAAAGGGTCAAAGCGCCGCCGGATACGTCCTCGTCGCCGCATCTCATGGTAACGGAAATAGAACCGTCTTTCGATATATCTGGAACGCCGCGGGAAAGCGCTCCGTCGGCGTATGACGCAGCGCTCGCTGCGCACAGCGCAACGGCGGTCAATATCAATGTAAGCGATCGTTTGGAAATTATCATAGAATACTCCTCCCTTGTTTCTTCTTTCCGCGAGTTTTTGTCATCATAAAAATAAATAGCATAAAAAGTATTGGAGCAGCTATTATAGGAGTCACAATTAAAGTATCGATTTGTATTGCGTCGGCAGTAACGCGAACAAATCTTGCATCCGGTTGGTTTTCAACCCTGTGTCCTCGAACAAGCAATCTGTGCGTGTTAATTCCATAAGGAGTGCAGGTAAACAAGGTGCAGTAATCTTCTCCCGACGCGATTATCAAATCTGAAATATCCTCCGGCTCGACAATCAATATCTGATCTACCTCATACGTCAGCGTCTCGTTCAAAATACGTATCATAAACAGATCGCCGTCCTTCAGCTTATCAAGATCAGTGAACAGCTTTGAGCTCGGCAAGCCTCTGTGTCCGGAAAGAACGGCGTGGGTGTTTGCACCGCCTATAGGAAGAGAAGACCATTCCAAGTGGCCTGCGGCAACCTGCAAAACAGCTTCTCCCGTTCCGTGGTATATGGGAAGTGAAACATTTATAGACGGTATTTCAACATACCCCATCATTCCCGTGCCGGTAACGTCGAGCATTGTTTTGTATTCCGCTATTTCCTCGTCGCTCATGTCGTACGCGTTCAGACTTTTCGCCAGTTTTTCGTTATATTCCTCAGCCTTTTTCAAAATATCTCCATAAAGGTCTGCTCCGGTTTTAGCCACCGCGTCGGAATAATCGGAAATGGCCTTCGACTGGTGAAGGGAGTTCCAATAGTTGCTTACGGTAGGATACAACAGTAAGGAGAGACCTACAAAAAAAATCAATATCAATATTATTGTTGAAACGTGCTTTCTCATATAGGGCTCTCCTCGCTGTTGTACCGGGGAATTACCCCCGATACAACTTAGGAATAGAAATTCGTAATTATTTATCCGCGTTCATACGTCTTTTGGTTACAAGGAGTACCGCCGCGCCGACTACGAGCAGACCGCCGACTACATAGAACACGGTCGTGCCGATACCGCCCGCGCTGGGAAGAAGCGAACCGGTTGAGTTTTCGACGGATGCAGATTTAGTTAAATCTGTATATACATCATCGCTATTACCGTTTATAATTACTTCTACGTCATTGGTCAATTTATTGTATCCCGCGGGAGCTTCGGTTTCTTCAAGATAGTACGTGCCGTTGACAAGACCGTCGAATTTTGCCGCGCCTTTGTCGTCAGTAGTAACTACTGTCGCTTGGTCTTCTACTATACGTTTAACCCACTCGACTTTTGCCGGTGTGGTTCCATCCTCAGAAGCAGCCGTATATTTGTAGTATTCGCCATCATTATTTTTCAGTACAAATTTAGCGCCTGCAAGTTTTGCGTTTTTATGGTTTGCGTCGTGCTTATCGATTACAATTTTAGCGCTGAATACTTTCACTTCTTGCGGAGGAGTCGTTTCAGTTTTCCCCTCAGTCCCAGGATCGTTGCTGTATGTTAAGGTGGCCGTGTTTTTTGAAACGACGGAAACGGCCTTATCGTTAACGGTAGCAGTATACTTTACAACAATTGCGTCTCCAATATTCGCTAATTTAGAATCGTCTGCAGTCAAGGCCATAACGTTAATATTAAGCTTAAAACCATTGTTGACTTTTGTATAAGTATAATATTTGTTATCAAGAGTTTCAGCGCTCTCTCCATCTCCAATATATACTTTTACACTTCCATCGTTAAAGGTAAGTCCATCAGTCATCGTATCGGAAAACTCATATGTATAAGTTTCAAAACCAGTCGTATCCGGTACCTTTCCGGTCAATTTATAAGGTAAGTTCTGACCAATGGAAACTCCACCTTCAATCTTAATATCCTCAACTTCTTTTTTAAACGTAGGATACGTTGCTTTGATATTGACCTCGCCGTTAGGAGTTTTGCTTGTTAAAGAGCAGATTGATCCGTTTTCATCAAGTTTTTCGGTCGCTCCAACCGGGTAAATGAGGTAATAACCCAGAGACAAACCTGTTACCTCAGTTTCAGTTCCAGTTGCAGTTCGCTCCTCATATGCTACTTTGTTTGATGCATAAGCTAACGCATCCTGAGCAAATTCAGATACATTCGCATTCGTGATATTTATATACTTGGTCTCGCTGCCAACAGTTATAGAAGGAAGAGAATTTTCAGCATTATTTTTATCAGCAAGATATTTAGCGCCAAGCGCGTCTGTTTTCTCAAAGAAATCGTTCCACTTGTCTGTTATTGTGTATGAAACTTTAAGATCGTCGCCTGATCCGCTATATACTAAGGCAAAAATTTTATATAACCTATATTTTTTACCTGCTACAGTACCTTTAATTGTAATCGTAGGAGTTGTCGTCGGCTCCGTAGGTTCGCCGCTGGTAGTTTCTTCGCTCGTTTCATCCGCAAAGACGGAGACTGTCATACACAGAAGCATCATTGCGGCAAGCGCAAGCGCCATGATTCTCATAAATTTTTTCATTTTCTTTTCCCTTTCATATAATAGGCTTATTAGGTATTTACAGTTTAAATCTTTTGCAGTTTGTTCTATGAATCATCCATACTTTCTTTTCCTCGCCTTCTTTTTGCGGCGCAGTGCTCCGATCGAAACGACTGTCAAGAAAACGCCGCTTACGATATATGCGGTAGTTCCCTCGCCGCCTGTGTCGGGAAGCCTGTATCCGTAAATTGGATTGTCTATATGGTTTGTTTCTATTTCCGGCTTGTTTCCAACCTGGACATAACCCCAGTTCCAAACTACTCCTTTTACAACAGCGTCGGATTTCACCTTTACCTTAAAAATAACGTATCCTTCGGCTCCCGGTTCCTGCCGTCCGAGATTCCAGTAGATCGTATGCTTTTTGCCCTCTTCCGCACTGTCGCGGCCGTAATACTTTATAACGGCTTCCTTGACAAGTTTGGCTGGGTCAGGATCTTCTCCTTTTTCCGGAGGAGGTCCGAAATATGCCTTAGCGCTGTCGGTTTGAACGTTTTCTGCAATATCGAACACATAGTCGACGTTTTCGTCAAGCGGGTCGCGGATTACGACGTCCGCCGGATACGACAAATAGTTTTTCCATGTGATGGTATAGGTGATTTCGTCGCCCGTCTGCACCGGAACCGACTGTCCGGGGGTCAGTTCCTCCTTTACAGGTTCCCAAACCGGATTTTCAACTGTGTTGGTGTCAATGCTGTGACCATTTAATACTAAAGTCGCCTTGTTTTCAACCCGAGGATCACTCGTGCCAAACTTGCCTTCTTCACTCTCATCCTCCAGCGCCCTTTCGTTTACCTTGACTTTCAAGGACACAGTTCCGGAAGCCTCGCTTGCCTGACTATGTCGAGTCCATTTTACCGTTCGTGTATCCGGAGCATAAACAATCTGATTTCCTTTTTCACTGGTATATGAGTTGTCCGTACCGTTCCAAATCCACCAGTCGTCCTCCGTCGCGCCGGAATCAAACTTCGCGCCTATGAAGTCAAGACCTTCGTCTAACGTATCGGTTATGACGACGTCCGCGACCTCGTGTCTGTCGTTACCCCATTCTATATCGTAAATTATCTCGTCGCCTACGCGAACGCCCGCGCCGTCTCCGGGATTAACCTCAGACTTGATAACCGGTCCGTTTGTAAAACGAACATAGTTAAGTTCATCTCCGTCGATACGAATCGGATCTCCGGCAGTATGATCATATTTAGATGAGGTCAAAATTTTGTCTTCCTGACCTGCGTCGGTATGACTATGCTTGCCAAGTTCATATTGAGTCAAATAGCTCTGATCTTCGGTTAATTTTTCCTCGAGCGTATAATGCGTGTTGTCTGGAAGATTTGATATTACAATATATTCGCCGCCCCGCAGATTAAAGGTATATTTCCCATTTTCAGGTATGGCGGTGCCTATAGTACCTTTTTCTATTGGAATAGCATCCGCCGAATTATGATCGGCAGCTTGCTCTCTGCTATATATCGCATAATCATAAACGTCATAATACGGCGTTCCGTCTTCGTTGGTAAGAGTTAAAACGAAATTAAAGGAAGCATTATTTGAATTTTCCCGCATTGTAGCTAATCCGTTCGCATCTTTTCCGGTAACTGCGTCCGATATGTTCACTCCATCGTCGTCGAGCAAAACTTTCTCAAATAATAAAGCCTCGTTTCTGTTAGGAGATTCAGTATATTTTGAATCCATCGGAACTGTAAAGCGCATATAACAGGTTGAGCCGGAAGCTCCGCGCTCGGTATATAAAATAGTCAGTCTATACGTTACCCTCTCCGTATTTTCGGAACCGTCGGCGTTCTTCATTGGATTCTTTTCAACGTATTCCCACAAATTAACATACTCGCCGACCGAAGTGTGAACTCCGCCCATATCTGCAATCAGTTTAGCGTTGCTGCCATCGTCGTCTACGTCGTTTTCATCCAATTTGTCTATAAACACCCACATATCGTCGTCGCCGTAGAACCAGTAGGCGAGCGGACCGCAATATCCGGGGTCAATGGTAAAATCGACGGTAAAGGACATTCCAAAGTACGCGTTATGGTCTGTGCCAAAATCTGACTTATTAAACTTTGAATCAGGAAGGTATTTTCTATTTTCCACTTTAGCTGGGTCGCCAAACTTAAAGTCATGACCCGAGGTGCCGTGAGAAGGACTTCCGTCAAGCGGCCAAAAATTATTGGAAAAAACATATTTTGTATTATTCCAATTAGGCGTAATATAATTAAATTTATCTAAATTCTCCGCAACGGTCGTGGACGTTCCTGTTCCTTTGTCTTTTCTATTTACATAGCTTAAAGTATACGTGCCGCCGTCCCGTGCAAAGCCAAGCGAATAGCGCGTATCAGTGCCCTCTACAACAACGCCGTTCTCATCAGTCGTATCGTGCGCGTATGTTGTTTTACCTACTACTTTAGAAATTTCATTATCATCCTCAACTTCGTGTCTATGGGGAGCTTCAGTGGAAGAATCAGCCCTTGTGAAAAGATCCGGAGCAAGTATGTTTTCAGCCCATATCGGCCTTGGATAACCTTGACTACCGTATCTAAGACCTGTTACAAGACCAAAAGTAGCTCCGCTATCCGTTTTGTCATTATTCCCCTTGTTTATTGAATTACCTTCTGTTCCGCCCCCATTCCAAGTTTGATTTTGAAGTCCAGTACCGATATTATTTCCAAACGCAATTTTATTTCCAGAACTATTTTTATAGTTGACGCCGCCGTTAATACCCTGTTCGGATATGTTCATATACCACGTCGTATCATTCTTTTGGTTTAGCCTACTTTCATCGTCCACTTGCAATATATTTCTTGAGCCGTCATAAATTTCACCGTCGCTTATATCATAGTCGAAGAAATTAGCAGGTCTTACAGTGATATTATCAGAGGTTTTATCAAATACCAAACGTATTACTGAATTATCCTGTATCCAAATTGTATAATCATATGGATACGCGTCGCTGCTTTCCTGAGGATTATATACGCCGTCGGCGCCTTTTTTCATATTTTTATAATATGGATTTTCAGGATTATTTGTAAATCGCACATACTCCGAGAGAAGGCGAGTTTCTCCTTCCGATTTTATTATCTTTTCAAGATCATAATTGTTCTCATTAAAAGCTGCTCCCTCCGGTATTGATACGCCCGTCTTAGGTCTGTAAATCCAAATTTCCTTTAATTCATATCTGTTGTTATAGTCAGTCGTATCGTTATACAAACGACTCATATAGCTGATTTGAGGATTTAATCTATAGGATGTCAATTCGTCTTCAAATATTTTTTTCTGCTCTTTCTCTTTTGTCTTTAAGTCATTGGCGGCGCCTCCAGCGCCAGCTTTATTTACTAACGGGACGTAAAATGTCTTCAAGTTTTTTTTGTTTTCCAGAACAAGTCCGTTATTATTGGGTTGACTAAAGTCATAATACGGATCTTGTGAACTCGTATTGATAAACGGAATATTGTTTTTCATGAAATCTTTATCACTTGATGAGTACGGCACGGTCTCTACTTCTTCAAAATATAAATAATGCTGAATCGTAAAGCTTGGATTAGATTCCACGACCGCGTCTATGGCGTCTCCCGCGCGCGTCGAAAATCTAAGCGCAGTGTCGGAACTCTTTTCTACGTTGACGGCCGCAAGCTCAGTCTGTCCGTCGTCAAGCGCGCAGAGCACAAAGCTTTCGTCTAATGGTTCGCTCTCTACGTCCGCAGTCATCGGCGACGCGCCGTAAATAAGATCGCGGTTTACAGTCAGCTCCATATCCGCCGTGCATTCCGACAAATCAATCTGCCTGCCGTCCGCAGTCATTTTGATTTTAAAATTGAGAAGAGGTATAACGTCGCCGTTTTCGTCGTATTTTTCAAGCCATTCTTCGCTTTCGTTGATTTCAACGTCCAGCTCCGGCCTTGTTCCCAGCTTTGCTCCGTCTTCCAACGAAGCGTCTCCATGAAGCCTAACCTTAAGCGACAGCATGGAATCCTCTCCGCTCCATGAGTACTCGTCTTTTATTTTCGCGCCGTTTACGGAAAAGTCTCCGGAATCGCTCGTATTATCCGGATAGCAACTTTCGTCGTGCGTATGTTCCTGTTTGCCGCAAATCAATACCTTCTCGTAACAATCCTCGGAGTGACGGTGCGATTCGACCTCAGCCGGTTGCGCGGATTTTTCCGCATTTTCTGTTCCCGCGCTATCAGAATCAGTATCCGCTGAAGGCGCGTCGTCGTTTTCAATACTTTTCAGCTCGGAATCGGCGGCGGTTGTCGCATTGCTTTCCATATTCATCTCAGAATCCGGTTCGCTCTCCAAATCAGATTCGATCGTCGCCTTAGCCGAGGTTTCATCATACCCGGACTCGCGGGCGCCGTCTGCAGTCTCGTCCGACTCAGACGGAAAGCTCCCGCTCTCTACGGATGAAATGCTTTCTTCGCCGGAAGATTCCTCTGAGAAACCGCATATCAAACGACTCTCGTAACATTCGTCCGTATGAACGTGCTCTTCAAGTCCGCATATCGGCTTCTTTTCCTCCGTGATCGCATTCATAATCAGAGCGTATGTAGTGCAGAATACAACCATAACTGCCAAAACGGTTACGGCGTTATGCCACCACTTTCTTTTCTTACGCTCCGTATTTAATTGTGAGATACGATTTTTAATATGTTTTTCCATAATAATTACTCACACTGCTTCATTTAAATTTTATTTTAGTCTAAAGCCCCGAAACCGGGAAGCGGCCATACGCGGAAAACAACGCGGCCTACAATCTGTTCTTCAGATATACAGCCGATCGTACCGCTTCGACTGTCCACAGACGTGCTTCTATGATCTCCCATAACGAAATATTGTCCGTCGGGTACCTGATACGGAAGTTCGATATCGCATTCTCCAAGCGCTTTTTCTGTTAAATAAGGCTCGTCGAGAGCGTTTTCCCCTACATATACGGTTCCCCCCTCGTCTATATTCACCCATTCTCCGGGAAACGCTATAACGCGTTTTATCAGAATTTTATTTCCAACGTAAAAGCTGAGCAAATCTCCCCGGTCAAAATTTGTTCCTTTAAGAGAAATTACTATCTCTCCATCGTTCAGCGTAGGCGTCATGGAAGAACCGGTAATACGGAGTATAGGCAGCCACAGCGTCGCCACAAGAACAGAAACAGCGGCCGTAACGATCAGAGCATAGACAGTGCTTCTCAGAACGCGGCCGTACTTTTTCTTATATTTCTCTCTTTGAAGTTCTGTTCTCAATTGTTCTGTGTTCGGCAGCGTTCGGGATGAAAAACGTTTATGTTCCTTCATTTGTCCGCGTCTCCCGCATCGTCGGGCTTACGGCGAGAAACGTTGCCCGCCGCAGCTTTTAAATTATTACGTATTATCTCCTTAGCCTTTTGCAGTATTAAATCTCTCTGCCGTTCCGCGTCGGCAATAATTCTTTGCGCCTCCGTCTCGGCTTCCGCAAGCTTTGACTTACAAGCTTCTTCCATTTCGCGGCTCATGCGTTCAATGTTCTCAACGTAAAGTTTCGACGCTTTGTCCGCCGCTTCAAAAATGCCGCTGAGCTTCATGGCAGCTTCCGCCATAGTGCCGGAGGAGTCGAGATCTATCCTTCGTTCTTCAAGCTTTTTCTGCAAATCGTCCGATTTTTTCTGCAATTCGTCGCAAAGTTCCGACTGAGCCACGAGCATCTCCAAAAGCTCGGCGCGGTTCAGCCGTTTTAATTCCTGATCAGTCATAGCTTAATACCATACTCTAAGAGACGCTCCTTTCCAAAGTAATTTCAGCCTGTAACTTCGTTTAAAAACATCGTACATCTGCATCCTAAATTCTATCACATAGATGGGAAAAATTCAATACTTTTTACATGCTATTTTTAATATTATATATCCTATTATGTAAATAATTAGTTTTCAATTTAGACTTATATCAATAGCAATGTCAACTTAACTTTGGCATTTAAGCCATATTGATGTAATAGCTAATAAAATTACATGTTTGTTATACCTATTCATCAGTTATTTTACAACATTAATCGTCATTATCTATAACAAAATAATTTTACTACTTATTTACAAGGAATTTTATTTTTAAAATCTTAATTTATTAAAGACAATAGAAAGGCATAAAAAAATGGATATGTTGACAAATAAAATAATTTGCTCTGAAAATTAGTCAACATATCGCATTTTTTGTATATAAAGTATTGACAATATAGCAATCATATTGTATAATTCAGACAGCATAGCTCATATTCTTATGAAAGGAAGGTATCTTATGAAAAAACTATGCTTTGCTCTTGCCGGCGCTATGCTTTTCGCAGCTATACCTTTGAGCGGTATAATAACGCAGGCAGACGCGTCGCCGCAAATTAACGACGTATCGAGCACCGCTACGGGAACCATCGCCAACTGGGCTGTTAATCACTGGGCGAACGACAGCTTAGTTTGGGCAAAAAACGAGGGTGTCCTTTCAAAAATAGGAGAGGATAACCCGGAACCTGAATCGTCCGTTACTCGAGCGGAGTTTGTAGAAATGACTATCGTCGCTATGAAACTGACTCCGGAAAGCGCGACGGTTGAATGGCTGAAGCACGTCGACAAGCTTAAGGAAGCGTCCGGAGATTTGAACGCGCACGATATCGCGAAGAGCGAGTCGCTGGAAATAGCGATGAATTTCGGACTTATTCAAAAAGGAGACTATGACGACGGGCGTTACAATCCGGACGACGATATCACAAGATACGACGCGTCGGTTATCGTATCTAGGATGGCCGGACTCGTATATCCAGCTTCTCAGAACGACGGCTCGAGTCTGAAATTTAAGGACGCGGTAGCAGACAGGCAAAAAGGAACCGTCGCTGAGCTTACGGATAAAAAGATTCTTCTCGGCTACGACGACGGTTACGTCCGAACCGACAGAAACCTAACTATAGCCGAAGCCTGCGCTCTTCTCAAAAGAGCGGTAGAGTATACGGAGCAAGGAATCGATAGATCTATAAAAGCGACTGTATATAGAGGTTGTTTATACTATGATGATAGTATTTATGTTGATAAATACTCCAGTGTAATTCCAGTTAATACCGACTTGCCGCTGCAAGTGATCGACGACGTTATATACATCCCTTACGTACCTTATCTTTCTATTGATCTTCGCCGGGCACTGGCAAAATGGATTCCTGAAGAGCAAAAATTGATAGCGCTTAGAATTATTACCAATAAGACTTTTCAGATCGGCAACACGGATTCAATTGCATATGTTGATGGCGAACCCTGGCGTGATACAGATTTTCCCATATTTAAAGAATGCAGAATAATGCGCGGAGAGCTTATGATGCCCATATACGACATAAAAAACGATGATGGCGTACATGATGTTCATCATAGTCTTGTTCAAGACACGCTGTTCGTAGCTGAATACGACTCAAACACTAAACAACTTGCTTTATATCTTGCAGACGGCAAATTTGTTACCAGCTGATTAAGAATCAAACCACCGATACCGGCGACTTACAAGGACGCCGGTATTGTTTTTTAGTTTATTATTTTCTAATTTTTTTAGTTTCTATTCGGCTAAAATTGATAACTTTACATATTCTCATTCGTCGGCAAAAACACGTTTAAGTATATAGTTTTTTACACTTTTAAAGAAATTGCGGTATATACAAAGTTATGCGCCTGATATTAACATACGAATAAAAAAATTATCGAGCCAAGGAGTTGAAGTTTAATGTCAAATATGGTACACTACATATCAAACATTATTTATAAATAATATAAGCCGCCATTATCCGCGGCGGAACGGAAACAAAATGGAAGAAAAAAATAAAACGTCGGCCTCAGGACAAAACGATTCCAATCACAGTATGGAAGAGAACGATATCCCAGAGTCAAACGCGGCGCGCAGAATCAGACTAACGGAAGACCCGTCAAAAGAGCGCAATGAAGAATCCTCCGAAATAAAAAAAGCCGGATTCTTCGAAAATTTTTGGTATCACCACAAATGGGCGTTTATCATTACAACGTCTTTTATGCTAATCGCAGTTATTACTATATCGCAGATTTTAAATAAAAAAGACGTAGATCTTCATATCGCTTACGCAGGGCCCGTACCGTACGACGGAAGCGCTATGGCCTCGTCTCTTGAAGCGTTTAATTCAATTCCCTACGGCGGAAAAAGTAATTTTAACGCAGACGTCATACGGTTCTATTATTTTTCCCCGGATAAGATCGAAAAGATGAAAAAAGAAGCGGAGGAGAGAGGAGACAAATACAGTTTTGATCCTCAGTTTAACACGCAGGAGCACAACTCATTCCGCGATGAAATCGTAGGCGGCGAATCGATAATATGTATTATTGATAGAGCTTTGTACGAGGAAGTAGCAAATCAAAACGCTTTTCTTTCGCTTGCGGAAATATACGGCGGCGATGTTCCCGAGAACATATTCAACATAGCGGTCGGAGAATGCGGCGTCAGCTTTACCTCAACTAATTTCGCCAAATTCTATACTGTATTCTCCGCTTTTCCCGAAGACACTGTAATCGCCGTAAGAAAGAATTCGGTTATAGGAGGAGGAAAACGCATAGACGAAGAAGAGTTTAATAACCATATCGAATACTTTAAAGCCTTAGTTTCTTTTGAATATCCTGAAGGATACCTTACGGGAGATAACTAAAGCTTTCGGCTAAAACTTACGCCTCATATTATAGTCCGCCCTCTTCGCAGTTAATTGAAGCCGCGAGGAGGGCGTTTAATTTTCATCCTTCGCAAAGAAGATCAGACATAATCTCGTCAATCGTCGTTGGAGTTACAAGACCTTGCGACACAAGATCAAAAATATTGTTCGCCTTCGTCTTACTTCGCGAAATATCATTGAAAAAGCTTTCGTCATATTTTTTAGATTCCGTATCGCATATCGAAAGAAAAAGCGAATAATATTCATTATGTTCAGATAAAGGCGATAGTGCAATTTCTTTATCAACACAGCAAGCTTCACGCGTCAAATACAAAACATAATTTGCTTCTAAGTTTTCAAACCTTTTCTTTACGTTACGTATAGGAATCGCCGTATTTTTATTATTCATTGTTTTCTCTATCCTTTCAGAGTTATAGTTTATCGACGCAGCTCATACCTTTTTTATAAATCGGCTGTATACGAGAAGGCTTTTTTAAAGGTATAGATGCGCGTTAATTATTATACGCTGAAAAGCTATCGGTCTGAAAATTAAGATTTTCACATTTTTGCTCAATTCAGGGACTATAATACCGAAAAATCATTTGTATTCCGTTATTTCATACGCAAAATATATAATTACATTCTAAAATTAAGCTCTATTTTTTACATGACAATTTTAATATATACGCAACGTTAGGCGGTATAGATTAAGAGGCTAAGTATCTTTTTATAAACCTCAAGGTATTCCATATAATTAGATCGAAATAAAAAAACGGAAAAAGCAGACGAGCTCTCTCCGTTTTAAATTATAAATAAAACCCCGCTTCACGATTTCTCAAAGCGAGGTTTCAGTGTAAAAACTTAGTCGGCGTATACGCTTACCTGTCTTCTGCCGCCGGCGATGTGCTCAAACTTTACCTTGCCGTCGACTAAAGCGAAGAGAGTGTCGTCAGATCCGCGTCCAACGTTATTACCGGGATGGATCTTAGTGCCTCTCTGACGTATGATGATATTTCCGGCGATTACAGCCTGACCGTCTGCGCGCTTTACGCCAAGTCTTTTCGACTCGCTGTCGCGGCCGTTCTTAGTAGAACCAACGCCTTTTTTATGTGCGAAAAACTGAAGTCCTATTCTAATCATTATTATAACCTTTAACCTTTCTATAAAATCTTTGTCGCGACTTGCCGTTATCAATCGTCTGCGACTTCAACGTCAAGATAATCGTAATATTCTTCCAGCAAATCGTTCAGTTGATAGTAATACCCTTTAATGAGTCCTTCAACTGCAAATCTCTTTTTTTCATCAGCTTCAAATTCGGGAAGAGCGCACATCGCCTTCACAGTAATATCGGTCGTCGCCTCGTCGATAT
Organism: uncultured Eubacteriales bacterium; assembly: GCA_949747515.1. GTDB lineage: Bacteria > Bacillota > Clostridia > Oscillospirales > CAG-272 > RUG11130. Next base: position 18,957 of record CATKFO010000050.1, read on the forward strand.
TGTAGTCGACGTCGCCGGCATACGATATCTCTATAGTATTTAATATGAGCATCGTCATAGAAGACAGCGCCGCGCAGAGAACGTCGTCGCCGCTTTCACCATAACCCGTATGTCCCTTTTCATGAAACCCGTAAAACAGACCGTCCCGCCTAAAAAATATTACTTTCGTCATAATTAAAGAGCAATCTTCTCGATCTGAACCTTTGTGTACGGCTGTCTATGACCGAGCTTGCGTTTTTCGTTCTTCTTAGGCTTATAAGTCATAACGTAGATTTTCTTAGCTTTACCGTTTTTCACGACGTTCGCCGTCACGGTAGCTCCCGAAACCGTAGGAGCGCCTACTTTGACGCCGTCGGCGCCGGACACTGCGAGAACGCGATCAAACGTAATTTTTTCGCCTTCTTCAACTCCGAGCTTTTCAACGAAGATAACGTCGCCTTCGCTGACCTTGTACTGCTTTCCGCCTGTTTCTATAATTGCAAACATGAAAAGCGCCTCACTTTCTTTATGTGAACTCGCCGGGGTGGGTAAGCGTCGCTTTTTTATAACCCGCGCCCATGCGGCTTTTAACATTATACCATCTCTTGCCGGACAAGTCAATACTTCTTTTGTACGTTTCGAAGCATATCGTCCGTATTTTTTTATTTTCCGATCTTTATCGTGCGAATTATTCCTTCGCAGGCCTCGATTTTTTCTATAACGGACTGCGGAATATCTCCCTCGGTATCGATAAGCGTGCAGGCGTATTCGCCCTTAGAACGATTAGCCATGTTCTCAATGTTGATTCCTGCGTCTGAGAAAGCCGAGGTGGTGGTCGAAATCATATTGGGAACGTTCAAATGAAGGACGACAAGTCTATGGTCTCCGCTACGCGGCATGGAAACGGAAGGATAATTTACGCTGTTAGCGATGTTTCCATTTTCCAGATAATCGATAAGCTGACGAGCCGCCATAACGGCGCAGTTATCCTCGCTCTCCGCGGTAGACGCGCCAAGGTGAGGAATCGTTATAATGCCCGGAGTTCTCACAGTCTCTTCCGTTGGAAAATCGGTTACGTAAGAAGCGACGCGTCCGTCCTCTATAGCCTCTTTCATATCGGAAGCGCAAACAAGGTCGGCGCGGGACAGATTGATTATGCGAACGCCTTTTTTCATCATGGAAATGGAGCCTGCGTTTATCATATTTTTCGTTTCTTTAGTCGCGGGAACATGAAGGGTTATATAGTCGCAGGTTTTGAATATTTCTTCATACGAAACGGCCTTTCCGATAGAACGCGAAAGATGCCACGCGGCGTCGACGGTAATGTAAGGATCGCATCCGACAACGTTCATGCCAAGGGACTTAGCGGCGTTGGCGACCATACCTCCGATAGCTCCGAGACCGATGACGCCGAGCGTCTTTCCCTCAAGTTCGACTCCAGCGTAAGCGGATTTTCCTTTTTCTACTGACTTCGCAACATCCTCGGTAAGAGTGTTGGCCCACTCTATTCCTCCGACTATATTACGAGACGAAAGCAGCAAGGCCGCGATCGCAAGCTCCTTAACTCCGTTTGCGTTAGCTCCCGGAGTATTGAAAACCACGACGCCCTTCTTCGCGCATTCCTCCGTAGGAATATTGTTTACTCCCGCTCCGCAGCGCGCGATAGCGGCGAGGCTCTGAGGGAATTCCATATCGTGCATAGAAGCGGAACGAACCATGATCGCGTTGGGATCTTCAAACTCCGTGCTGATATCGTACTTTTCCCTGTCGAATTCGTTAAGCCCTGTCGGGGCGATTTTATTGAGCAATTTTATCTGCGCCATTTCAGTCTATCCTTTCGTTATCCAATCTATCGATCACTTAGGGTTCTTTTCTGCAAAATCTTTCATAAACGTAACGAGAGCCTCGACTCCTTCGTAAGGCATCGCGTTATAGATGGAAGCTCTCATTCCGCCGACGGAACGGTGTCCCTTCAGATTCATAAGACCGGCTTTTTCAGCTTCCTTCGGGAATTTTTTATCGAGCTCTTCAACTCCGGTTATAAACGTAACGTTCATCATGGAGCGGGAATCCTTCGCCACGGGCGCCACGTAATAATCCTGAGAGTCAAGGTAATCGTACAGGAGAGCCGCTTTCTTCTCGTTGCGACGCTTCATTTCTTCAAGTCCGCCTATAGATAAAATCCAGTCGAATACCAGACCGGCTACGTAAATCGGCCAGCACGGAGGCGTGTTGTACATTGAATCGTTATCGGCCATAAGCTTATAATCGAGCATAGCCGGCGTCTCCGGACGAGCGTTTCCGAGAAGATCCTCTCTCACTATCACGACGGTAAGTCCCGCGGGAGCCATGTTCTTTTGAGCTCCTGCGTAAATAACGCCGAACTTTGAGACGTCGACAGGCTCGGATATAATGCACGACGACATATCGGCGACAAGCGGAATATCTCCCGTATCCGGTATGTAGCCGAATTTAGTGCCGTATATAGTGTTATTGAAGCACATGTGCACGTAATCAGCGTCGGCGCGGAAAGTATCGCGCGTTACGGACGGAACCCGTGAAAAATTCTCTTCTTTTGAAGAAGCCGCCGCCGCTACGTCTCCGTACTTCTGCGCTTCCTTGTACGCCTTAGTTGAGAACTGACCGCTGAGAATGTAGTCGGCTTTTCCTGTCTTCATAAGGTTCAGGGGAACGGCCGCGAACTGAGTAGACGCTCCTCCCTGAAGGAAAAGTACTTTATAGTTGTCGGGAATGTTCATCAGCTTTCTGAAAGAAGCCTCGGCGTTCGCTATAATAGGCTCGAAAGCCGCCGAACGGTGACTCATCTCCATCACCGACATACCTGTGTCGCCGTAAGCGAGAAGGTCGGCTTTCGCGCTCTCTAATACTTCAAGAGGAAGCATGGACGGACCCGCCGAAAAATTATATACTCTGTTCATATCGTTCTCCAATCTGCGTCCGCCGTATTCGCGGGCGAAAAGTGTATAAGTGTATATTGGTATAATTATACTACTTCTTGAATCAATGTGCAATAGAAAAATCATACAATTTGAAACTGAACATGCAAATTTCTTCTCTAAAATTTATAACCCGATACCAAAACGGAAAATCCCCCCGTTTTTATTGAAATAAAACGATCAATATGTTATAATTTTTATAAAATCAGCGGATTTGCGTCCGCATCGACAATTTCAAATAAAGAGGTAATCTATGCCGCTCAAAAAATATCTGCTTTGCGCAAAAGCCGTTTCCACACACGGGGTCCGCGGAACCGTGAGACTTGAATGCCACGCCGATTCCCCGGAAGCAATCTGCTCGCTGAAGAAACTTTATGTAAAAGACGGAGACGATTACAAAAGCATGAACGTGACGAAGGCTTCAAGACAAAAAGGAATGGCTCTCGTCTCCTTCGAAGGAGTGGAAACCCTCGAAGACGCGGTAAGACTGAAAGGAAAAGAATTCTACGCCGACCGCGACGACTTTAACCTCCCGGAAGGAGCGAGGTTTATAGCCGACATTGAAGGACTTCAGGTAATCGACGAGGAGTCGGGAGAGGTTATCGGCGTAGTATCTCAAATTATGACCGGACGTTCTCAAAATATTTACGTTGTCAAAGATGTAAAGGGCGGAGAATTTATGATACCCGACGTAAGCGAATTCATACGAAAGATAGAGGTAGAAGGCGAACAAGCCGGAGTTTACGTTAAACTGATAGACGGGATGAGAGGATAACGATGAACATAGATATAATGACTCTTTTTCCGGAATACGTGGATATGATTCTATCTGAAAGCATTATCGGAAGGGCGAGAAACAACGGTCGTCTAAGTATCAAAACCTACAATATACGAGACTGGTCTGAGGATAAGCATCGAAGAGTAGACGACGCTCCGTATGGAGGCGGAAAAGGAATGCTGATGGCGGCGCCGCCTATATACAGATGCCACGAAGCTATAAAAAAAATCCGCGGATACGCGGAGTCAAGCAAAGTAAAGACTATATATATGTCCCCTAAAGGAGAAAAATTCACTCAAAAATCAGCGTCCTCTCTTGCAAATGAAGAAGGAATTATTATACTTTGCGGTCATTACGAAGGCGTTGACGAGAGAATAATCGAAGAAATCGTCGATCTTGAAATTTCAATCGGGGATTTCGTGCTTACAGGAGGCGAGCTGCCCGCGTGCATAGTCGCCGATTGCGTCGGAAGACTGTGCGACGGAGTTCTTTCCGATCCGGAATGTTTTGAAAAAGAATCTTTTTCTGTGTCCGACGGCCTTCTTGAATATCCTCAATATACCCGGCCGTATGAATTTCATGGAAAAACAGTTCCCGAGGAACTCGTTTCCGGGCACCACGGGAACATTGAAAAATGGAGGCGTGAAAAAGCGCTGGAAATTACCCTTCAAAGACGACCGGATCTTGTTAAAAAAAATCCGTCGGGAAATTAAACGGAGCGGCGATTTTATTTTTACGCAAGTCCTAAAAAGTTAAAAACGCCGTTCGCGACTCCTTCCGCGAATAAGTCCGGTCTTGTAGACATCAAAGACGCCTCGTAAGGATTCGTAATAAATCCAAGTTCTACTAAAACCGCCGGCATACGTGTTTTGCGAAGAACATACAAAGACGGACGCGCGAACACTCCTCTCGTCGGCAGTCCGGTGGAATCGTTCAGTCCTTCGAGTATGTTGCGCGCAAGTTCTGCGGCGACGCTGCCTCTACGATATACGTACGCTTCAGAACCTTCTGCGGACGGAGCGTCGGCCGCGTTCGTATGAAGACTTATGAAATAATCCGCTCCCCACGAATTCGCTTCGTTTACCCTTGCGGCGAGAGACGTAGCGTTAGAAGTCCCCAGCTGAGTTTCGGGAGTCGGGCGAGAAAGCCGCGTTTCAATACCGTTTGCGTTAAGTATATCGGCCAACCTGACTCCGATATCGTATACTATGTCCTGTTCGCGGAGTCCGTTTCCTTCGGCTCCGGCGTTTGGATTGCGCGGATTATGTCCCTGATCGATATAAATTTTTGTCGGCACTTTATTTCCATCCTCTCTGTCAATTAAATAGTTACAATTTATTTTATGCCGCAAAAATACAAAGCGTGAGAAATTTATAGGCGAAAGATATAATAAAAAAATATATTATAGCCAAGATAGGTTGAGACCTGGATTATGAAAGATATTCAAAAAATACTGAGCCGCGTAAGGCGCGCGTCGGAAAAATATTCTATGATCAGACACGGCGACTTAGTGGCGGTAGGATTATCCGGAGGAAAGGATTCGATCGTATTGCTTAAAGCGTTGGCGGCTCTGAGAAGATTCGACGCTTTCTCGTTCGAACTTAAAGCATTTACCGTCGATCCCGCGTTTGAAAAAATAAAAGGCGGGACCTCGCTCGATACGAAAGCTTTGTCCGACTTTTGCTCTTCTCTCGGCGTAGAGCATCATGTAATAAAAACTCAAATAGCCGAAATAGTTTTCGAAGAAAGGCGGGAAACAAGCCCTTGCAGTCTTTGCGCTCATATGAGACGCGGAGCGCTGTCGGAAGCCGCCGAAGCCGCGGGATGCGCTTCTCTTGCGCTCGGACATAATATGGACGACGCCGTCGAAACGTATATAATGAATATCTTTAGAGGCGGTCGAGCCGGATGCTTTTCTCCCGTTACAGAATATAACGACAAATCCATACGAATCGTCAGGCCTCTCGTATATCTCAGAGAACATGAAATAGCATCGTACGCTCGACGCGCTTTGTTGCCCGTCGCTGAAAAATCATGCCCTATGGACGGAAATACGGAGAGGCAGCATATTCGCGAGCTCCTGCGCGGCGAGGATAAAAGAGAACGAGGGCTCCACAGGCGAATCCTCGGCGCGATTGAAAGATCGGAAATAGACGGTTGGAAAGAATAGCCTCGCGCCGCCCCGCATATTATGAAACAAATACTGAAATGAAACGCGGGGATTACACTGTGAAACAGAAAATAATACGAGAGCTTCGCGCGCTCGGAGACGTTTGGAGACAACTGACAGGAATAGCTTTTATAACGGCCGTTTTCGGTACGATTATATGGATATCGTGCGACAACATATCCTTCGTTTGGCACACGTCGTGTCTGCCGCCGTTTACGCCTCCCATGCCGGTTATGTTCTTTATTTGGCTCCTCGCTTACGCTCTGTTCGGGGCTCTGCTGTTTTTGTCGGCTCATAACTTTTGCGGCTGTTCCGACGGCGGCGTTTTTTATGCTCTGGTTTCGTATTTGTCCTCTCTATTCTGGTGCCCATCAGTGTTCTTTACCGGAGGAGTCGCGGCCATAGTAGCCCTTTTTCTTTCTCTATTTTGTCTGTTTCTCGTCATACGCCGAAAGGCGATAAGAACCTTCGTCGTATGTTTCTGCGTTTCGATTATTTTTATAATTGAAATATACGCCCTGCTTTTCACCGTCGGTTTTATGATACTTAACTGAATGAATCGATTACTTTTTACTTCACAATAATTCTTACTTCTCTATTTGAACATATGTAAAAACTTTGTCTGTAGACGCCTTAAATTTCAAACCGGAATTTAATAGAGCTGGGAGCAACTTCTTATCTATAGCCGTCTTATCTATACTGAATGAACTGATAACAAAGATGGTCCCCCCGAATTTTAATACTCTCAAACACTCGGATAAAACGTCGTCTATGATCCTATCCAAATGAGCAATTGCATTATACATTATAACCGTATCAAAACTCTCGTCGTCGTATGACATTGAAGTCGCGTTCATTTGCTCAAAAGTAACATTGACGCGTTCATTGATCTTTTCACTCAGCCTGAAGTCGTCAAGATCAATACAGAAGACAGATTTAGATATTTTTGAAGCTTCAATAGAAAAGTCCGCGCGTCCGCATGCTACTTCAAGAATTATCTTATTCTGAATATGGCTTTGAATATTGTTTATTACTTTACGTACCCGCGTCATAACGCTCCCCTCTCAAAGTGAATATTTTCGTAAACGATAAACTGAAAACAAATTCGTAATATAATTTTTATTGTAACATCAAATCGCCTAACTTTCAAGAAAAACGTAAACATATATCGCCTAAAGTTGTTTCTATATCTTAATCCGCGACGCAAAGTCGCCTATGATCAATCGGTATACATTTACATTATTTCTATTGACAAAGCGTCGCTTTTCATATATAATATACGCATCAAATACTATTTTCGCCTAAAAACGCGAAAAACCGTATATAACGTGCAGAAAAGAAAGGCATGGTCTTTAACATGAAATTTGTCAGACTTGCGTCGCTGCTGCTTTCAACTATTTTTATCGCAGCTGCCCTCTCCTCCTGCGGAGACGTCGCGGAAACTTCCTATACAATATCCGTGATAGTAAAAAATCCTAAGCATGACGACCAAAGCGGCGAAAAGATCGAAAATATGGACGTCGTATTGGCCACCACCAATTGCTCTATAAAGAAATCGTCCGGCGAACAGCCCACCTTGCTGGAGGCTATTACCACGGCTCTAGATCAGGAAAGCATAAAATATACTACCGACGACGCTTCTATAACGTCTATCAAAAACAACAAGGAAAAAACTAAGACTGAAAAATTCAAGTATACCGAAACTGATAAAAACGGCGTTGAAGAAGACAAAGTTCTTGAAAAAAGATTTCTATACTACTGGGCTTATACCGTAGCTCATGATGGTGAAGAAGCGGTCGCTCCGGAAGGCAGACCCAACGAGGTAACTATACAAAACGGAGACCATATCGTATGTTACTATACTCCTTCCGATCCTGGAGTCGGCGGAGACATAGATGATTCCGGAGACGATACGGAAGAATCTAACGACGATGTCGTGGAAGAATAAATACTATTGCCCGCCGTCTGCTACGGCGGGATTTTTTTGCCGCCAAGTTCGCGCATTTTTATATAAGCTCCGTATCAACAGCTTTTTACATTAAGTTTTTCCATACGTATTGATTTACAGTCCGTAAATTGGTATAATTATTTTTAACGCGATTCAGCGTCGATTAAACTTCAAATCCAATATAACGCGAAACATATTTTACGTAAAGGCACGGTTATATTTATAAATGAACGACAACCAGAAAAATATAAGAAACTTTTCTATTATAGCGCACATAGATCATGGAAAGTCCACTCTGGCGGACAGAATACTCGAATACTCGGACTGCGTCGCAAAGAGGGACATGGAAGAACAGCTTCTCGACAATATGGATCTTGAGCGGGAACGCGGCATAACCATAAAGGCACGCGCAGTACGCATAGATTACAACCATAAAGACGGAAAAAAATATATACTTAATCTTATAGACACTCCTGGTCACGTGGACTTTAACTATGAAGTATCTCGTTCGCTCAGCGCCTGCGAGGGAGCTCTTCTCGTCGTAGACGCTACCCAAGGAATTGAAGCTCAGACGCTGGCCAACGCATATCTTGCCGTCGACGCAAACCTTGAGATCGTCCCGGTCGTCAACAAAATCGATCTTCCCTCCGCGGACCCCGACAGAGTTCGTTCCGAGATAGAGGACGTTATCGGCATCCCTGCGGAAGGCTGTCCCGCCGTGTCCGCAAAGACCGGGCTTAATATTGAAGACGTGCTTGAGGCTATAGTATCGGAAGTGCCCGCCCCTAAAGGAGATCCCGACGCGCCTCTGAAATGTCTCATTTTTGATTCAGTCTACAACAGCTATCTCGGCGTCGTAGTATACGTACGCGTTATCGACGGTTCTCTGCGCGCCGGAGATAAGATTAGGTTAATGAGCACGGGCGCGGAGTTTGAAACCGTTGAAGTAGGAGTTATGGATCCGTTCGGACTTAAGGCTACGGGAGAGTTATCGGCCGGAGAGGTGGGATATCTAACCGCTTCTATAAAAAGCGTCAGCGACACGCAGGTTGGAGATACGGTGACTTTAGCGGAAATTCCAGCCGACGAACCTCTTCCGGGATTTAAACAAGTGCGCTCCATGGTGTACGCCGGCATATATCCGGCGGACGGATCCAAATATAACGAAACCAAGGACGCGCTTGAAAAGCTGCGTCTTAACGACGCCGCTTTCAGCTTTGAACCGGAAACAAGTATCGCGCTCGGCTTTGGATTCAGGTGCGGATTTCTCGGCCTTCTCCACATGGAAATTATTGAAGAACGTCTGGAACGGGAATTCAATCTTGATCTCATAACCACCGCGCCAAGCGTTATATATAAAATACTAAAAAATAACGGAGAAACCGTATATATCGATAATCCGACCAACTTCCCCTCCCCAGACGAGATTGCGGAAGCCTCAGAACCGGTCGTTTCAGCTTCGCTTATCGTACCGACGGAATTCGTCGGAGGAATTATGGACCTTTGTCAAGACAGACGCGGAGTTTTCATCGATATGAAGTATATCGACACAGGACGAGTCGAGCTTCATTACAAGCTGCCGCTGAATGAAATAATTTACGATTTCTTCGACGTCCTAAAAAGCCGCAGCAAAGGATACGCTTCTCTCGACTACGAGCTCGACGGATACGAAAAGAGCGATTTGGTTAAGCTAGACTTCCTTCTGAACGGCGAAGTTGTCGACGCTCTAACGTTTATCGTACATGCGGACAAGGCTTATCCGAGAGCGCGTAAAATAGCTGAAAAGCTCAAAGAAAACATTCCGCGTCAGCTTTTCGAGGTGCCGATTCAGGCGGCCATTGGCTCGAAAGTAATAGCCAGAGAAACAGTCAAAGCTCTTCGCAAGGACGTGCTTGCGAAATGCTACGGCGGAGATATAACCCGTAAGAAAAAGCTTCTTGAAAAGCAGAAGGAAGGCAAAAAGAAAATGCGTCAGCTTGGAAGCGTCCAGATCTCTCCCGAAGCGTTTATGGCCGTGCTTAAGCTTGGCGACGAATAAAGGTCTAAGTATATGCGAACTGATATATTTGAAAATAAACGGCTCGGCTTGTATTTTCACATTCCTTTTTGCCTTTCAAAGTGCGCCTATTGCGACTTCAATTCATCAGTCGAAAATAACGCTGAAACGCTGACGCGATACGTCTCGGCGCTGATATCGCACATGGAAAGCTACAAGCTATGCGCTAAAAATCATGACTCGGACTCGGTCTTTATCGGAGGAGGGACGCCGACAGCCCTTCCAGAAGAAGAACTCATCCGTCTCATACGCGCGGTCAAAAAAACGTTTAATCTTACAAAGGGCGCCGAATTTACCGTAGAAGCAAACCCCGCTACCGTATCGGTTAATTTGCTGAAAAAGTTAAGGAGAATGGGAGTAAACCGTCTCAGTATGGGACTGCAAAGCGCGGATAACGGAGAGTTAAAGGCTTTGTCGCGAATTCATACGAGACAGGACTTTCTTCAGTCTTACCGCGCCGCCCGCGCCGCCGGACTTGATAATATAAACGTAGACGTAATGTTTGGAATACCGTACCAGACCTTTGATTCTTTAATGAAGACGCTTGATTTTGTCACGCGGCTGCGGCCCGAGCACATTTCGCTTTACAATTTAAAAATCGAGCCCGGAACTCCTTTCTTTGACGAAAGGAAAAATATAAAGCGACTGTCGGCGGACGAGGACACGGAGCTTGCTATGTATGTCTCGGCCATTGATTTTCTGTCGGCGCGCGGTTATTATCAATATGAAATTTCTAATTTCGCTCGTTCCGGATATCAATGTTATCATAATCTGAAATATTGGAATTGCGAGGAATATTTAGGATTCGGAGTATCGGCGCATTCATATTTCGACGGAAATCGTTTTTCAATAATAGGAAACTTGCGTCAATACATGGACGCCGTGGAGGATATGACCTCGGAGGCTCCTCTGATTGCCGAGAACGAACGCATTGAAGATAGAGAACGCGTCGGCGAATACGTAATGCTCCGATTCAGATTGAACGAAGGGCTTAATTCTATGGAATTCGCCTCGCGATTTGGCGTTTCATTTGAGAAAATGTACGGAAATAAGGCTCTAAGATACGTAAAAGCAGGCTTTATGACATATAAAGACGGTAATTATGCTCTGACTCCACGCGGAATGTTCGTATCAAATTATATTCTTTCAGATATTCTTGAATTTGAGGATCTCGGAGGATATATAGGCAATATTTAATTTAACGGTATAAAAATTTAAGTAAGGACTGTCGTAAGCGAAAAATTCGCGCGGCAGCCCTATTATTTTCATCAAAAAGTATAGCTATTTCTCTTTCCTACAAAGTGGAAGATCAGGAATTTTAGTACTGGTCCAAACAGCTTCGGCGCCGGAAAATATATCCTATACGACGATAATATTGCGTTCGCCGTTTATTACGATTGTGGGATAGCTAAGGCTTAAGGGGCCGCGCAATAAATACGTCGGCCCCTTATCCGCAATTATTTTATTCGTAGTAAACGCCTAATTCCTCGCCCTTAACGTTTCCTTCGTTCAGATATCCGTCGTAGTAATAGAATTTTGATCCATTTTCTATTCCAAGCGACGTTACGTATCCTATATACTGCTTGGAGTACGGATACAGCGTTTTAACCGATCCTGTAAGGTCCAAAAGATTATTTCGAGAACGTATAACGTATCCGCGCTCTCCGCTCATAAGATATACGTTATTTTTATTAATTACTCCCTCGGTATTTACGCCTCTCGCGTAATTTCCGTCTCCGCTGCAAAAATACGAGCACCAAAGTACTATATTGTTTTCATATACATAATTGTAATAGTTCGCGGCCTTTACTTTTTGTCCAAGATTTGAAGCGCCGTTTTTATTTCCCAGAGGACGCTGTACCCCGAAACCGTATCCTGCGAACAGCTGGTAGCTGTCGCCTACACGGCAATTCGCGATATATCCTTCTTCGCCGCCGCTCGGTCCCGTCCACAGCTCGTATCCTGTATTGCAATATTCCAGCACGTTGCTTGAAAAGCTTATATTTTTCATAATGCCGGATCCCTGAGTAGTTATTCCCGTATCGTAGCACTGATAAACATAGTTGTTTTCAACGTATAGTCCGTCGGCCGTATCCCAATTTTCATATCCGTTTCCATATCTGGATTTATAATTGTTCGAATTGCTCGAGCCTCCGCACCATCCTATTTCGCAGTTGGTAACGGATAAATTCTCAACGTTCGTAGTTTGTATACCGTGAGATCCGGTGTATTTTACGGCAAGATTATCAATAGTAATATCGGAACCTCCGCCGCGTACGACAATACCGTGCTTCGACACTACGATATCGTCGAACACGTCGCCGGGATTTCCCTCGTTACAGCGCAGATAAAGGCGACCTTCACCGTGATCGTGCCAAAATTCAAGGTTATTTACAAGAGATTCGAGACCGTTAAATTTTACGCCGCCTTCGATATAGCAGTCTACTCCGTTGGTGACCCATCCGCTGGACACGGTTTCGTATCCTCCGGGATTTTTAAGCGTCGCCGCATGATCGACGCACACCTTGATTCCCCACGCCTTGCCGCCGTCGAAAACAATATTCCCAACGTCGTAGTAGGCTGTATCGCATCCGTCCGGAATAGTTAAATCATAATCCAGCATGTACACGTTTTTAACGTCGGTCTCGATCCACTTTCCAGTTCTGGAATTTCCAAAATCGCATGCGTTAGTAAACAGCGGTTTGTCTCCCTCTCCGTATGAAGAATAAGTAATTCCAGAATAAACGCTGAGCGCGTAATCTCCCGACGCGTTAGTCGGATACTTCGCATAAAATACGCTGCCGCGCTCAAACAGTACGGTGTCGCCGGCGTTTAAGTTGCTGCGTATCAGGGATCCGCGTATCTTATATAGATTATCAGTAGTTTTCCATGCCGTCTGCGGCGACAAACCGTTGTTGTCGTCGTCTCCGTTTTTCGATGAGATATAGTAAACGGTTCCGCCGGACGCCGCTTCTTTTACGTCTACGGTATTTTTTGATTCAATAATCTTTTCCTTAGCTTGACAAACGTCTTCTTTGTACCCGGCAAGAATATTGTCCTTTATTTTTGAATACTCGACGTCGACTGGATCTGAAAAGTTCAGAAGCTCTTTATAATCGCCTATGCTAAAGCTATCGGCTTCGCCGACTGATTTAAACGCGGTCAAGTACGTAACGGAAATATCTCCGGCCTCAGTCATAAGCGTCAAAACTATCTGCTCGGAGCTATCGTTCCATCTGCCGCATCCCGACAAGTCTATCAGCGCGTATCCGTCTCGAGCCGTAACAGTAACGGTCCCGGACAGTTCTCCTCCGGAATACACTGCAGCGGCGACTTCTGCGTTCGAAGAATAGCCGATTTTAACAACCGGATATTTATTCGGATCAATACCCAATATTTTAAAATCGAATCCGTAATAATTCCCCTTTGCTTCCGTATTTTCAGGGTTAAGATAAAAATGCGATACTTTTCTGCCGTTATCGTCTTTTATAAGAGTTGGAATTTCTCCGCTAGAATCAACCTTAGTACCATTATAACCGGTAGTTAAAGCCGAACCGGAATAATAAAGATCCCATGCGTCCAGAAGATAAAAGTCTTTCCCTTCAACTTTATAGTCTATAGCCGTAGGCTCGTCGAGCGCGGTCTCTATCGCCATTTTATGAAAGCGCGTCACGATGGTCGCTGCCTCCGCGCGGCTTAATATGCCCTCGGGATTAAAGGTTTCATCTTCATTTCCCCTCAGAATTCCGCTAACGCGCATCTCCTCCACGCTGTCCGCAGCCCACTGAGCAATATTTTCTTTATCCGCAAAAGATTTTAACGCGTTTCTGTCCCTTGTCGGTATAATGCCCATAAGTCCGATAAATCTGCTTATTACCTTCGCCATTTCCTGCCTGGATATGTAGTTTTCGGGAAGAAACGTTCCGTCCGGATAACCTCCTACTACTCCGTTTTTTTCGGCCCATCCCACGTATCCGGAATACCACTTGTCGTCCGTAACGTCCGAGAAGGCTTTCGTAATCGTCTCCTCGCCTTTTGCAATTCGGCACAGTATAGTTACAAACATAGCTCGGGTCATCGGCTTTTTTTCTTCAAACGTCGTAGGCGTCATTCCGTTCATCAGTCCGTTTTCAAACGAATACTCAACCGCCTCGTAATACCACGCGTCCTTTTCTACGTCCGTAAACGGAAGCGACGACGTCGCCCCGGCAGTAATGCCCGAGGACAAAAGTCCCGCCGTAAGCATAAACGCGGCAGTTAACGCCGATAAAATTTTCTTAATCATCGGATTAAGTCCTTTCTTTCATAAAATATAATTTATCACTTCGGAGTCGTCTATTCTCCATCGTAATATTCTTTCGAATCGTCGATATAAAACGTTTTATTTATATCTTTTCCCCACACGCCGATTTTATTGGAATCAGGGTAAACGGCGACGTCTACGTCGTGCGTTACGTCGAAGTCAATGTACGTAAGATTTTCGACGTCAGATATATTTGTCAGCTTATGCGCCCCGTCAGGCGACGCCGGAAAGAAAATAAAATCTCCAGAGGACACAATTTTATCGCCGGCCGGAGTTTTTAGCAGGCCTTCTCCGCTCAATATATAAAACGTCTCCTCGTTTTTATAATGAAAATGATACGGGTACGCAGATTTTCCCGGCGGAATGATGTAAACGCTTACTTTCGTATTGTTTGAATATCCCCGAGGTACGACGTCCCTTTTGTAATACTCGTAATCTCCGCTTTCGCATTTATGCGCAGATTCAATAGTATCGGACTTTATACGGATAATTTTATTCATTATACGATACGATCCTAAATTATTTAAAAAGGGAACTCGCTCCATGTTCTCCTAGATCGAAATAACTTAGTATGTTTTCTCCAATAATAGCGTCGTAAGAAGTCGCGGCGTCATTATATTCTTCCGCGCTGCGGATCGTCCAAGCTACGGTTTTCGCCCCAAGCAGTCGGCACAGCCGCATATTAAATCCCACGCCGTCGGAATAACGGTACGCAATAAAATCGGGACGCGCAAGAAAATTAAAAAGCAACGCGCCGGCAGCTGAAAACGCGATTCTTTCACGCAGTTTTTCTCCTTTTTTTCTTCTGCGCTGAGCAAGAATCCCTCTCGCGGCGCCGGGCGACAGCTTCCTGTAGTGGAATACGCACCGCGGATCAAATGATTCCACCGCATACTCGCCTTTATATCCCGTCAAAGCGCCGGCCGTTTTTTCGGCTAAACGAAAGCTTTCCCCGCCGTCTCCTTTAAGCTCTATGATAAGCGGAACTCTTCCGCCTATAGTCTCAAGCGCTTCTTTAAGAGTCGGAACCTGCTCGCCGCTCATAAGCGGATATTTACGAAGTTCTTCAAGCGTAATTGAGGAAACAGACTTGTCAACCCCGCACATTCTCATAAGCGTCGGGTCGTGCATAACGATCGGCTCTCCGTCAGAAGTAATCCGCACGTCAAGCTCGATTCCAAAGCCGCGTTCCACTGCAAGAGAAAAGGCGGAAAGAGAGTTCTCGCCGACCGTTTCGTCGTCGTGCGCGCCGCGATGAGCTATTGGACGAGAACAAAACTCTTCCACTTTTTTTCGTCTAAGCGAAGGACATATCAAAAAAAGCCAACCGCCAAAAATAACAAAGGGTAAAAGAATATATCCCGCCATTTTTAATCCGTCTCATTCGCGCGACGACCGCCGTACAAGGCCGTTTCTACGTCGGATTTTGTAATCCGCATAAGTTCTTTTCTTTCTATTTCGCCTGAAACCGAATGATCGGCGCAGCACAGATCCGCGATTCTATTAGCTTGAGCCGATAGTATTTTCTCAAAGGTATTGCGAACTCCTCGGGCGTTTCCAAATTCGCCTTTCGCCTCGGAGTCTCCCTCGGAAATCGAAAAGAAATATTCACGCACGGCTTCTATCGCGTCGTCCTCCGGCTCGTAAAAGCCTTTTTTGCACTGCAATACAAAAATCTTTTCCATCTCGTCGGCGGCATAGTCGGAAAATTCCACGTATTTATTAAATCTCGAGCGTAGTCCGGGATTAGAATCGATGAAATCCTCCATCAAATCAGTATATCCCGCGACGATCACAACAATATCGTCTCTGTGATCCTCCATAAACTTGAGTATAGTATCCACCGCTTCTCCGCCGAAATCATTCTCCCCCTTATTTGTTAAAGCGTACGCCTCGTCGATAAAGAGAACGCCTCCTATCGCGCTTTCAAGCGCAGCGGACGTTTTTACGGCGGTCTGGCCGATGTATCCAGCCACAAGTCCTCCCCGATCGGTCTCTACCAAATGCCCTTTTTTTAAAAGGCCGATAGAACGGTAAACCCGAGCCATGAAACGGGCGATCATTGTCTTTCCCGTGCCGGGATTTCCGGTAAATACCATGTGCAGAGAAGCATCCGGATTGGGAAGGCCGTTTTTCTGCCGAAGCCTATAGACCTTAGCCATATTGACAAGAGACCTTACCTCCTCCTTTACTGAGGAAAGACCGATATACTCGTCAAGCTCGCGCATAAGCTCTTCGAGATTCTCGGATTCCGGCTCTTCGGTCTCGCCTCTATCTTCAGACAAAGTGGGAGAGCATGCGCCGTCCCGCCGAAGATCTTCATCAGGCGGTCCTTTGCCCGAAGGCTCGTCCTTACCGTCTCTTTTTTCTGTGGAATCCGGCATGTTTAAAACGCCGGAAGCATTTTTCCCGGCGTCGTCCGAGCTTTCGGGGACCGCGCGATCAGCGCGGTTTTTTCCCCATATATCGTCGCTGAGGCGACGTATGTTTTGCTCCGTCATGCGCCTGATAACGTCAAGCTGCATGGATATTATTTCATCTTTTTTATCCAAACCGGTTACCTTTTACTTCACTACGCCTTTTTTGAGAATAACGTTGGCGTAAACGGCGCCCTCTCCCGTAACAACGACGGCGTACGCCTGCTTCGCTCTTTCGTAAAAATCAAATCTTTCAAGGAAAACCAGATCTTTGTCGGTATGCTTAGACGTAATTTCCTTATACGTATCCCAAATTTCCACCTTCATGTCCTTGTCCTGCGCGGTTTTGTCCATAAGATACACGTTATTATCGTACTGATCGAGCGGAAACAGTTCGAGAATAGCTTCGAGAAGTTCCGGGACTCCGGTTCCGTCGCTGCGGAGAATGTTTCTTCCCATGCTCTCTCCAGGGAAATTTCCGTCTGAAATCACAATTTCGTCTCCATGACCCATTTTATCAAGCGTGAAAAGCAGCTCCGGAGATATGATCTTGTTAATTCCTTTAAGCATTGTATTGTCCTTCTTTCAAAAATATATTTTTACTCCGAGACGCTTCAAGCCGAAGCGCTCAGGTTTTTTTGAATATTGCGGAAAGAGATTTAATAACGAGGAATCCCGCGCCCAGCGGTATAAGTCCGTTCATCAAAAGCACAAGTCCGATATCTCCGGCGAATCCCGCGAAATCAGACGCCGAAAACGCCGAAGCGCTAATAAATCTCGCCGTATACTCGGCGACGCAGACCAGCGTTGGAAACGCGACTCCCGCGCTCATTATCGCCGCGTCCTGTTTAAAGCCTCCGACTGCGCCCGCTCGCTTAACGAAGAGATAACGCGCAAGCAGCGCGCCGGCCACCGACGAAACCGCGTAGGTAATATTGGCAATCAGCGTAAAGCCGTATCCATATCTGAACACCTCTACCGTGTAACGACCGATATTTGAAAACATATATCCGATAAAATCGTTCGATCCGTATTCAACCGCTATAATTAAAACGTAGAATATCAGATAAGACAGAATAAAAAGCGCGACCGATCTCCACGCGGTATGCTTCATAAACCGAGAAACGGCAAACGACATGGCCGCAAACGGTATCCAGCTTGCGAGAATAGTCAGAATCTGTTGCAAATAAAAGAATATTTCTCCAACAAAACCCGGAATAGCCACGTCCGCCGACGCAGAACGGTAAGCTAAAAAAGCTCCGTAGCTTGCAAAGCTAAGAATAAGCGCCGCGGAAGCCACGGTAAGATAAATAACCGCGCTTTTTTTCAGTTTTCGTTTTTTACTCGCCATTTTTGACAAAGCCTTTACTATATTTTTTGTTTCAGCCTCGAGAGACGCGCGTAACGCGTTTGTTACCATTTATTGTCGGACACGCCGCGGCTTTATATAATAATTATACAACAATTACTTCGCCGTGGCAATAGAAAAGCGCCATTTTTCTTGCGATACAAATCATCCTTCCGGAATATGTTTGAAAACCCAGCATATAAATAATCAGAGAAATCGGGCGTTCCTATTATTGCTCGTCGGTTAAATAAAACAAGCTTGTAAGATTAACGCCTGAAAGCAAAGATGTAATGTTGAGAGCCGCGTTATGCGGCGAAAGGAGACAATCATGACGGAAAGCAAAAACGAACGAACTATGATCGAATGCGGCGCGCCCGTCGACTATGAAAATCTGATGAACAGCGCGCAGGCGCTCAGCGACAGATACCCGTTCCTTTCAGTAACATATATGGGTACTTCAATACTCGGACGAGGCATACCAATGCTGTCCATAGGAGAAGGCCGTCAGAAAGGCGTAATGTACGTTGGATGTCATCACGGAATGGAATGGATTACATCCGCTGTTCTACTGAAATTTATCGGCGAGCTATGCGAATCCGTTCTTCATGGAAGAAAAACATACGGAATAAACACCGCGCATATGCTCCGTTCAAGAACGGTACACGTAATCCCGCAGCTTAATGTGGACGGCGCTAATATACAGATACATGGAGCTGAAGACTGTATACTCCGCGAGAGACTTCTTTCCATGAACGGAAGCGAGGATTTTTCTCACTGGCAGGCCAACGCCCGAGGCGTAGACCTCAATCACAACTACGACGCGGGATTTTATGAATACAAAAAAATCGAAGCAGAGGCGGGAATACTTGGCGGATGCGCCACGCGTTTCTCCGGAGAATCTCCGGAAAGCGAGCCGGAAGTAGCGTCTCTGTGTTCTCTTCTGCGTTTTTCAAGCGATATTTCAATGGTTCTCACTCTGCACTCTCAAGGCGAGGAAATATACTATTCATCGGGCGGAATGACCGCTCCTAAAAGCGTCGCGGCCGCAAGGGTTTTAAGCCGACTGAGCGGCTACAAGCTGGAAGAGGCTGAAGGAATGGCGTCATACGGGGGACTTACGGACTGGTGCATACGCTCTCTTAATATTCCTTCTTTTACTATCGAATGTGGAAAAGGAGAAAACCCTCTGCCGATTTCGGACTTTCCGGATATATATTCTCGTCTGCGCGAAGCGCTTTTCACAGCGCCTATCCTTTCATAAAACTAATTTAAAACAATGAAAAACATATAGACATCCGGCCGCGTTTTTGCTACAATAAGTAAAAATAAAAACGCGGAGGTTTCGATAATGACGGAACGTGAAAAAATGCATACGGGAGAGCTTTATCTTCCGACTGATGAAGAAATACAGAAAGAACAGCTCAAATGTCTTGACAAACTGTACGATTTCAATATGACTCGCCCTACGGAAAGCGCTCTGAGAGAAAAAATGCTTGGAGAGATGTTCGCAGAGATTGGAGAAGGATGCTACGTCGAGCCGCCCCTTCACGCAAACTGGGGAGGAAAACACGTTCATTTTGGAAACAACGTATACGCCAATTTCTCCCTAACTCTAGTCGACGACACTCACATTTATATAGGCGACCATACTATGATCGGTCCAAACGTAACTATCGCTACCGCTTCTCATCCTATCGACCCGTCGCTTCGGGAATCGGCGTATCAGCAAAACCGTCCTGTAACTGTAGGCAG
The DNA here is from genome assembly GCA_949747515.1 of uncultured Eubacteriales bacterium. Classification (GTDB taxonomy): domain Bacteria; phylum Bacillota; class Clostridia; order Oscillospirales; family CAG-272; genus RUG11130. Next base: position 38,665 of record CATKFO010000050.1, read on the forward strand.
AAACTGCTGGATCGGCGCGGGAGCGATTTTGCTTCCGGGAGTCTCGGTCGGAGACAATTCTATAATAGGAGCGGGAAGCGTAGTGACTAAGGATATTCCCGCGAACGTAATCGCCGTGGGAAATCCATGCCGAGTAATTAAAAGCATTGAAGAACGACTGTAAACCGATATGAAAACCGTCCGATCAGTCAATTTATCGAACAAATAAAAAGATACGAGTATTTATTCCGATTACTCATGTTTCTCCATATCCGGCCTGCAAACAAAGCAAGACCCGTATATATCGGTGTCAAAGGAGCTTAGATAAACGGAATCCTGCTGTTAAATAAGTACAGGCATTCATCACGGCGATATTTAGTCCCAATGTCCGTAATGCAGACGATATAATCCCGACCTTTCTTCAGTAGAAGCTACTTCGTTAGATGAAGCGACTTCGGGCGAGACTGTCTTGACTCCGCTTGTCTGAACGGAACTCTCCGCAGAACTTGAAGATATATTTTTCTGATAGCCGCAGGAGGTAAAGGGGAAAACGAAAAGGAGAAAAAGCGTAGTAATTCGCCGTCTCGCCGAGAGCTCCATGTTGATCATTTTAGACCTCACAAAAAACAAAAGAAGCCGTCGCTTTTTCGCAACGGCTTCCAGGGTAGTAAGTATATAAATCCGGCTAGTCTGAATCCGAGGTTAACGTTTAAACCTAAGTAAAAACGACCTCGCCTCAGATTCAGACGCCGGATAAGTCACTCCCGGAACAAAACCCGTACCGAAAGCGGAATAAACTCATGATCGTGGGCTATCGTAAAACGCGCGTAACCGCCTCACAAGTCCGCTCCCTACTTCTGGGTATTACGCTAAGTA
>CATKFO010000051.1 GCA_949747515.1 uncultured Eubacteriales bacterium
ATGCGATAGCCCACAATCCTAAGTTTTCTCCGCTTTCGGTTCGTGTTATTCCGGGAGTGACTTAATCCGGCTATAAAACCGTTTTCTTACGCCTCTCTCACATTCTGCGTTTTTATGCAGAACCGGTGGGAAAACGGTCCTGCCGGATTTTTTATTGTATTACTACGATATAACAAAAGGCGACGCACATTGACACGGCTTCAAATAAGCAAATCCTTATTTTTTCCTGAAGTAAGGCCATGCTTTAAATTCTTTTTTCCAATGCTTAGCCTGTAATTTTGCTAAAAAAATAACTCCGAAAGCTTTTCAAGCCTTCAGAGTTATTTAAAGCATGGGCCATCAGGGACTCGAACCCCGGACCTACCGGTTATGAGCCGGGAGCTCTAACCAACTGAGCTAATGGCCCTCGTACTCTTTTATTTTACCACACATTGCGAGGCTTTGTCAATAGTTTTTTTCAATGTTTTATTATATTCTCGCAATATTATGATATACTCTACGTTTAAGAGAGCGCCGCGGGACAAAATTGCGTCTTAAAAAAATCAAATAAGGTCCTGATCGTTTATTTGGAGACGAAATCTAAGTCCAAGGCGTTCAGCCGCTTTACGGCAAAGAAGCATTCGTCCGAGAAATATTTCAAAGTAATCCATTACAGCGCTGATTTCAGTATCTATCTTAAGATCCAGCGCTACCGAACGACTGTCCGATTCAAGCCTCAGTTCTGAAGATTCTACAGAATAGTTTACTCTATCGTGGATATCAAAGCTTGACAGATCGGTATTTCTCACTCTGGATCGGCGCACGTCCGATTTATCCGCAAGTATTAACGCCGCGGAAACAGAGTTGACGGGAACTCCAGTGCCTTCGTCATGATTTCCAATAGCCGTGACTATCGTCGCAAGATCGGCGGGATCCATATCCATTCTGTCAAGTATACGAAAAGCCATTACGGCTCCGCTTTGCGAATGATCAGTTCTGTTAACAAGATTTCCGATATCGTGAAGATATCCGGCAATCTTGGCGTTTTCCACCGTTCTGTCGTCATATTTCAACCGGCTCAGCAAAAACGCGGCGGTCTCCGCCACTTTAGTCACATGGGCGAAGCTATGTTCTGTAAATCCCAAGACCTTGAGGGACTCGTCAGCCCTTTTTATATATGTGCGTATCGTCTCGTCATGCTTTAGCTGTTCGTATGTTATCATAATCGGCTCCATACCTCTTATAAATTTATTCCTTTAACGCAGACGGCCTGAAATGTATCCGATGCCCGCGGACGAAATAATTTATACGACGCCGACGCAAGTACGTCAAAGTCTTTTTAATATTACCTCAGTCCGCGGATATCTTCTTTTTAATACTTAAGCCTTACCTGCGGAGGAGCACATGTCTATTTTCTCAAGACAAAGAGCCTTAACGGCTTCTCTGGCCGGGCCCATAAACTTCTTCGGGTCGATTATGCCTCCGTCCTCCAGAGCTTCTCGAACAGCCTTAGTAGCCGCGGCTCGCAGCTCGGTGGCGAAATTCACCTTAGCCATACCGAGTGAAATAGCGCGGCGGACGCTTGCTTCCGGAACGCCGGATCCGCCGTGTAGCACCAACGGAGCCGAGACTACGTCTCTGATAGCCGCGATTCGTTCGAAGTCCAGCTTCGGTTCTCCTTTATAAAAGCCGTGAGCTGTTCCGATAGCTATAGCTAGAATATCTACTCCTGTGAATTCTGCGAATGATTTCGCCTCGTCAATGTTGGTATAGATATCCTCTGAAGATATATTATCTTCCTTGCCGCCTACGCACCCAAGCTCCGCTTCTACAGTCACGCCCATGGGACGCGCCGCGTCTACGACCGCCTTTGTAATGCGCGCGTTATCCTCATAGGGCAGCTTCGAGCCGTCGAACATTACGGAAGTGTAGCCGGTTCTGATCGCAACCATAACGTCGTCGAAGGAAGTACAATGGTCAAGGTGGAGCGCCACCGGAACGGTCGCCTCCCGCGCAAGCGTAGACACGATCGCATGAGCCATAGACGGCTTAAAATACTTTACTGTAGGGGACGTGGTTTGAATCATTACGGGAGAGCGAGCCTCCTCGGCCGCCGCGATAATGCCCTGCGCCATTTCCATATTTTCAGCGTTAAAAGCTGGAACGGCATAGCCGCCCGCTTTCGCCGCGTTTATCATTTCTTTGCTTGATACGAACATGAGAATTACCTTTCTGAATTGACGTTGTATTATATAATTAGGCGTTTTTCGCCGATAAAGCTGAAATCATCGAATATCCGGATTCGCCGAGATGATCTCCCCGACAGTCTCGGGACTTATTTTTCCTTCCATGGGACCGAACGCGGCGGTATTTAAGGCCGCGGCCGCCGAAGCGCGCTTTGCAGAATCTTTTATGGAGAGTCCTTCGATAAGAGAAACAAGGAAAGTCGCGTCGAAAGAGTCTCCGGCTCCGGTCGCGTCTACGGGGACTACCGGATAAATACCGAATTCTTCGTATCCGTCTCTGGTAAATATTCGGCATCCTTTAGAACCGTTTTTAAGAGCGATAATCTCGAGAACATCGTTTTCAAAGCATTTTTTAACGGCGGATTCAACGCTGTCGCAGCCAGTCATAAGAAGCAGCTCGGAAACTCCGGGCATAAAGACGCTGGTCATATCCATGATCTGACGGGCGGCGGCGGCGCCGCCGAGAAGCTCCGGTCTGATGTTCGGGTCAAAGGATATCTTTGCTCCCTTGGAGCGGAATTTCTCAGCGGTCTTCACGATTTCACGTCCGAAGGATTCCTTCGCCATAAGCGAGCATCCCATAACGTGGAAGAAATCGGCGGAAGGAACCGATTCGGGAGCGACGGCCGCGGCCGCCGGAGTGTTGCCGATATGGAAAATAAACTTTCGGGAGCCGTCCTCAAAATAGGTTACAAAAGCGCAGCCGGTAGAGCACGACGGATCCTCCAGAACGAGAGATACGTCGACTCCGTCCTTCTCAAGCCGTCCTTTAACGCATTTTCCGAAATCGTCGCGTCCAACTCCGCTTATAATGCCGGCTCCGTGTCCGAGACGCGCTACGGTGTCTATGAATATAGCCGGAGCTCCGCTTGGGAAAGGACCGCGGAAAGTATCGGCTTTGTCGAGGGGAGAGCCCTCGCGCTCGCGCATGATCTCAACGATCATCTCGCCCATTGTCCAAATCATATTTTTTCTCCTGTTTATCTGATAATTTAAACGTTACACGCCCGAAGCGGCGTTTATATCGAGCGTCTTGAGAGCGAGGAGTGTTTTTTCAAGACCCTCGTCGAAAGAGACCTCGTTATCTATGATAAAGTCCGCGTATTCGCGCGTAGGAAGACAAAACTCCGCCTCCCGGCGCCTGGCGCGCTTCAAATAATAATTTCCTATAAATTCGGGAGTCTGACCGAATAAGGCTGTGTTCCTAAGAATTCGCCTATAAAGACACGTTTCCGGAGAAGCCGTGACAAATATTTTCAGATCCATCGCTTCGCGCAGATTATCGTCGTTAAGCACAAGGAGTCCTTCCACAATAACGTAACGATACTCTTTACTTTCGGCCGCGCGCGCAACGTCCCCGAAAAGCTCTCCGTACTTCACGCTGTCCGGATGATTCCAGTCGTCGTACGTTTCTCCGTCGTCCGGAGACACAATCTTCGGCAGTTCAGACTTGAAGTACGAGTCGGGGTGAAAAGCAACGCGGTCTTGACCGAGTCTGCGCTCAAGTTCTTTTGAAACGGTGGATTTACCTCCGCCGGACGGCCCCGCGACGCCTATTATAACGGAATTAGCATGTTTCATCGACAATCCGTCCCATAATCGTTTATGCTTTTGTTTACGCTTGTATCTTTAAGCTTCAAACTTACCGCGCAGGAATTCGAGGGAAGCCTTAATATCGCGATCCATTTGCTCGGGAGTAGCTCCTCCGGACAAGTCGCGCCATACCTTAATGTCCTCGCCTACCTTGCCTCCGGTTGTAACGAACGGTTCCATGACGACGTTTCCGTCAAACCCGATCTCACGGAGAGCGGCTCCCATCTCGGCCCACGGCAGATGTCCGACGCCGGGCAGACGTCTGTTGCCCTCTCCTACGTGAACGTGTCCGAGAAGCTTTCCAGCGGTGCGGAACGCGTCGGGAAGGTTATCCTCCTCAATATTCATGTGGAAGGTGTCGAGCAAGAGCTTAACCGCGGGCATGTCTACGTCGCGGCAGAAACGCACGCCTTCTTCGGCCGTATTAAGGATATGAGTTTCAAAGCGGTTTACAACTTCAAGACAGAAGTCGATGCCGAGATCTCCAGCGACGCCGCCCAGCTTCTTTACGCTCTCGACTGCGCGGGCCCAGATAGCGTCCTTGTCGAGATCGGTAAAATCGTTCGGCCAGTATGTATACATAACGCCTACTATAGAACGCGAGTCGAGGCGATCCATCTTCTTCATAATGTCGGAAAGGAATTTAACTCCGTCCGCGCGAACGGACGCGTCTGAAGAGCCGACGTCGTATTTTTTAGCGGGTCCTATATTTGATGTAATCTTAATACCGAGATCTTTTGTAAGAGCCTTAAGCTCGTCGAGCTCGCAGTCGCTCATTTTCAGAAGATCGCCGGCAGATATTTCAAGGATGTCGAAGCCAATGTCCGCTGCCTTCTTTGCAAAATATTTGTAGTCGCCTGTCCATTCATGCGTCCAGTACGCGTAGAGAGTTCCATATTTCATGTTTTGTTCCCTTCTCCCGCCGCTATTGGCGAGCCGTCCCGCCGAGAGCAGCGAAACGGTAAAATTTTGATCATCTTCATTATATATCATACAAATGTAAATTTCAAGAGCCAGATAAGATAATAAAATACCGCGGCGGTTATAAAATGAATACCCGAATAAATTTTCTTACAATACGGTTGAAACTGAAAGCTCTGTTAAGCGCAGAAAATACCGCATATCCGTTGATTTATGCAACCTATGCCGTTGTCAATAAAAAATCATCGCGCCGCCCTCTATGTAATTTATATCGCCGATAAATCATTAATTTTCAGAGATCGGATAACAGTTTTGGTCGACTTACTACAGTTAATCTCGACCTGTTTATAACAGATTTCAAGCTCGACAAAGGTCAACATATCAATCGTTGACATTCAACTTTATGCTATGATATAATAATAAAAATTATAATATTATAATTTAAAAGGAACGCGTCGGTATGAAAACTAATAAAATTGAGCTCAATCAGTTCACCACATGGGAACATGGTGAGAATTTCACATTTTCCGCCTGCATGAAACAACTGATGGAATGTCTCGGCGGTAATCGAGAACTATACACTTACGGCTTTTTCGCAGGTCTTAGCGGCGACGACTTCGTTATGTGCTACGGCGGCGACAACGGGCAATACAACGATTGCGTGTCCGCTTGTGAAGAAACCGACACTTTCCTTCGGAGAACTTTGGGTAGAATCGGACTACCGTTTTCATTCGTCCCCTCTAAGACATGGAGAGAAGACATGGAAAATATAAAAATACGAATTCGTAAGTTTATCGACAAAGGAATTCCAATACTAGTCAAAGGAGAAGAGAAAGATAAAAGCTATTCTCTACTGTTCGCCTATGATCAAGACGGAGAAGTCTTTACTACCACATGCGGAGCCTCCGAAGCCGGGACGCCATCAGGGCTTCAGGAGACGTCATACATACTTGGACTTAACAATCTCAGCTTTATATTTATTGATAGTCTGCCACACATCGAAGATCTTGCTCTCGTTTACAGAGAATCCATTTTACAACTACCTGATCTCATGCGAGGACGGGCAGAACCTGGAGTTACCTTTGGAGCCGATGCATATATAAATTGGGCGAACGATCTGTTGGGAGGGCGCTACGCAGGCTGTACCGCCGAGAGCTTTCGCAAATGGGAAGACTGGAGCATCTACATATGCAACCTCGCTACCAACGCCAGACATGGCTGGGATTTCATCGCCAAAGCTTATGTTTATAATCCCGATTTGCCAAATATCTTACATTTAATTGCTCTGCTTGACCGTAACGAAGAAGTGTGGGACTATTTGGAGGATCTGGGTTTTGGATTTAACATCAAAGCGGATGCTTTTGGCGATAAGGAGAAATGTGCTCTCGCGGCCAATGCAATTCTAAAGCTGGCTAAGACAAACGAAGATATAATTCGGCTGTTTGAACCGCTTTAAATAGCGCCTATAGTTCGTCAGTTTTCTAAATACTGAGTCCAGAGATAAAGTCTTTGGACTTTTTCTTTGTATAGTAAAACGCATATTTTATGATTGGTTTGGAGCTCCGATTTTATATACCTTCAATTGAATACAGAAATTTGGTGAACTTCTCTTTTATGAATAACATTTAATCAGCATCACGGTATAACCTCACTTATATTCATTAAATTTTATGTGAAAAACCTTGCGCTTTGAGTTAGAATCTATCTCTGCATAATTTTGAATTCATAACTATAGAGTCTTTCAACTTTTATAAAAAACGCGACTGATAAAATAAAGGCAGATACATGTTTTTTCATGCGTCTGCCTTTACTTTTTTACTATTGAGACTCGAAGTTTATAACTTTTCCTTAACTGCTTTCAGCGCGTTCTCAATTCCTATCTTTTTCTCAGCGTACTTCGCGAGCTTAGCCTTTTCTCCCTCGACTACAGCCGCGGGAGCGCGAGACGTAAAGCCTTCGTTTGAAAGTTTACTTTCGGCGCGGGCTATTTCACTGTTTACGGCCGCGAGCTCTTTTTCCAAACGGGCGGCTTCGGCTGAGAAGTCAACCATATCTGCAAGAGGAATATATATTGACGCGCAGTCCGTAACTATCTGAACAGCTCCGTCGTCGTCGCATTCGTCGGCTATCGTAAAGCTTGAAGCCGACGCGAGTCTCTCAAAGAAAATTCCGCTTCCTTCAAATGATTTCGGATATTTTGTCACGACGGTAACCGCGGCTTTTCTGGAAGGAACTACTCCCATTTCAGCTCTGCGCGCTCTTATCGCCTTCACTGCGGTAATAACTCTCTCGAATGCTTCGGCTTCAGCTCCGAACGAAGGAAGCGAGTCTGCTTCGGGATATCTCTTTATCATTATGCTTCCGTTTTCGCCGGGGAGTCCAGAAAATATTTCTTCTGTTATAAACGGCATAAACGGATGAAGAAGCTTCAGCGTTTCGCGAAGGATATATCCAAGCGTCGACTGAGCGTCACGCGAGCGTTCCGAGTCTTTCATTGCTACGGACGGCTTAGTCAGCTCGATATACCAATCGCAGTAAACGTCCCAGATAAAGTCGTATATTGCTGAAAGAGCCACTCCGATTTCGTAATTGTCTAGGTTTGAGTTTACAGTGGAGACTGTTCTGCGGAACTTTTCCAGGGCCCATTTATCCTCTGGAGCCAGTCTCTCCTCAGGAGGCAGCTTAATCTCTTCTATCTCCATATTCATCATTACGAAGCGCGCGGCGTTCCAAAGCTTATTGGCGAAATTGCGCGCCGCCTCGATTTTCTCGTCGGAGAAGCGCATATCGTTTCCCGGACTGTTTCCTGTTGCGAGCGCGAAGCGAAGCGCGTCCGCGCCGTATTTTGAGATAATCTCCAAAGGATCGATACCGTTGCCGAGCGATTTGGACATTTTACGCCCCTGAGCGTCTCTCACAAGACCGTGAATAAGAACGGTGTCGAAAGGAATATTTCCCGTATACTCGAGCGAGGAGAAAATCATTCGGGATACCCAGAAAGTAATTATATCGTACCCTGTGACAAGCGTGTTCGTGGGGAAGAAATGCTTCAAATCCTCAGTCTCTTTGGGCCATCCGAGCGTGGAAAACGGCCAAAGAGCGGACGAGAACCAAGTGTCGAGCGTATCCGGATCCTGCCTGACGGCTCCCCCGCACTTAGGACAGCGTTCGGGCGATTCCCCCGCGACTATAGTCGCGCCGCAGTCGTCGCAGTAATACGCCGGAATACGGTGCCCCCACCATAACTGACGGGAAATACACCAATCTCGTATATTTTCCATCCAGTGGAAGTAATTCTTTTCAAATCTTTCGGGTACAAAGCGAATACGACCGTCTTTTACGGCTTCTATAGCCGGGCCTGCCAGAGGTTCCATCTTTACAAACCACTGGAGAGAAGCGCGCGGCTCGACGGTAGTTCCGCACCGGTAGCATGTCCCTACGTTGTGAGCGTGGTCCTCTACCTTTATAAGATAGCCCTCCGCTTCAAGGTCTGCGACGATAGCGCGGCGAGCCTCGTACCGATCCATACCCGCGTATTTCGGATAATCTTCCGTAATCTGCGCTTCTGGAGTCATAACGTTAATAAGCGGAAGGTCGTGACGACGTCCTACCTCGAAGTCGTTGGGGTCGTGAGCCGGCGTAATCTTTACGGCGCCTGTTCCGAAATCGCTTTCTACGTAATCGTCGGCAATAATCGGGATACGTCTTCCTACGAGAGGGAGAATCAACGTTTTTCCTACCAGATCGGCATATCTCTCGTCCTTGGGGTTTACCGCTACCGCAACGTCTCCAAGAAGCGTTTCGGGACGTGTCGTGGCAAGTTCGATATATCCGGAGCCGTCCTCAAGAGGATAACGAATGTGCCAGAAATGTCCGGCCTGATCTTCGTATTCCACCTCTGCGTCGGAAATTGAAGTGAGACAGTGGGGACACCAGTTTATTATGCGCTCTCCTCTATAGATAAGACCTTTTTCATACAGGCGGATAAATACGTTTTTAACAGCTTCGGAGCAGCCCTCGTCAAGAGTAAAGCGTTCGCGGCTCCAGTCGCAGGAGGATCCCATTTTTTTCAGCTGTTCGATTATGCGTCCTCCATATTTACGCCTCCACTCCCATGCTCTTTCAAGAAAGCCTTCTCTTCCGACATCCTCTTTTGAAACTCCTTCTTTTCTCATCGCTTCGACTATCTTTGCTTCCGTAGCTATAGAAGCGTGATCCGTTCCGGGAACCCATAGAGTATCGAAGCCCTTCATCCGTTTATAACGTATAAGAATATCCTGAAGGGTATTATCAAGCGCGTGACCCATGTGAAGCTGGCCGGTAATATTCGGAGGCGGGATTACAATAGTATATGCGTTCTTTTTATTGTCGCATAGAGGCTTAAATAAGCCTTCTTCGCACCAGGAAGAGTATATACGCTCTTCAAAGTCCGAGGGATCGTAGGTTTTGGCAAGTTCTCGTTTCATGACGCAATCCTTTCGGTAGGTTATGTGATAAAAATATTTATTTTGTATGGAAAATAAAAAAGGCCCCGATATAATATCAGGACGCAAAATTACGCGGTACCACCCGACTTCATACGCGCGATCAGCGCGGACGCGGCTCAAGCTCCGAACGTATCTTTTTGAGTTTGCGCGCTTAATTACGCAAACATTATTCGAAGCGTCTCCTTAACGCGGAGCGCGGCGGGGGTTACTATTTATTCGCCTCCGCGGCTCGGGAACGACTTCGGCGCCGCTGCCCTCGCGACGCTCGCACCTTTCCGCCGCTCTCTTTGAGGGAGACATACCGCTTACTACTTTCCTTCACAGCCTGTATTGATAAGATAATACAATACTATCTCATACGCCAAAACCCCGGCAAAGCCGGGGCCTCCTAAAGACGACAATATAAAAAATATCGTCTGATTTCACGCAGGGAGTGGGATTCGAACCCACGTGGCTTTGGGCCAAACGGTTTTCAAGACCGCCTCGTTATGACCGCTTCGATATCCCTGCAAATTATACCTTTTTAATTATACATTATAACGCCTGTTTTGTCAATACAAATATTAAATTTTCATATTATGGAAAGCGAAATATATAATGACGACGCATTTTAAATACACTTTCTAAAGAGAGTAATTATATAGGTTTATTATAATTCTTCCACGCAGCTATAAAAACTCTATGCAAATTCGCCTCTTAATCTGTACACTTCAAAACAAAAACTTTTGATTTAAGAGACGACTATCGTCTTTATCTGCTTACGTGCTTATAATATACTAAAATTACTGCTAAATGTCCGCAGTCCGTATCAGTAAATTAATGATCTATCCTCCGCTTTAGGAAGATTTCTCCTTAAATAAACTTTACCTATCTCATTTTATTAAATATTTTTGCATCCATATTTAAGTCTATATTCTGCAATACTACGAAATATTTCGTCCTTATCTGCATTTGCCAAGTCGTTTTCCTTAATATAATCTACTATATCATCCAAATTAACGATTGAAATAACCGGAAATCCATATTTCTGCTCTATTTCATTTATTGCAGACGTATTGCCGCTTCCTTTTTCCATTCGATCAACCATTATAATCGCCGCCTTTATCTTTACGTTTTTCAGCTGACTTAGCAAATATACGCTATCACGAATAGCCGTGCCGGCCGTAACTACATCTTCGACGATTACAATTTCATCTCCGTCTTTCGGTTCTGCTCCAACAAAGATCCCTTTTTCACCATGATCTTTTTCTTCCTTTCTATTAAAAAAGAAAGGAACGTCAATACCATGAGCGGAAAGAGCTATAGAAGTCGAAACAGCGATAGATATGCCTTTATATGCAGGACCATACAGTATGGTATGGCTTTGTTCCAATAAGCTCAATATAACGCTCCGCGTAATATCTTCCAAGTTCAGCAATTTTACTTCCCGTCTTAATATTACCTGCATTTAGAAAATACGGTAAGTCCCGTCCGCTTTTTACGGCAAGGGGGAAATCAATACGTCCCGGAGGGAATCGTCTGGTCGTACACGCCTGCATATTTAACTCTGATGGAGAAGTGCTGATACAGCAGAGACAACCTTTTAAGGACGGATGGCCGAACAAATGGGACGTTACCGTAGGCGGAAGCGCAATAGCGGGAGACGACAGCGGCGCGGCTATCGAACGGGAGCTGTTTGAAGAGCTCGGACTAAAAATAAATCTGAAAAACCGACGGCCGCACCTCACGGTCAACTTCAACGGCGGATTCGACGATATATATCTGATAAATGAGGACGTAGACATAAGCGCTCTGAAGCTTCAGCACGAAGAGGTTCAGGCGGTAAGGCGGGCAAGCAGGGAAGAGATTTTCCGTATGATAGACTGCGGAGAGTTCATTCCATATTATAAAAGCCTCGTCGATTACTTTTTTGAGGCCAAAAACGGATTCGGCTGTCACAACGAAAAAGAATAAAAATATAAAAAACGGCCTCGTCCCTTTCTATTTCCAAAAGCAAGAAAGGACGAGGATATTTTATCTGTTTTTAAAGTCTATCAAAACGGTTCCGTCGTCGTCTATAGTAAGGCTCATTTGCTTTATGTATTTATCGTAGAACTGCTGCCTCTCGGCGTGAGACATCTCTATTCGCGTATTTCTCAGAGCGGCGCCAAACATATCGTACGCGTTAAGGTGAACCGCATCGTCGATATAACGCTTCATCTCTCCGAAAAGCGCGCTGCGCTTTATATCGTCGCTGTTTCCGGAATAAAAATCGTCCAAATAGCAATAGAAAATTCCGGAACTCTCAAGAGCGGACTTCATATCCGGTCCGCATTTTTCGCGCTCTATCATCATAAGGAACTTAACGTCGGGCAGCGAAGTAATTAAGGCCCAGTAATCGGAGTCGCTGGACACTATAACTATAGAATCAACGTTGTTCTGATAATGCTCCTTGCAAGCTCTCGCAGCCAGCTGCATATCGACCAAGGACTTGTCCTGCTTCAGCCGCTCGATCATGTTGCGCTCTACGGGAATATTAGTATACGCCTCAAGAATCTTCCATGCGGTAGCCGTGTGAACGTCGTCGAATAGTATGATCGACGAAATTTTACGCATAATTTCAAAGTCGAGATTACGAAGCGTAGCGCACAGTTTGTACGGATCCGAATTTTCGCAGTCCACGACCAATACCGTTTTCTCGCTTGCGTTGATAAAGTCGTAAATATTGTTTTTTATATAATCGCCGGCGTCTGAAACTCTGCTGTATTCTGTAAAATAATCGCCGTGCCAACGGTACAGCAGGGTCACGAACTTTTTATCATTATATAGTATGTTGCCTTCGTCGGACGGAGTCCAATTTATATAAGTCTGATACGGATACGACATTCTGTGACCGTAATACAGCTCGGCCGCGGCCTTCGTTCCCTGCTCAGTCAATCCGTTAGGCATAATAAATAATTCTTTAACGTACTCCCAATTTATCCAAATGGGAAAAATATTTTTACAATTGTTGATACGATCCGATATGAGTCTGTTTAATTCAATTATATGCTGATACAGCTTAGAGCTGGATTTTTTTATAAAATTTACTCCGTCCTCGGATAGCTGGTCTAGATTTTCCCGAGGTATATACTCCGGCATATTAGCGAGCCCTCTGAAATCCATACGCATCGCGTCGTTAATCTTTTTAAAGTTACGTTCAATAGACGTTCTCATAATACAAAGATTTCGTATAATACGGGCGTTTTTGTTCGTTTCAAGCAGTTTGTACGTCTCCATTTTAGGAGCTTCATGCTCTTTTTCAAAAATTCGCTTCGGAACTCCGATAAGATACGCAAGCTTTGACACTAATTCATACGTGCTGTTTTTATAGACGGTCCGTTCTTCTTCACGCCCGAAATCAACGTCTATAGCTTCGTTATTCAAAATAAATCTCCCTTCAGCCGAGCAAGCGGCATAAATTAAACTTTAGTAAAAATTTTATAGTCTGCTCCGTAATAAATATGCGAAAGTAAATAACCTCGGCAAAACTCTTTTTGATGAAAATCCTTCAGCTCGTGTTTTTGTTCCCGCACCGTCTTAAAGCTTATGTAAACTCGGGATTTTAATACAATTATTGTTATTTTATCGACAAGACAAGCTTTGCATAGCGGTGGATTATATTATAACTTTAACAAAATAAAAAAACAATTGTTTTTTGACGATTTTACCGGATGTTAGAAATAGTCTCAAAATCAACGAATATTTTCGCGCAATTACAAATGAAACCGAGATCTGCGTTAGACAACCGTAATTTTATACCGCTGTTCCGCAGATTCCGGTTTCACCCGAACGCGTCGTAATTATCACTTTATTTATGATAGACGAAGCATATTAAAATCGTTTTGAGGCGTGCGGCAGGCGCCGCCTTCGCACAGATACCATAATAAGTCTTCAGACGCCCTATAAGAATCCGTAAACGGCGCGACTGAAGACATTGTTTTTTCATTTTTATCAGATTTAAAAACAACGCTTATATTCCGAGCCGGACAATTCCTAAAATATGATAATATTTCGCTCGGAAATCTGTTTCCAACGCAAATAAGCTCCTTATGCGGATATATCGACTTCGCCATTGCAGTTAATGAAAAACAATGCGCCGCCGGATAATTTTTAATTTCTCCCGCCATAAACGCATGTTGTCGGTCCGCCGCTTCCCGAAACAGCGACTCTCCCGTAAGATACGCTAGTTCCGCAAGGACTTCTTCAATAACGGAGTTTCCTGACGGAACGGCGCCGTCGTAGGTTTCTTTAGGACGTGAAATAAGTCGTTCCGAATCATGCGCGGTCAAATAATATCCGCCGTTTTCCTTATCTTCAAATAAATCTATCGCCTGCTTAGCCCTTAGCGCCGCTTCTTGCAAATAGATTGTTTCAAACGTAGATCGATACAGCTCGATCGAAGCAAGCGCGTATACCGCGTAATCGTCGAGCTGGCCCGCGTAAGCAGCCTCTCCGCTACGGAAACAATGAAACAGACGATTATTCGAATCCGTCGTTTTTTCGCGGATAAAATTCCACGCCCTTACCGCCGCGCTCAAATAGCGAGGCTCGTCTAAAATTACGCCGGCTTGTGATAGAGACGCGATCGTCCATGAATTCCACGAAAGCAAAATCTTGTAGTCGAGATGAAGCCTCTCTCTTGATTTCCTATATTCGTAAATTCTTTGTAACCGAGGATCGTTGTAATTCCACGGCTCGTTTGTTTGACCGATGCGGTTGGGCACGCTTTTTCCTTCAAAATTTCCGCGTTCAGTAACGTTATATAACCGGCAAAATTCAAGTCCGTCCTTTTCACCGAGAATCCGAAGTATCTCATCCACTGTAAAAACATAATACTTGCCCTCGGCTCCATCGCTGTCGGCGTCCTGCCCGCAGTAGAATCCGCCGCTCGAATCGGCTAGCTCGTTCAGAATATAATCGGCCGTTCTTCGCGCAATATCGGAATAGAATGAATTTTTTGTAATTTGATACGCCTCAAGATACGCCGATATCAGCAAAGCGTTGTCGTAGAGCATTTTTTCAAAATGAGGAATAAGCCATTGCTCATCCGTAGAATAACGAGCGAAGCCTCCTCCAATGTGGTCGAAAATTCCACCGCAAGCCATTGCCTTTAGCGTATACTCGGCCATTTGCAAAGCCTCGTCAACGCCTTCGTTTTCATACGTACGCGTCAAAAAAATTAAATTATGCGGAGTGGGAAACTTGGGCGCGGAGCCAAATCCGCCCCACTTTGAATCAAACGTTTCTGAAAGAAGTTTGAATCCTTTGAGCAAAAGGGCCCTGTCGGCTTTCTCTTCTCCTATACTAGAAGAAGGCTTCCTATTTAATACCTCTGTAATTTTTTCGCTTGATTCTAAAAGCTTTTCTCTCTCCTCGCTCCAAAGATACGATATTTGTATTAGCAGTTCTCTGAGTCCCTGCCTGCCGTACGAACTGTTTTTCGGGAAATATGCGCCGGCGAAAAACGGCTTCTGTTTGGGGGTCATAAAAACAGTCAACGGCCATCCGCCCGCGCCTGTCAGAGCCTGGCAAACCGTCATATATACAGCGTCGACGTCGGGCCGCTCTTCTCTGTCCACTTTAATACATACGTAATCGTTAAGCAGCGCCGCGATTTCCGGATCTTCAAACGATTCGCGCGCCATAACGTGACACCAGTGACATGTTGAATATCCTATGCTCAAAAAAACGGCCTTGTCTTCACGTTCGGCCGTCTTAAACGCTTCTTCGCACCATGGATACCAATCGACCGGATTATCTTTATGCTGCAGCAGATACGGCGATTTTTCATTTTTCAATCTGTTCGACATTTCGATACCTCGCTCCACCTTTCTATACGAGATATTATGTCCAAAAGAACAAGCGATATTTCGTATGGAACGAATAAAAGAGATAAAGGACGGCCGCGCCTCGGTCAAACCGTAATCTCACGCTTATCTTTTCAAATTTTGTTTTTAAAGATATACGCGCCGAAATTCTATATATATAAATTAAACCGGCGGCGATCGACGTTACGTCTGTCGCAACCGGTTTTATCCGAATAAATTTATTCTTTAGTATATGTTAGCTCGTAATGCTCCCCGTCCGCAATAGCGGTAGAGTCCGCGCCCGTCATAAGATATTCTCCGTTCTTGCTTATAGCCCAATACGATTTGTCCTCGTCATAATCGGCGGTAAGCCCGTTTACAGAATTTATGTAAAGTCCGTACGGCCCGTTTTCGCCTTCGACCAATCCGGCCTCAACAAGAGCGTCGCCTAAGTTATCGGCTTCAGTGGCGATTTCAAAATCTTTTGATTCCCCTTTGTCGTCGACCACCGTCACCGTAATAGTAATTTTGTTATTTTCCTTCGCAGGTACGCTTTCAACAGCCCCGGAAGTCTTGACCTGCGTATCCGTATCCGTTCTTTTGTCTCCGCACGACGCAATGCAAAAAACACTCGCAGCCGCGATAATGACGACAAGAACGATTTGAATTATCTTCTTCATGAAATAAATTCTCCTTGATTTAAATTATAGGAATTTTATCACAAAATTCGCCGAAAGTCAAATGTTTTCAACTATTTTTCACTCTATCCATTACGGTTTTTACGACCTTTTAGCGTCGTTATTTTAAGCCGGCTAACCGCTATGCCGATCCTATCGTCAAATCGACGTGCGGGCCTTAAATAAAAAATAACGCGATAACTAATCTCTTCAATCAGACCTCGAAAATCAAAAAGATACGCGCAGAGCCTGCCAAGATTTCCAAATAAGCGAGCGTGGTCTCGGGCAATAATTGTCAATATATTTTATATATTTTCCGTTTCAGCTTCACAGCGTTTAACCATATCGTCGTCGATTAAAAAGCCGTCGAGTTTACCGTATCGGATTCTTTCATAAGCGTCCGTCAAATACAAATCGCGGTTCAGCGACGCTTTTATTTCGGACGGAGTCTCGGAAAGTCTTATTTCATCGCCCTTTCGTCGCATTTTTAATATAAGCTTTATATATAGCGCTCGGATCTTCTCCGCGTTTGTCCGACATTTACTCAAATTTATTTTTTCCTTAGGCATCGTTAAACGCGTCTTTTTTCCAGCGTTAAATGAAAAGATAAATTCACGTTCGTCTTTTCCTTTTACGATCCTTTTGCGGCGAGACTGGTATTCGTATATTTTTTTGAAAGCAGGGCGAAATATTTTGCGAAGCAGAGAGGATATAACGTTTAATGCGCTTTCGGCAGCTCCGCCCGCTTTCCTTTTTATAAGCAATGATAGCGCTCTGCCTAAAAGAATAGCCGACGCTATTTCAACGACTGCGAAAAAACGAGCCGCGCTTTCGGCGTTAGGCAAACTGGAAACATACGAGCGTATTAATTCGAACGCTACTATAAGCGCCGCGTAGATTACGGCTTTTTTCTTCATTTTATTATGCTTTTTTCTCATAGGTTTATTATCGTTACAGAATTACGCGTTTTTAACGATTCAATATAATCCGCCGCTCTTCCGCTTATAGGAACGGACGTTATAAGAAATATTTCCGTATTTGCAATAGCGTTGTTAACTCCGCTTTCAAGCAGAGCGGAAAAGGAAACGCCGCAGGTCAAGCGCGCCTTGGCAAGCTTTTTTAAAATTTCTTCGATATGATAGGTTCCGCCCGCAACTGGAAAGTATATATGTTTTTCTCCGTCCATAAGAAGGCAGTTAGCTGATAAACCGACTTTGTACCCGTTTTTTAGGGCCTCGCTCGCCAAAGAGGCGGCAAATGAAAGAGCTTTTTCCATCAATTCTTCATAATTTTCCGCGTTTGTCAGGACGTCCGAGGGCTGAAAATTTAGATAAATCATAAAATTATGTTCCGAGCAAAAATCAGGATTATTAACCTTTAGTCCCGAGCCTCCCATAAAACCAAATTTCGCGGAAGCCTTAAAATTTATCAGATTGAACGGGTCTCCTGGAGCGTAATTTCTAATTCCCGACAAGGAGAAAGGATCGTAAGCAACTTTTCGCGCAGATTCCGCCGTTCCGCTGAGGAAACTGATTGGAGACCGACCGTAATTAAATTCCATTATTCTGGGATATACGTAAAGTTCCGAACTGAATTCAAAATATTTTGCGTCTGCCGAATGGATACTTTTGCTATTTACACGAGCAGAGCTCATTTGATAATATCCTCTGCGAGAGCATTTCACTGTTCTGCGACGCGTCGTTTTCGTAAACGGAGGAAGATGAAAACGGCTTATAATAAGCTGCATTCCTTCCCGCATATCGTAGAGTCCGTCCCTTTCTAAAATAAGTTCTCCGTGAATATACGACTCCACGTCTACAAAGAATATCGGCAAAAAGCTTTTGTTGCAAATTGTTTCAACGACAGTAACCGTATCGTCCTCAAAAACGCCGTCTTTAGAAAAATCTCTGCTATATTCGAGTTTGTCGATCAGCCTTCCCTTTATATAATAATAAAATACGTACGCTAACGTTAAGAACAGCGCTAAAATAATAAAAATCAGCGTAATAAACAATAAATCATATATGTTATTCACTTGGAGAAAGCCTCCACTAAAGTTTATACCTGGCGAAGTCCTCCGTCGGCACGGCTACTTCGTTAAGAACCTCGCCGATTATTTTTTCCGCAGCGTTTTTTTCTGAAATCATTGAAGTTTTGAGTATCAGCCTGTGCGCGAGCGCTGGAATCGCGACGGATTTTATATCGTCCGGCAATACGTAATCGCGTCCGCGGACAGCCGCCATTCCTTTTGAAGCCTTAAGTAAGGAAATACACCCTCTTACGCTGACACCGAGAATAACTTCGTCCTTTTTTCTCGTCGCCTCGGCTATATCGGAAATATATCCGAAAAGGTCTTCATGCGCGAAAATATTGTCGATTTCCTTCGCCGCTTTAAAAATATCATCTTTTGTAACTACGGAGCGAATGTGCTTAAGCGGGTCCGAACGTCCAAACTTACGTATAATGTCGACGCTTTCTTCACGAGAGGGATATCCCATGCGGGTTTTTATGAAAAACCTATCGAGCTGAGCCTCGGGAAGAGGGAAAACTCCCATGCTTTCGACAGGATTTTGAGTTGCGACTACCATAAACGGGTCGCTCGTCTTATACGTATCGCCGTCGATCGTCGCCTGTTTTTCTTCCATACACTCAAGGAGTCCCGACTGGGTTTTAGGCGTAGCCCTGTTTATCTCGTCGGCCAAAAGAATATTTGAAAACACTGGTCCCGGAAGAAATTCGAATTCAGACGTTTTCATATTGAAATATTTTATTCCGGTAACGTCGGAAGGAAGCAGATCGGGCGTGAACTGTATCCGTTTAAATTCACAGTCAAGAGAAACCGCAAAAGCCTTAGAAAGCATAGTTTTACCGGATCCCGGAACGTCTTCTATCAATACGTGCCCGCCGGACAGCAAGGCGATAAGCAGCAGCTCCGTTACGTTATCTTTACCTACTATTACGCGACTGACATTTTCTTTTACTTTAGCGATAAGCTCGAAGGCCGTCATAAAAATGAATTCTCCTATTTTCAGTTAAAATATTAGTATTTCATGATCCACGATACGACTTGTACTTAATTCTAACGTGACAAACGACAAATTTATTATTAATATTTTATCATTAACAGTACGCTATGTCAACGAGCCGTCATGTAAAAAACGTGAAATATAACTTTTTATATTCGAGAAACAGCTTCCGGCGCTCACAAAAGAGACTCTCGTAAAAAATCCCATTCAGAGCGCCGGAAATCAAACGACGTTCAATTTATAAAGATCTCAAATTTCTGATATTTGACGCCCATACGCAATCGCAACTATAACATTATAAAATCAAAAGTTATAAAAGCGGTAAGATTATTCAGTTCTTACCGGCGGTCTTTACTCATTCTGAAATGTCCTTTTGCCAAACATAAATTACTATACGTACGCGAGCTTATTATCATCATGCTATCCGTTTTTATTGCCGTCGGATCGGTTTATTTGCAGACAGCACATAAAAACCGTGGCGATAAAACCGCCGAACATACTTCCGATAATAAAATATACGGCCACTATATCAATCACTCCCAATTATATAAGCTTTACCTTTATTTTTCTCGAAATCTCCGCATATATACTTTTTTGAATGATTTTACCAAACAATTTGCGCTGTAAATAGTTTTGAAACGTAAAGTAATTTCATAAGGATTATTGCTTTTTCTTTTTGTTCCTAGGCTTCGGAACGGGCGTAATCTCTTCAAGAACCGAGACGACTTCTTTTACAAAAGGCGCGTTTTCAATATCGAGAACGTAATGCTCTTTCGCCCCTTTATACGGAATTCCGCATTCCGAATTTTTCATAAGAGCCGCGATTTTCGGAAGCTTCTCCGGCTGTTTTTTCACGAACACAGTGTTTTCGCATACGAGTAAAATAGGCTTATCGTTGACGTAAACCATATACTCGCCGAACATTTTTTTGTACCGAACCAAGCCGAGTTCGGCTCTTCCGACCTGCTCGCATACTAATTCAATATACTGTTCCGACGTGGACATGTTAGTATCCGTCCTTTAATTTAAAATTTTATTTATCGCTTATATCGCGGTTAAAGAATTATTTTTATCCGCAAGAGGAACGAGCGCGGCGTCGCCTAAAGGCAAAGAATAAATATACGTCTCGTCCGGAAATCTGCCGAACAGAAGACGACAGGCCTCCGCGTAATATGAAAGCTGTAGTTTATGTCTCGATATCAGTTTATCGGACGCCGCCTCGGGATGCGCCAGCTCGTATGCCGTAAGCGCGTCGGTTTTATAATCTATAAGCGCGAGACGGCCGTCGCGCTCTTCCATCACGCAGTCGAAAACTCCCTGAACCGTTATTTTCTCTCCGCTTTCGCTCAGCTTTTTTCGCAAATCGTCGTCTTCGGTAAAATCGGAGGCGGGCAGTCTTACGTTGAAGCGATACTCGCGTATCAGCCTCGCGGCCGACAGCATCCGATCCATAAGAGCGCTCTCGGCGAAGCGTTCCACCTGACGCGCGTTTACTAAAGACGCCATTTTTTCCGTAATAAATCCGAGGGATACGAGCCTGTCTATTTCAGCGCGAGCTCCGTCTCTGCGAAGAGCCTCAAAATCTGCAAACTGTAGAACTACGTGAGTCGACGTTCCTCTTTCCGCAGGCGTAAATCCCGAGCTTCCCGTCATATACCTTGGACGAGGAGTCTCGCTTTCAGCGCCGGGCGTTTCTTTCCCTTTATTGTCGGCGTCGACCGCGTACTCGTCCACGGAGAAAATATCTCGCCCTTCGTCGGAGGAATCAAGAATAGCAGGATAAAGACGCGATACGGAAAGCTTGGACGGTATATTTGCAAGATAACCGTAAGGATATTCAAAGTCGAGATTATTCGTCAGTTTTTCCTCGTGGAGCTCGTATTCTTCTCTCTCTTCATCAAATTGAGAAGAATACGTTTTTCCTTCGGATATTTCAGCGGCTGGAATAACCGACAGCGCGCAGTCTCCTCCTCCGTCCGTCGTTATAGCTCCGAGAATATGATCGAGGAACGATACGGCGCGATCCTTCGTATACCTGTCGCAGTACGGCGCCGCCATACGCGCCGCTTCTAATTTTTCCTCCGCTTTTTCAAGGGTTCCAGTAACGACGAGCCTACGGCGGGCGCGGGTCATGGCGACGTAAAGAACGCGCATTTCTTCCTCAGTACCTTCCTTGCTCATGAGGGACGCGACGGCGGTTCGCATAGGCGTTCCGCACCTGACGAGTCCGCCCGGATCCGGCAGTCTCATAGCGGCTCCTACCGATCTATGAAGAAGGAGATCGGCGGTTTCGTCGCGAGAATTTCTCTTTTTTCCGGCGTCGCAGAGGAAGCAGACTTCAAATTCCAATCCCTTCGACTTATGTATGCTCATCACCGTTACCGCGTCGTTCTCGGCAGATTCCGAAACAACTCCGCTATTCCCAAGTTTTTCAGCGGCGAAACGAAGAAATCCGTAAAGGCCTCCGAAAACGCCGGATTCATATGAAGACGCCGTATCGCGTATGACGTTCAGATTAGTTTCTCCACAAGGCTTTTCCGTTACTTCGGGGGCGGAAAAAAGCTCCAGCTCAGAATACATATATTCGATAAATCGGTCCGCGCTCATTCCTCGTTCAGCCTCCCGCAAAGCCGTAACGCGGTTTACAGCGGTTTGACATTTTGTCCGCAGAGATTCTTCTTTCTCATGGACCGACGGGTCTTTTCCAAAATCCTCTTCGTTATTTTCCGCGTATTTTTTTAGCGAAAGCCAGAGAGGCGCGCCGTCCGTCGCGTCTGAATCCGAAAGCTTCACGCGCACCAAATCTTCAAGCGAAAAGCCGAACACAGAGGAACGCAGAGAACCGGCAAGCTCCACGTCGCGGAAAGGATTGTCTACGGTCCTGAGAAGGTCGAAAACCAGTAAGACCTCGCTTTCCTCCATAAACTGCCGCTTACCCGCGCTTTTAACCGGAATTCCCCGCCGCGCGACGGCGTCCGCATAAACCGCGCCTCTTGCTGAAATCCCCCTCAGCAATACGGCGATATTTCCGGGCCGAACTCCCTCCGACACCATGTCTGCTATTCGTCCCGCCACATATTCGGCTTCAGGTTCCTCAATAGTCGGTTCAGCCTGGCCTTCTGCTTTCTTTTTACCCCGTCCCGGCTTATCGATCAGGCATACCTCGACGGGAGTCTCGTCGTCTTCTCCGCCGCCGAATACAAGGCAGTCTTCCTCTGAAAACGGCACGCTTCCGCCGGCGAACATAAACCTAGATACGGAGTTAACAAAATCTATAACCGGTCTTGAACACCGGAAATTTTCACTCATGAATATACTTCGCCCCGGAGGATAGCGGAGCTTGCTTTCAGCGTTTATTTCGCTCCCTTCAACCGCATACGTATCGCGGTCGTTTTCACGCGTTTTTTCGTTGTATCGCAGCGGCTCCCACGCCCGTCTGTATCCCGAAAAAACCTCCGGCTCCGCGCCTCTGAACCGGTATATGCTTTGCTTAACGTCTCCCACAAAAAAACTTTCGGCGTTAGCTGCGACGGCTCTGAATATCCTGTCCTGCACGCTGTTCGTATCCTGATATTCGTCTATAAACACAAATTTGAGCCGGCGACCTTCCTCTAAAGCGGCGGCGGAGGGACTGCCGTCGTCGTTTTCAAGAAGCTTTAGCGCGTTCATCTCAAGATCCGAATAATCGAGAACGTTTCCATCCCTTTTGAGGGACGTAAAGCGATCGTCGAAAACACGGCATATTTCGGCGGCCGACCTCAGGGCTTTCGCAGTCTTAAGCATAGCGGGAACTATTTCCCCTTCGTCTGCGGAAAGCAGCCGCGCCGCGAGAGCCGCAAGTTCTGCTTTCATAGCCCCTCTCTCTCTTTGGAACATGACTGATTCAGGAGTTTTCTTAGACGCGGACAAAGGCTTTAATCCAGGCTGAACATACTTTATGGCTTCTCTTATCTCTCCGTACGAACCGGAACGGGTAATACGCTCAAGCCGAGCGAGATATTCCGCGTCCGCCGCAGCCGCGGGAAGATACTTTTCGGCTACAACCGGATCGGACGCTATTTCTTCCCTGAGAGATGAGATTACGCGCAGATAATGCGAAGCCGCTCCGTGAATCTCTCCTCTTATGATTTTGCCGAAAGAGCAGTCGAGAAAATCGTGTTCAGACGACGCGTCAAGCTCGTCCGCGCACGACAGAAGCCATTCATGCCCCAAGCCGAGCGACCGGAGTCTGTCGTACAAATCGCGCATTGCGGCGTCAAGTCCGCCAGCGTCCCTCGTTTTGCCGAAAACGTCCGCGGTTTCAATTATGTCCGCGCAATTTTTTCCCTTGGGAAAACTAAGCTCTCCGCGGAAAAAGTCGTCGATTACGTCCTCCATCGCTCTCTCTTTCATAACTTCGGCTTCCGCTTCATCCGCGACCGAAAAATCCGGAGTAAGAGATAATACGGCGAAGTTTTTACGCAGCAAACGGTGGCAGTACGAATGAATTGTGCATATTTCCGCGGACGGAAGCGCGGCTATATGACGGGCCATGGACGAGTCTTCGAGGGCGGCTTCGGCAAGCTTCCGTCCTATTCTGGTCTTCATTTCTCCCGCGGCTGGTTTAGTATAGGTTACGATAAGCATTTCGCCAAGCGAAGCCTCGCCGTCTTTAAGGAGCGTTATGATTCTTTCCGAAAGAGTAGCGGTCTTTCCGCTTCCAGCAGCGGCTGAAACGAGAATATTTCCTCTTGCGGATATAGCCGCCTTCTGCGCTTCAGTCCATTTTACCGCCATTATCGTATACCGTCCTTCCAAGGTTTAAACGTAATCTTTATTATAGTAAATCCGCACGAAGTTTTGCTCTTTAAAATTTCACTTAACAAAATTCAGTATTTCTTCGACTGCGTCTTCAAAACAGGAGTCATTCAGTATTTCATGCCGGCCGCCCTCAAATAAGCGCATGCGCGCGTCGACTCCGGCTTCTATAAGCCTATCGTACGCGCGAATAACCCCTCTGCCGTAGTCTCCAACGGGATCGTCGCTTCCCGAAAGTAGAAGCACGGGGATCTTTATGGAAGAAAACCATTCTTTACGGTTGCATCTTCTCTGAAGCATCAAAAGATCGCTCATTGCGCTCGCCGTAAACTGAAACGTGCATAACGGATCCGAGGCGTAATCCTTTTTCACCGACGCGTCGCGTGTCAGCCACTCGTATTTACTTCCGTCGCCGTCGGATTTGAAGCGTCTGTTATAATTCCCGAACGCCAATTCGTCCACGATTGGAGAGATATGCCTCTCTCCGTAAAATAATTTTACGAGTTTAATAAAGGCAAGTCCAGGACCCGACAATAAATTCGGGCCTCCGGTCCCCATGACTATCAGCTTTTCAGGAGACTCGTCCGTATTAGCCGTTTTTTCGGCCGAACAGCGGACGACAAAAGATCCCATGCTGTGACCAAGCAGATAATACGGCAAATCCTTACCGTATTCGTTTCTCACAGAATCTGCAAACACGGTTACGTCCTCTACAAGACGCAGCCAACCGTTCTTATGAGCGAAAAATCCAAGCTCATTCTCATCGGCGGCGGTGTATCCGTGTCCGAGATGATCGTATCCGAAGCAAATAAATCCTTCTTCGGCTATACGACGCATAAAAGTATCGTACCGGCGTATGTGCTCCGTCATGCCGTGCACCGTTTGAAATATTCCCCTTATGGAAACGCTGGGATCGGGCGAATAAACTCTTCCGTGAAGAACGTGCGCGCCGTCGGAAGAAGGAACGAGCTTTTCCTTTACGGTTATGTTCATCTGAAAAATTCCTTTCGTAGCCTCCGAATAGTCGTAATTGTTTTAATCTCAACTTCATCTCCTCGTCGGATATTTAAGAGGAGCCTTTATTGTTGTACCGACGCAGCCTAAGCTCCGCTTCGTCCGTTCTTAGGCGGTCCTCGACATATGCGCGTCTCAGCAGGGCCGGCGGTATCATTGGATCGTATTTATTAAAAGGAGGCGCCTCGTGCTCGCCTACTAATGAATCGGGATCGATACCGTTTTCCGCCGTCTCGGCCAGATATTTTAAAAGTTCGTCTCCGGAGCCGCGTTCGAGCCGGAATTTCATATAATAGCACCCTTCGAATTCCATACCGGATAGACCGAATTTCCCTCCGTTTTTTCCTATGAAGCGGCGCATGGTGCGGAACGAACGTGTCCCCAGCCACGGAAAGTATACCCAGGTCGAGCCGCCGATACATAAAATATCCCGTTCTGTCACGCCTGTGTTTCTCGCTACGGCGCGAGCCGCGCGAAGCCGTTTAAGCGCGCCTTCTTTGAGATATGGATATTCCGTCTCCTCGCATAGAACGCCTTTCATTCGTTCCAGTATTCGCGTGTGTACCTCGCCGAAATCCCCCGGCCACGCTATCTCCATTTTCCCCTTAACCGGACGGACGTATACGAGTTTTCTTGGAACGTCTACCTCTTCAACCTCCCATACTCGTCCAGCTAGCGCAAACCTGTCTCCCGCGGGAGGGGCGGAGGCGATGGTTCCTATCTCGTCGGAGCCTGAACGAACGGTAAAGTCTTCCGAATCTTTAAAAACCGCAAAAAATTTAAATGAATTTATAAGACGCTCTCCGCGCAGACCGATCAGAAGCTCTCCTTCGTCCGTCATTTCTATATAATCCTGCTCAATCATAGATAGCAGCAAACTTTTGTACTCGTCCTTTTCTATATATCTGAAAGGATGCAAGGTTAAAGTCCTTTCAGCCAATCGGCGAGGCGTCATAGCTCCGGACGAAGCGAGGGCCGACAACGTTTGCTGAAACAGCAGACTGAACGGACGGGTTACTCTAAACGGAGGCTCTATAAATCTTTCTTCAACGTATAATTGTATTATAGCTATCGCCCTCAGCAATTCCCACGGGATCAGCTCGGGGAGAGGCGCGTTAGGGAGCGGCTCCTCTTCCCGGAACACCATCATCATTTCAGGCAAGCCGCCTCGTCTGCCGGAACGCCCGAGTCTCTGTAAAAAAGACGATACAGAGTGCGGCGCTCCAACGTGAACCACGCGCTCCAGTTTTCCAATATCCACGCCCAGTTCCAGAGTCACCGTAGCGCAGGTTACGACGCGTTCCTCGTCGTTTTTCATTTTAAGCTCCGCTTCTTCTCGCAGAGACGCGGAGAGATTTCCGTGATGGATAAGAAAAATATCGTCTTCACTCCGATATTCCGCGATCTGACGAAGCGTGGCGGTTACGTATTCCGTTTCTTCTCTTGAATTTGAGAATACCAACGCCTTTTTATCTTTTACGCAATCGTATACGTATTCATATCCGGGATCAAGAGAAAAGGCGGCCTCTCCGGGTTGGTTCTCGCCCTCGCCTCCCGCGCGCTCCGCGTTATATTGGGCGTTAGGTTCGCTCGTATCGGTAGTCAGATCTACAAATTTTCTCTCGTCGTCGCTTTCGCCATGACTGTGAATAAAAAAGTGCTCCATACCGAGTCTCGCGCGGAAAGGCTGTTTTTTCTCCGCCGCCTTTGGATTAGGAACGGAAACGTTCCTATCCCTACCGGAAGACAGCCATTCGGCCGCTGAGGAGACGTCTCCTATTGTGGCGGACAATCCGATCCTCCGCGGGTCTGTTCCGGCGGCGCGAGAAAGACGAGCGAGCTGGCATATAATTTGGTTTCCCCTATCCGTGCCCGTTAAAGTATGAATTTCATCTATTATCACGTATCGCAGATCGCAAAAAAACCTCGGGATGTCTCCAGGCCTGCGTATGAGCATTGCCTCGAGAGATTCCGGAGTAATTTGAAGCAGGCCGGAAGGCTCTTTCAGCGCCTTCGATTTATGAGACGCCGCAACGTCTCCGTGCCAATGGTACACGGGGATACCGGCCGTATCGGTCAGCTCCGTTATTCTGCCGAACTGATCGTTTATAAGCGATTTAAGCGGGGCGACGTACAGGGCTCCGAATGAGACGGGCGGGTTAGAATAGAGATCGGAAAGAATCGGGAAAAGAGCCGCTTCGGTTTTTCCAGACGCGGTGGACGACGATATGAGAAGGTCGTCGTCCGTTTCAAATATAATCCTCGCGGCTTCGAGCTGCGTTTCGTGCAGACGCTCCCACCCGCGCGAATATATAAACTCCCTTATAAAAGGCGAGTAAGCGTAAAAAATTTCTGAGTCCGTCAAGTTAACACCCCCGGCATTTTTCCTTAATACTATACTGGTTTCAAAGCTTTAGCGGCCCCGCGCCAATGTTTTCGCGCTTTTAAGGAGCTTTTATTTTGAATTACTGCATTTCTTTTTTCAGCGAACGGCTGAACAGCGAATTCAGCGCGTCTGCGGCGGGCATTCCTTCATAAAGAATTTTGTAAACCGCTTCGCAAATAGGCATGTCGACGTTCTTCTTTCCGCATATTCTGTGAACGGCGTCCGCGGTATAATATCCCTCCGCAAGAGCCGTGTATTCCTCCCCTCGAATAAACGCCTCGCCAAACCTCCTGTTGTGGCTGTGTCGGGAAAATACCGTCGCTTCATAGTCTCCCAGATGGCAGAGTCCGTACGCGGAGTTTCCGGCGCCGCCCATCGCTTCTATCAGGCGCGAAACTTCTCTCGTACCGCGAGACATAAGCGGTCCTTTGAGAGTAGACATTCCGATTCCGTCAAGCATTCCGGCGGCGATGCCGATCACGTTTTTGACGGCGGCCCCAAGCTCGTTTCCGATCAGATCTTCTCCATAATAAAATCTGATAAGATCGGAGGAAAAAAGATTCACCAGTTTTTCTTTCAGCTCCGCGTCTTTTGAATCGATCACCATGCAGCTCGGCGCGCCGGCGTAAAACTCCTGCACATGGCCGGGACCTATCCACACGGCTACTTTATTTGACGGGTCGACGCATTCTTCAGTCACCTCGGACAAACGCATACCCGTGTCGATTTCAATTCCTTTCATACATAAAATGAAAGCTTTATTTTTTATTTCAAGAGGTTTAAGCTCTCCGAGAAGCGATCTGAGCCCCTGAGAATTTACCGATATGAGGACGGCGTCGCCGGCGTTTACGCATTGGATATCGGTAGAAAGAGAAACGGACTCGGGCAATGAAAGCAGATCGTTTTTCCTCTCTTTTATAAATCGAATCATCGACGGATCGTTCGCTCTTCCATATAACGTAACGTCATGACCGATACGATCGAGATACCATGTGATCAAAGAGCCCCATCTTCCGCAGCCGATTACGGTTATTTTCATTCGTTTCTCCATTCCGCCGCGCATAGCGGCACAAGCTGTATTTGATATTGAATTCGCGCCGGAACATCCGCGCTTTCAGGATTTGCGATTTCGCCGCGGTATACGCGGAAAACCCGCAAAAAACAATTGCTACGCGAATGTTACGGCGATCGTACGTTTTTTATCTATATGATACACCATAGCGATAATTTTTTCAAGTGTTATCGGGCAATGCAGTATATAATATACAAAATAAACACTTGACAAGCGCGCGTAATGATAATATAATTATACTGTATATTTTTGCGCGCCGTATGCGGAATGACGCGTTTATTATACATTGTTTCCCCAGGTCTTCTGCAAGGAGAACAATTTTACAATAAGTTACGCGCGTTAGCTCGTTCTCATGCGTACTCATGCATATGAAATCGGGCGGAAGCGCGTTGAACCGTACTAAACGACGGACGAAAAAAACAAAAAGGGAGGCGCGGAATAATGCTTTACGCTATAACGGCGATAATCGCTTTATTGGCCGGCGTTGTCGTCGGATCTATACTCGGTTATTTTGAAAGAAAACGCCGGGCTGAAGCCGCAGTGGGATCTGCTGAGGCTCAGGCTATGAAGATTCTTGAAGACGCTATCAAATCCGCCGAAGCAAAGAAAAAGGAAGTTTTGCTCGAAGCGAAGGAAGAGATAATTAAATCCAAAAACGAGATAGATCGCGAGGTCAAGGAACGCAGGTCTGAACTTACCCGTCAAGAGCGCAGGATGGTTTCTAAAGAAGAAAGTCTCGACAGAAAATCCGAAGCGCTGGAAAAAAAGGACGAGCAGCTGACTCAAAAACTGAAGGACGCGGACAAGCTCAACGAGGACATCGCGGCCCTTAAACGAGAAGAAGAGGATACCCTTCAGAGAATATCCGGCATGACTATGGAGCAGGCTAAGAATCTGCTGCTTTCAACTCTTGAAGAAGAGCTTAGGCATGAAAAAGCAATGAAGATGGTCGAGATTGAGGAACAGTTCAAGCTCGACGTGGACGACAAGGCGAGAGAAATGCTTTCCCTCGCAATTCAAAGATGCGCCGCCGATCACGTTTCGGAAATAACGGTGTCGACCGTTCAGCTTCCCGGAGAAGAAATGAAGGGACGCATCATAGGTCGAGAAGGACGGAATATACGAGCTATCGAAACTCTTATCGGAGTAGATCTTATCATCGACGATACCCCGGAAGCGATTACAATCTCCTGCTTTGATCCCGTGCGCCGCGAAGTCGCCCGCATAGCTCTTGAAAAGCTTATACAGGACGGTCGTATACATCCGGCGAGAATCGAGGAAATGGTGGAGAAAGCCCGCCGAGAGGTAGACGTAGCTATTAAACAGGCGGGCGAAAGAGCAACCTTCGAAACCGGCGTGCACGGTTTCTCTCCGGATATGATAAAGCTGCTTGGACGGCTTAAATATCGTACGAGCTACGGTCAGAACGTACTGAGACATTCGATCGAAGTTTCGCTTATTTCCGGAATGCTTGCGGACGAGCTTGGAGCGGACAGTATGGTCGCAAAGCGCGCGGGACTCCTTCACGATATCGGCAAGGCTCTTACTCAGGAGGTTGAAGGTTCTCACGTTCAGCTTGGCGTAGACGTAGCGCGTAAGCACAAGGAATCCGCGGAGATTATACACGCTATCGAGGCTCATCACGGAGACGTGGAGGCGAAGACCGTTATCGCTATGATAGTTCAGGCCGCAGACGCAATATCGGCCGCAAGACCGGGAGCGCGCCGCGAAAATCTTGAAAATTACATAAAGAGACTGACAAAGCTTGAAGAAATCGCTAACGATTTTGACTGCGTGGAAAATTCATACGCAATACAGGCGGGACGCGAGATTCGAATAATGGTAAAACCGGACGCGGTGGACGACGACAGTATGATTCTTGTAGCCCGCGATATTGTTAAACGTATCGAGAACGAACTTGAGTATCCCGGTCAGATCAAGGTTCACATAATACGTGAAAGCCGCGCTATAGATTATGCGAAATGAAATAATTCCGTTTTCCGCAAACGGGATAAACAGAGGAGGGGTGGAAACGCTCCTTCTTTTTTGCTTTTAATTATATAATAATCGCTTATATATTTTATTTAGAAGCAACCGTTTTTCCGTATATTTGAGGTGCGGAGCGCTGAACTTTTTTAAACGCACGGTTAAACGTGAGAGCTCCGATTTTTTATCAAAAGAAATAATATAACGCTTTATTATAAAAAATACAAAAAAAGGTATTGACAAATCCTCGTTGTTCTGATATAATAAATAAGCATTGAGGATTCCCAAAGCGGATCTGCGTATGCCGGAATGGCGGAATTGGCAGACGCCCGGGACTTAAAATCCCGTGCAACGAGAGTTGCGTACCGGTTCAAGCCCGGTTTCCGGCACTTTTTAATTTTATACCGCGGGGTAGAGCAGTTGGTAGCTCGTCGGGCTCATAACCCGGAGGTCAGGAGGTTCAAGTCCCCTCCCCGCAATTAATAATAAACGGCAATTTTTGCAAAAAAGTTGTCGTTTTTATTTTTTAAGTTGTTGAATGATTCTGTTTTATGCGCTATGATTTAATCAAAAATACAGGTTAAGGTTAAAAATGGATTTTTTAGAACTTGAATCGAAACGATTATTATTTAGAAAATATCAAGTTAAGGATTTCCCTGTTTTTTACGATATGTTAAGTAGCATAGATAATATCAAATACCGTTCTTATGAGCCCAAAAGCGAAGATGAGGTTCGCGAATATATTAACTGGGGAATCAAGTGTGTCGAGCAAAGTCCATGCATTAATTATAGATATGCCGTCGTCTTAAAAGAAACGGGAGAAACGATCGGCTCTTGTGAATTAGCGTTTACAAATAAAGATCCGGCAGAATTAGCATGGGAACTGCATCGTAATTATTGGCGAAACGGATATGGAACAGAAATAGGACAAACTCTTTTGGAGTTAGGTTTTAAAATATTGGGATTGAGAAGAATTGTTGCAGACTGCAATACATTAAATAAGGGCTCTTATGGGATAATGGAAAATATAGGTATGCGTCGTGAAGCGCACTACATCAAATATTGCCGCGGAAACAGCGTTCTAAATCATGAATGGCACGATAAATATTTATATGCGATTTTACGTGAAGAATGGTTAGGCAAACATAATCGGTAATTAAAAAGTATATACGTAATCCAGCTTGTAGAGTAGAATATGATTGTCTGCAAATTGCGAGAATGGAAAAAGTACAAATTTCAAAATAAAAGAAATAGAATAGATACTTATATCAACTAAAACCTTGTAATTATTAGTTTACAAGGTTTTTCATTTTCCTGATTTGCAGGAAAATTAGTCCCTTAACCTAGGCGCCTTTTAAAAATTTATATCTGAAATATATTGTCTTTGTAACGATATCTTTTTCAGACGACGCTTTGTCTATTTGCGACCCTATTTCTTTTAATCTTCGTTTCTGTAATTTATAATAATAAATCTTGATATTACCGATGTCCGCAAAACTTTTATGACATAGCTTTGAAGCGTCAAACCGAATTTTTTTCATTAGATAGCTGAGCTTCCATATATTCAAGTAAAAATCTTATTAAACCCGGATAAATTAAATTCACGCCGTATTGCTTTCCTCAAATAAGTATGTTAGAATATAAAAAATTTTACTCCCATTCAATTAAAAGGAGAACGTATGAATATTGAAATGACAAAAAACGGTTGTGAAGTCTGCTTTAACGGATTGTTCAGCGGAAAATTTACGCCGTTTGCAGAGATAGACCGCAAAGGAAATATTATAATGTATGATTTATCGAACGCCGATTTATCAACGGTTTACCCTGCTCGTCCCGCCTCAACTTGGTATGGAGAAGGAGTTCTTCATACTCTGCGCGCGGATTACGGCGACATGGTAATTATTCTGAAGGTTATTGAGTTCGCGTCAAATACCGCGCCGACGGGATTTATTTCCGACATCGAAATAATCAACGATTCGGAAGACGACGTTCATGCGCTGAAGCTTGGAATAGAATGCGAAAACGTGAAAACAGGCGAGGGTAAATTCTATACGTCTTCAATGTGCGGCGATTTTTATACGGCTTCGCTCGACGAAAAAATTCCAGAGGACAGAACCCGCGAATGCAAAGACTGGTTTACGCTGTACCGACGTGAAAAACGGGGTGAAGACGGCCTTACTTTTGCTCCGTGCGGCGCCCCGGAAGCGTATCTTCACTACCAACCTGAAATAACGGAACAAGGGAATCTTTCCTTGCGAATATATTCCGAAATGGACGGAGTTCTTGTCGCTTCTGGAAAAAGGAGAAGCTCTCAGTCTATGTTTTGCGCGCGCGGAGCCTTCCTGCCTCTTGCAAAACGCGTTCTCGGAGAGCTTGCCGAAACGCATGGCAGCAGAACTCGCTTTGAGCCTCAGTTTGGCTGGTGCAGCTGGTATGATAAAGCAAGCGATATTACGGAAAAGACGATTTCAGACACTCTGTCCGTTTTTGAAAATCATAGAAACGAGCTTAAGCTTGACTTCATACAAATCGACGACGGATATCAAATTTCTCTTGGGCGATGGGGAGCAAATGAAAAATTTCCAAACGGATTAAAGAGCCTTGCACGCCGAATTTCCGCGCTTGGAGCAAGACCCGGCGTTTGGATGGCTCCGGTAATGGCGTCCGAATCTTCGACTATGTTCCGCGAGCATCCCGAAGCGTTCGCCCGACGTCCGGACGGATCTTTTATTAACTCCATGGATATAAGAGGAAACGGCGATATAGCGAGAGCTCTTGACGTAACTCACCCGCAGGCGAGAGAATTTCTTCGTAATATTCTGCTCGACAAACTCAGCGATGGTTTTACATATTTTAAAATAGACTTTAACATGATCGGCGTCGACGGAAGACGCGCGTATGACCCTACTAAGACTTCTTTACAAGCATACCGAGATATTTACCGTTTTTACCGAGAAGTTTTGGGAGAGAATACTTACGTTGTAAGCTGCTCGGGATTTGAGAGAGCGACTTTCGGAGCCGCCGACGGCTCGAGAGTCGGCACCGATTCAAGCGCGTATTGGAGCGAAGACCTTTGCTCGATTCCCTCGTCAATATATCAAATTTGCAACAAAACGGCCGCGAACCGACTTATCTATGCATGCGATCCCGACGTAACTTATCTTGCTCCGCGCAAGGAAATAGACGAAACCAAAAGAAAAATATGGCACAGTCTCGTAGGGCTTTACGGCGGAATCATACAAATTTCCGACCCGATGGAAAATAGGCTTGACAAATTCGACGAACTTCGCATTGCAGAACCGTCGAAAGCCCCGCATGGAGAGGCTCTTTTCCCTTGCACGGACAGAGAAAACCGCCGTTTTGGATTCGTCTCAAAAAATACCCCTGAAGCCTGCGGGGTATACGTGATATACAATCGTTCCGACGAAGAAGAAACTCTTAATACTAATTTCTATCCCCTCGAAGAAATAGGAGACTTATTCCACGTATGGTCGTTCTGGGACGGAAAGTATCTCGGAGAGCGAACGTCCGATTTTGCTTTAACTATTGAACCCGCTTCATGCAAGCTTCTTCGGTTTACTCCGATAAGAGAAGATGAAAATCCCGTTCTCATAGGTTCTACCTTTCACATATCGTGCGGAGTCGGCGAAATTGAATGGGAGGCGATAAGAAAAAACAGCCTTATTATAAAGCTTAACGAAGTAGGAGCAAACGAGGGGAGCCTTTTTGTATACAGCAAGAAGAAAATAATCTCCGTTTTGACGGAAGGATGCTCGGCCGAATTAATATGCGACGGCGATATATACGAAATTAAGATTTCGAGAAAGGTTGTTTCCGATAGAAAAAACTCGGCTGAAATTATATCTTTATTTACAGAATAAAATAATATGTAAAGACAAACCGTATGCAATAATTAAAACGCCCGATATGTAAGGGAAGGACAAAACCGCTTGTGACAGGAGAGGCCGGTTCCTACCCGAAAAACGACAGTTTTCTCTCGAAAATTGTCGTTTTTGATTTTACAAAACCGCCGTTAATCCTATTGAGCCTCCAAATTACTTAACCAAACGTCTGTTGCAAAAATGCTGTAAAATAAATACAGGCGAAAAGGAGGTAATACGAATGACAAACACATACGGATATGCGCGGGTATCAAGCGCCGATCAAAACGAGGACAGGCAAATGATTGCGTTGTCAGCTTGTGAAATTCAAAAAAAGAATATCTACATGGATAAGCAGTCGGGTAAGGACTTTGATCGTCCGCAGTACAAAAAACTCACACGAAAGCTAAAAAGCGGCGATTTACTTTATATTATGAGCATTGACCGCCTTGGGCGAAATTACGAGGAAATCCAAAAGCAGTGGCGCGTACTCACCAAGGATATCGGAGTCGATATATGCGTCCTCGATATGCCGCTCCTTGACACACGACGTGGAAAGGATCTTATGGGCACGTTCATTGCGGATCTAGCGCTGCAAATTCTTTCCTTTGTCGCTCAAAGCGAGCGAGAGAATATAAAAAGGCGGCAGGCGGAAGGGATAGCCGCGGCGAAGGAAAAGGGGATTAAATTCGGGAGACCGGAATCAAAAGTCCCCGCGGACTTTGACAAAATAATACGGCAATGGGAAGAAAGACAGATTCCCATTGCCGAAGTTATCAGA
The DNA here is from genome assembly GCA_949747515.1 of uncultured Eubacteriales bacterium. Classification (GTDB taxonomy): domain Bacteria; phylum Bacillota; class Clostridia; order Oscillospirales; family CAG-272; genus RUG11130. Next base: position 34,675 of record CATKFO010000051.1, read on the forward strand.
TTATGTAATATGAGCGAAGCAACTTTTTACCGAAAATTACGGGATTTTAGGTTGTCCGATAAAAATAAACGGTATTAAAAAGTACACCTTTTGACAATGCTTGACTCATTATTAATATAGCATAAGCAAACGTAAAAATCAAGAGAAAATAAAATATTTTATAATTTTTTATTGAAAATCGTTGTGAAATCACCCGCTATCAAAAAGCGTACTTTTTGACAGTAACTATTTTTGGAAGTGATAAGGGGGGAGGGGCATGATAGCAAGACAGAGGGATCATCCGCATTGCCCGCAATATTAATACTTATGCTTCAAAAATAGCGCTTGCGCTGTAAATTTTTAGGAGGAAAATACCATGAAGAGAAAGTTCTCAAGGGCAATGGTGTTGTTTTTATCAGCCGCTATGCTGGCAACACAGCTCATTGCGCCGATCTCTGCCGTCGGGGACGGCGGCGAGAGTAATGAAAATCACGTATGTGTAAAGGGTGAATTTGTAAGACATATTGATCCTACATGTACGGACTGGGGTTATGACGTCAGAAAATGCGAAAGCTGTGGCGAAGAGTTTGCTCCCAGAGATTCATATGTTAATCCGCTTGGCCATGACATGGCAAAACAAAACGCTAAGGCCCCTACCTGTACGGAAGAAGGCTGGAACGAGCATATGGCATGTACGAGATGCGATTATACGGAAGGAAAGGAAATAAAATCGGCGGCTGGTCACAAGTATATAGAGATCGGCAGAGTTGAATCCGGTTGTTTAACCGGCAACGGTCATATCGATTACAAATGCTCCGTATGCGGACATGAAAAACAAGAAGAGCTCAAGCCCGCCGGACATGATTATTCCGCTCCCAAAACCGTTAAAGAAGCTACGTGCACTAATGCCAAAGTAGTAGAGTATACCTGTAAAAAATGCGGTTATAAAGTTACGGAGACTGTCGGCGAGCCTTTGGCGCATAAACCGGGCGACGCGGTAAAAGTAGGAAAAACCGTGGCCGCAACATGCGAAAAAGCCGCATACGACGTTTATGTTACAAAGTGTAAGGATTGCGGAACTGAGTTAAAGACTGAGAACAGGGACGTAGCCGGCAGCAAGCCTTTAGGGCATAAAGAAGTCGTTTGCCCCGAGGTCAAACCGACTTGTTTAACTCCCGGTCTTACAGGCGGTTCAAAATGCGAGAGATGCGATAAGGTATTTGAAGAGCAGAAAAAAGTATTTGACGCTCCGTACGATCCTTTGGCAGAGTCGCACAAGACTCCCGTAATCACAATAACTAAACAAGACGCGACCTGCACGGAAAAAGGACATACATACCAAATGGAGTGCGAAACTTGCGGCGAAGTATTGATCCATTCTGAAGAGATCCCCGCATTGGGTCACGTTGAGGGCGAAGTAAAAGTCGTTGCTCCGAGCTGCGGAGCGGACGGTCATACGGATCATTATTGCTCGCGCTGCGAGAAGCTCTATCTGACTGATAATATAATTAAAGCTCCGGCGAAGGCCCACGAATTTGTCGCTACCGGAACAGTCGCTCCCACCTGCGAGAACGACGGATATACGTTTAAGGAATGCAAGTGGTGCCACGCCCAAGAGGACAAGGAGATTCTCCCCGCTCTCGGACATAAGTCTGTAACTGACAAGGCGATTGCTCCTACCTGCACCAAGGACGGTCTTACCGAGGGCGCGCACTGCTCGGTTTGCAACAAGGTTCTTATAAAACAGGAGGTCGTAAAGGCCACGGGTCATCCCGAGGACAAAGTCACGATTCTTCCCGCAGTAAAGCCTACCGTAGATAAAACCGGACTTACCGAAGGCAGGCATTGCAACGTATGCGACACTACCTTTGTTAAGCAAGAAGTTATCGGAAAGACAGAGCAGCTCGCATTTACTTATGAGGCTAAAGGCGTTAACGGAAGCAAAGAAGCCGTAAATTCCGGATATATAACGTTTAACGTCTATATGAATGTAAAGACCGACGTCGCAAGACTTTGGGGCTCTGATATTGACATTCAATATAATAAGTCTTTAGAGCTTATCGACGTTACATTTGGCGAAAATCTCTTCAATCAGAAAATGCATACGGAATTTGCCGTCGCAAACAAAGACGTTAAAGACGTTCCTTATCGCAGCGTCAAGATATCTCAGGATATGGGACTCAACGGCGCCAAAGAGTTTAAAAAGGGCGAATACTTATTTGCAACTCTTACGTTTAAGGTCGCAAAAGATCTTACCGGCACTACCGCTTTGACAATTAATCTCAATTCTTGCGATGTAGCGCATGACTTCGATACCCTTAAGAATTATATTGAAGTCGACTTTGGAGCCGGAGCTCAGATCGACGTCCGTAGACTCGGAGATGCAAACGGCAATGGCAAAATTGATTCTACCGACGCTATGCTGCTTTCACAGTGGCTTGCAACCGCAGACCTTGACGATTATAATCCAATCTACGATATGGATAAGAACGGCGTGGTCGACGGCGACGATTTGGCGCTTATTCGCGGCGCGGTAGTCAGAAACGATGCTTATTTGGATATTTAAAACGGAGGTATAAGAGATGCAGCTTAAAAGAATCTCAGCGATCCTTTTGGTTGTTGCTCTGATCTTCTCAGTTACGTCGATATTCGTCGGAGCTGAAGCGGTTGAAGCCGTTGAATCCGTTGAAGTGGGAGTGGAGGCTGAAACCGCCGCTCCCGTTTCTTCATCACCGAAAATTTTCAATGGAAGCGATGAAGTTTCAGTAAAGATCAGAGTAAACCAAAATACAGGAGTTACTTTTTTAAGGTTTGTAATTTATTTTAATTCTGAAGCTTTGGAATATGTCGATTACAAATCTGATAATTTATTCAATTCCCAGACTGAGTCTATTCAAGTCAGAAACGGATATCTTATTTACTTTTTGAATCTTGATAGCGACGTTTCCGAGGCGAAGGGCGATTTGATGTCTATAAACTTCAAAGCAAAACCCGGCTATTGCGGAGATGTTGAAATCTATACCGAACTCGCAAATAAGAGCGATGCAAACTGCGCGAAATATCACTCGTCGGCGAAAAACACTTATGTCCCTTTCACCGCCGGCAAGGATTCCTTTGAGGTTCATTCTGTCGACGTGTCCAAAGGCGTTGTAACGGCTCCTACGTGTACGGAGAACGGATTTACAACATATGAGTGTTCAAACTGCAAGGAAAAGCTAATCGGAAATACAGTCGATAAGCTCGGTCATGTTAACGCCAAACCAGTAGAAGAAAATCGTATTAATTCTACTTGCGCTGAAAAGGGCTCGTATGACAGCGTTGTCTACTGTGAAAGATGCAATACGGAGCTTTCAAGAAATAGCGTTTCTATTGACGCATTGGGTCACACAGAAGTAGTAGACGCGGCTAAGGCTCCTACCTGCACGGAAACCGGACTTACCGAAGGCAAACACTGCTCTGTTTGTAACGAAGTCACTGTAAAGCAGGAAATTGTAGAAGCTACAGGTCACACAGAAGTAATAGACGCGGCTAAAGCTCCTACCTGCACGGAAACCGGACTTACTGAAGGCAAGCGCTGTTCTGTTTGCAACGAAGTGATCAAAGCGCAGGAAACGGTTCCCGCTCTCGGACACGCCCTAGGCGAGTGGGTCGTGGTAGCGCCTACATGCAAGGCTGCCGGAAGCCGTTATCGCACATGCGCGGTATGCAATGAGAAATGCGACGTTAAAGAGCTTTCTAAGCTTGATGATTCGTCTAAACGGTATTCCGACGTTTTCAGCGACGCCTGGTATAAGAACGCCGTAGACTATGTATCGACAAAGGGTCTTATGAACGGTATGAGCGCGGATACATTTATGCCGGATACCACAATGACTAGGGCTATGCTTGTAACGGTCCTTTACAGAATGGAAGGAACGCCGAAAGTCGAAGGCGGAAATCCGTTTGACGACGTAAAGGGAGGCGAATGGTATAGCGGCGCCATCACATGGGCTGCCGCAAACGGCATTGTCAACGGAACAAGCGCTAACTCGTTTGCGCCGATGGATGAGATCACGCGCGAGCAGATGGCTGCGATCCTATACAGATATGCCGGAGAATATAAGAAGTATGACGTATCGGCGAGAGCAGATTTAACGTCGTTCCCGGATTACAAGGAAGTAAGCGACTATGCTAAGGACGCTTTTGCATGGGCAAGTTCCGAAGGACTCGTCAACGGAAGCGACGTCGGAGGGAAAGTTATACTTGACGCCAGAGGCAACGCAACGCGCGCTCAGGTTGCGACGATCCTTATGAGATTTGACCTGAAGTTTTTTAAGTAAATATAATTATGGGCCGTATCAGTTTAGCGCTTTGATACGGCCCATAATAATTTTTAGGAGAGTAAGCAGATTCCCATTGTAGAAGTATTGAATTTGCGCGATAGTAACGGTACGAAATTTATCGAAATTTTCATGAATCCATAGAACGCAATAAGAGATAAGCGATAACAAAAGGCTTTCCGTAATTTTAGACGGTTTATTTTGCGGTTGTTTTTACAGAAAAAGCGTCGTCATTTTTCAAAGCGACATTTCCTAATAATCTGGGGCATGCTTTGTCATAATGGCGTAAGGCGTCATACTGCGCAAATTTTTGAAGATTTGGCATTAATAATCATGAGTATATTAATCGAAAGAGCAGACGGGACGAAGCGGAAGAAAAAGATATCTTTGACGTCAAACGTATTTTCCCTCCGAGCCGTCATTTAATATATAACTTACGAATAATAATATTATTTATTTTAAAATGAAAAACGACGGCCTAAACCGTCGTTTATTAAGCGGAAAGGGAGGGATTCGAACCCTCGGTTGGGTATTAGCCAACACACGATTTCCAGTCGTGCGCCTTAGACCAGCTCAGCCACCTTTCCACATACGCTTATTCTCTCTTCGCTTCGTGCGTATGCTCTCGAAGAGCCGTATATCAGTATACCACATGTATAATAAAAATGCAAGGGCTTTTTTCTCGTTTTAATTATTTTCTTTTTATTTTTCGTTCTTTTTTTCTATTAGGCCTGCAATTTGTATAATTTGATTGCAAAAAGAATCTGTTTGAGGTATAATGAAAAATACGGTTCCGAATCGGGCCGACCACTGATTATATAAAATGGCAAAATACGTTTTTCATACGGAGATCCAATGAAAAAACATTTTAGATCAAAATTTTTCTATATTATTTCCGCCCTTACCTTAGCGGCCGTTATTTTTCCCACGGTTCTTATTTCCATGGGGCATACGGACATATTTCGTTCCGCTGTGAACACATTATTCACTCCTCTTAAAAAGCTGTCTCTGCACGCCGTCGACGCGATCGACGGATACGCTTCTTATTTTACCGAGTTTGATAAGCTTGAAGAGGAAAACGATCGCTTAAAAGAGGAGCTTACAGCTTTGCGCGAAGAAGTTCACCGATCGAAGCAGCTTGAAGAAAAATATGAATGGCTCAGCGAATATCTTGAACTAAAGATGCAGAATCCTCAGTACAAAATGAAAAACGCTATGGTTTGCGGCAGAGAGAGCGGCAACTACGGATCCGTATTCATGCTTGACGTAGGCTCTTCCTCAGGCGTGGCCGCGGGAATGCCGGTAGTTACCGGAGACGGAGTTCTCGGGTATATTTCGGAGACCGGAGTCAACTGGGCTAAAGCGGTTTCGCTCACGGAATCTTCTTCGTCCATCGGAGCCTACGACGAACGCTCCGGCGCTCTCGGTATACTTAAAGGAGATTATAAACTATCGGCGGAAGGAAAATGTCTGCTGACGTATATTGAAGAAGGCTCAGACATTAAAGAAGGAGACCGCATACTTACCGGGGGGTACGGCAGTATATATCCGCGCGGCCTAATAATAGGATACGTAACGGAAATTAAAACCGACCCGTACAGTCGCAGTATAACCGCCGTAGTAAGCTCTTCCGCGGAAAGTCGAAGAATTTCTCAGGTGATGGTGATAACGGATTATGAGAGCTGACGGAAACAACCTAAAAAGGCGCGAATCGTTAAACGGTAAAAGAAAAAGAAAATTCGGAACGGAGGCCGGCGACGCCGACAACGAGCAGAAGGTCACGTTTTTTAACAAGTTCAATATGTGGCGTCTTCGCTTTTCAGTCGACGGAGAAATCGTGCTGAAGGCCATAGTAATAGTCCTTATGCTCGTTTTTTTCGTTCTGCTTCAAACGACTATGTTTACCCGGTTCCGTCCTTTCGGCTCAGTGCCGGATCTGATGCTTCCGTTTACCGTCGCCGTAGGAGTATTGGAACGGGAAAAGGCGGGAGCGGTAACAGGACTGATATCAGCCTTTGTCATCGAAGCGGTCGGCGGCGCTACGATAACTCTGCTTCCTCTTTTATATATGCCCGCAGGATATATATGCGGTTTGCTCACTACGTATCGTTTCAGGGATTCTTTTCCGGTGATGCTTACATATACGGGAATATCGTCGATTTTAAGAAGCGTTATTACGGTGATAGTCGCCTTACGAACAATATTCGGCATTACGTTCGTCGAGGCGATAACGGATATCGCGTTTCCCGAGCTTATTGTAAACGTTATATTCGCCGCGATTCCTCACGTTTTAGTTCGCCTCGTTATGCGCCCGTTTCATAAGACGCGGGCGGAACGCACGGGAAGCGAATGAAAAATTATTATAAAGAGCCGAGGAAAACAAGTAAAGGATTTAACAAATGAAATTACGTCTTCCCGATCAGATAAAAATATTTTCAAGCTCCGTAGGTTTTCCAGCCGAAGGCTTAACTTTTTCCGGAGGAGGTTGCTCCGCCCGGCGCGACGACGTATTCGTTTCTATGTCTATTGATAAAGACGACGAAAAATCTGGAAAAGAAAGTCTTGCTCTTATCCTTACGGCGGTCGAAAGTCCCGTTAAATATTTACGTTTGAGGTGGAATTTTTCCTCCGACGAAAAAAGAGAGAACGTTCGCATATGCGGAGACGCGTGGGAGAGGGCCTACGGCGATCTTGAGTGGCGCGGCGCGGTTCCCGAGAGAATAGCTCCTTGGTATATGCTTGTCGCAGACGGAAAAAATTCATCGAACGGCATCGGCCGCTGCGATGCTTACGGCGTGAAAACTCAGCCTTCCGCGCTTGCGTCTTGGCAGTACGATCCGTGCGGAGTAACCTTGTGGTGCGACGTCAGATGCGGAGGAGAAGGCGTGATACTCGGAGGCAGACGTCTCCGAGTATGCGATATTATAATGGAAGAATACGACGGTATTACATCGTTTGAAGCCGGTCGGCTATTCTGCGGCCGCATGTGCTCGCGTCCGTTACGACCGCCGTCAAAAATATACGGATCGAACAACTGGTATTACGCGGTGGGGAAAAGCTCTCATGAAGAGATACTGCGAGACGCGGAGTTGATATCGTCGCTCGCGGAAGGGCTTGAAAACAGGCCGTATATGGTTATCGACGACGGGTGGCAGAAAAATCCCTGCGACGGACCGTGGGATCAAGGAGGCGAAAAGTTTCCCGATATGGCTCGTCTCGCACGGGAAATAGAAGATCTCGGCGCTCTGCCCGGAATATGGGTGAGACTGCTCGCGGATAAGGCCGGAGAAGCAGCCGTCGGAGCGGACGCGCATCTTTCGCCGCGTCCCGATACTCTCGATCCTTCAACGGATGAAGTAATCGATTATGTAAAAGAAACGATAAGCCGTTTTGTTCAATGGGGATATAAGCTTATAAAACATGATTTTACCGCGTTCGATATGCTTGGACGGTACGGAAACGAAATGGGAAAAGGCGTTACCGCCGGAGGATGGTCGTTTGCAGACAGGAGCCGCACTACGGCGGAGATAACCGTTTCGTTATACCGCGCGATACTCGAAGCCGCCGGAAACGCCGTGATTATAGGATGCAATACGCTCTCGCACCTATCCGCCGGACTCGTACACCTTATGCGCGTAGGCTACGACACCAGCGGACGGTACTGGGAGCGGACGCGCGGATGCGGGGTAAACGCTTTGGCGTTTCGTATGATTCAGCATAAAACGTTTTACGATATAGACGCGGACTGTTTCAGCATAACGGGCATACTGCCGCGCAGCTTAAACGGAGAATGGCTTCGCCTGCTGGCCGACAGCGGAACGCCTCTGTTCGTGTCCGTAGATCCCGATAAGGTTACCGAGGAAGAAAAGAACGATCTGAGAGCCGCGCTCAAAAAAGGATCGATGCAAACAGAGGAGCTTATTCCTCTGGACTGGATGGATAATACGGCTCCCGAGAGATATCTGTCGGACGGCAAAGAAAAGAGATATCTTTGGTATCCGGAGACGGGAACGTTCTCCTCTATTCCTCCAGAGGAATAGAGTTTGTTCCTCCAGAGGAATAGAGGTAAGTCAAAAAATTATGAGACGGCCTAAACGGCGGCTTATTTGAAAACAGCGCGTGAAAGAGAGAACACATGAAAAAAGCCTTTATATTTGATATGGACGGAACGCTTATCGACTCTATGCCGATGCTTGAGAGATTGGATCGCATAATTTTTTCGGAGCTTTCAATTCCGTTTACAAAAGAAGCGGCGGACGTCGTACGATACATACCGTTCAGCGAAACCGCCAAATACATCGTCGGCAGCTTTAACGTCGGCCGAACCGTTGAGGAAGTGGAAAAAATGCTGATAGATACGGTGAAGTCCGGGTACGAGACAGTGCCGGTAAAAGACGGAGTTGTTCCGTTTCTTAAAGAGGCAAAAAAGCGCGGAATTAAAATGTGCATTGCGACGGCTACAAAAACATCCATATCTTCTCCAGTGGCGGAACGTCTCGGATTGTTTGAATACATGGACTTTCTCGTATCTTGCGTTGAAGTAGGATCAGCTAAGGACAAACCGGACGTGTTTCTTGAGGCCGCGCGCCGCCTCGGGGTCGAGCCTTCTGAAGCGGTAGTATTTGAAGACGGACTCCCAGGAGCCCGCAGCGCGGCTTCGGCCGGATTTACCGTAGTTGGAGTAAGCGATTCTACCGTTCCGAAATCCGACGCGGAGCAGATTCGATCCGTTTCCGATATATACGTAAGCCGACTGGACGAAGACGCGCGCGGCTTGTTTGAATGACGGATAGCCGAACGAACGGGAGTAAACTCTATATTATAAATATTTATCGAAGGAGTAAACGATAATGAACGTTCCCGAGAGATTTGAAAGAGAAGCGCGCTTGATCGGGGAAGAAGGCGTTCGTTTGCTCGCTTCCTCCAGCGCGATAGTGTTCGGAGCCGGAGGAGTAGGCGGAGCGGCGATAGAGGCTCTTGCGCGCGCCGGTCTTGGAGAAATAGCGGTAGTCGATCCCGACGTCGTATCGGAGAGCAACCTGAACAGACAGCTGCTCGCCACTGAAGAAACCATCGGCAAGTCAAAATGCGAGGCGGCCGCGGCGCGGGTAAGGCTGATCAATCCAGCCTGTCGTGTTAAAGAATTCCGCCATTTTTATGGACCCGAAGACACCGGTTTCATACGGCTCGAAGACTATGATTTTATAATCGACGCTATAGACACGGTATCGTCGAAGCTGTTCCTCATTTCCGAGGCGAAAAAGGCGGGAATTCCTATGATCTCCTCTATGGGAACGGGAAACAAGCTCGATCCGTCAAGACTCAGAGCAACCGATATTTCAAAGACGAACACATGCCCTCTCGCCGCCGTAATTCGCAGAGAATGCAGAAAACGGAATCTCGGCAAGCTGAGAGCAATATGGTCGGACGAAACGCCGATAAAAGCGGTTGCGGAGGCGAGAAACGGACGTCATTCGCCGGGCAGCATATCGTTCGTACCGCCGGTAGCCGGGATGATCGCCGCAGGCGAGGCGGTAACGACCATACTAAAAATGGGGAGACGGCAAAATGAAAAATCGGAGATAACGCCGAATGAATGAAAACATGCCCCGCGCTGAAATTCGCGCTAAAAAAAAGAAAGAATATTCAAGATCAGAGATCGCCGCTCGAAGCATACTGAAAACATATCGCAGGGAAATATGGGCTCCTTTTATTTCTGCTGTTAAGCAGTACGAGCTTATAGAAAAAGGAGATCGTATCGCCGTCTGCCTTTCCGGAGGAAAAGACTCGGCCGTTCTCGCCGTGCTTATGCGTCAGCTTGCGGCTCACAGCGACGTTCCGTTTGAATGCGAGTACATAGTTATGGATCCAGGATATTCTTCTGAAAACAGAAAAAGGATTGAGGAAAACGCGGCCTTGCTAGAGCTGCCAATACGCGTCTTCGAGACTAACATATTCAGCGTAACGTCAAAACAGGGGGGCTCTCCGTGCTATCTATGCGCGAGAATGAGACGCGGACATCTGTACAGCTACGCTCAAAGCCTTGGGTGCAACAAAATCGCTTTAGGGCATCATATGTCCGACGTAATAGAAACGACGCTTATGGGGATGCTTTGGGGATCTCAGATACAGGGAATGCTGCCGCGGCTCCGCAGTACAAATTTTGAAGGAATGGAGCTGATTCGTCCTTTATATAAAATAAGAGAAGACGATATCGTCAGGTGGGTCCGCTACAATGAACTTGAATTTCTCGGCTGCGCCTGCAAAATGACCGAATCCGCGGCTGTGGACGAGACCGCGTCCAAAAGACGAGAGACAAAGGAGTTGATTCGCCGCCTGAAGGAATCGGGAAATCGGGATATAGAGAAAAATATATTCGGCGCGATACACCGCGCTAATATCGACACTTTGGTAGGCTATAAGCTGCGCGGAGAAGAGCATAGTTTTCTAGAACAGCTTGAAGACAAAATAGCTGAGGGACCGTCTCGGCAGATCGAAAAGAACGGCAAATTAAGCTAACAGTTCAGTTTCGGTTAGCTTTGCTCGTTAACAACTATGAGCGTTGGGCTTTAACGCGCTATTTATATGTAAAAGGTTACAGACATAAAGATGAAAAAAGGAAAATTGCTCGTCGCTATGAGCGGCGGCGTCGATTCTTCGGTCGCTGTTCGACTGCTTATGGAACAGGGATACGAGCTCGAAGGCGTTACGTTTAAGGTCGATTCGTCTTCGGGAGCAGAGTCCGCCGTTCACGACGCAAAAATTGTCGCCGAAGCGTTCGGCATACGGCATACTTCGCTCGATATGTCGGAGGAGTTTCGGTTGGATGTGAAGGAGTATTTCGTCAAATCTTACGAAGCGGGAAAAACCCCGATCCCATGCGTCGAGTGCAACAGAAAGATCAAGTTCGGCAGACTTTTGGACTACGCTCTTGAAAGGGGATTCGACGGAATCGCAACCGGACATTACGCTCGTCTGGCTACTGAAAACGGACGGCGGCGTCTATATCGGGCGGCTGACGCGCAAAAAGATCAAAGCTATATGCTTGCCGGTCTTACGGAAAAACAGATTATGCTTTCTCACTTTCCCCTCGGAGAATATACCAAAGACGAAATACGCAGAATAGCCGGAGAGAGCAATCTTACGGTATCGGAGAAGAAAGACAGTCAGGACATTTGCTTTATCTCGGACGGCGATTACGTACGTTTTCTAACGGAATATCGAGGGCGGCCCCCTGCCGCCGGGAAATACGTAGACGTTCAAGGCAACGTTCTCGGCCAAAACCGTGGGCAGGAGACCGTGACCGTAGGACAGAGCCGCGGGCTGGGCATAGCTCTCGGTAAGAAAGTTTACGTTATTGAACGCGACGCCGCTGCAAATCGCGTCGTTCTCGGCGACGAAGAACATCTTTATAAAAGCGAAGTATACTGCGAGGGCATAAATCTGATCGGCGAAGACGGTCTTCCCGACGGCGAACGCCTCACGGTAAAAATACGATACGCCCATAGAGGAACGCCTGCCTTCGTCAAGGCTTTTGGCTCGGGACGTACGCTAATAAAATTTGACGAGCCGGTACGCGCTCCCGCTTCAGGGCAATACGCGGTTATGTACAGGGGAGACTGCGTAGTCGGGAGCGCGGTTATTGAATAACGCGTAAAAATAGAACGCCGCTCGTACTTTTTCGGGTCTTGACCGCTTCGAATAAATTGATAAAAATATAAAAAAACAATTAAAGCGGCTCGCCGTAACGTAGTAAGCCGCAATTTAAATTTTAATAAACGAGGTAACAGCCATGCTTAAACTTATCTCTCCTGCAAACGGATCTACAGTTTCTCTGAGGGGAGACCGCGTACGCTTATTTTTCGACTTATACAACGCGCGCGAGTCTGATTTTCCCGTGGACGTGCATCCATGGACGAACGTGGCGCGCGACACGGACGGGACTCATCCGGCTCCCGTGCTTTTCTTATGGAATACCGACGCGCCGACTGAAACATGCGATTTCGCCGTGCATATTTCGCACGATCCGGACTTTTCGGACGATATGGTAACGGTAGTCCCGGACAGCGGGACGGCCCTCGCAAGATATAACCTTGAAATCGGGAAAAAGTACTACTGGTATGCTGAAAGCAGAGGAAGCCGCCCGGAAAAAAGCGAAGTGTTTTCTTTTAAAACTGCGGACGAGTTTCCTCGCTTCGTATATCTTTCCAAAGAAAACACTAATATGCGCGACGCGGGAGGCCTGTATAACATAGATGGAAAAAGAGTTCGACAAGGGCTGTTCTATCGAGGAGCGCTTATAGATAAGGACCGCACGCCCGACGAAGAAGGCTTTAGACGTCTTATAGAAGAGCTTCGCATACGCACCGATCTGGACCTTAAAGGATTCGATTACGAGGCGAACAATTCTCTTGCTGAGCAAAATTCAAAATTGCGGGGAATAGTGGACCGCTACATATTCAACGCCAGCGCGTACGACGGAGGACTTAACAACGACGGAGCGCGCGGAATTATCGCGGACGTTTTCCGCCTGATGTGCGACGAGAGCATATATCCCGCATATCTTCACTGTCACTCTGGAATGGATCGCACCGGAACGATAATGTTCTTGCTGGGACTTATTCTTCGAATAGACGTGGATACGCTTATGATCGACTACGAGTTGTCGGCGCTATGTACGGACGGATGGGGAGACAGAACTCGTGAAAATCTTTCAGTCGGGGCGGCCAATGAAATCCGCAAGTTCGGAGACGAGGGAGACGATCTTTACGCGTGCGCTGAAAAACTTTTCGACAAGGGCTTCGGACTTCCTGACGCTCCGGCCGTTCTGCGTAAAATATTCCTCGAGGACTAACGACTTTTACGACCATAGTATAAGAAAACTCTTGCTTTTTCGAGCGGTTTTATGATATACTTAGTATGATAAATTATCGCGTAGGAAAGAAGACGCGGATAAGTATCGCAAAAAGCGTCGAAGGCGCCGGATTCACGCCAAAATTTCAAGCTGCAAAGACGCATACGTATTATACGCAGTTTTGTCGGCGCTTCAATTAGAAATGATGAAAGCATGGAGATTGATATGAAAAAAAAGATCGCTTATATTATTATGATCCTGCTCATGCTTGCGCCATCCTTTGTCGCGGTTCATAGTTATCTGAGCGCGCGGAATTCGCCCGCCGGCTCAAAAAATATCGTTAAGATAACCGTTAAGGACGTACAGCAAAATATTTACGAGCTTGACAGAGTGAAAGACGGTGAAAGAGCGGAAAAACTGATCGATCTTATTATGGAAATAAGAAACGGCGGAAAAAAGATATCTGCGCTCCCAAGCTCCGTTTCGGGAAGCGATCCTTTTCTTATAACTTTGAGCACGCCGGTAAAGGACACGTCGTATCAGTTTTACGTCGGAGTAGACTCAACCAACTGCTACTTTTCTCTTGACGGAGAAGCGTATCAGATAAAGCAGGAAGACGCGGGAAAATTTCTGGAAACGGAATACGCGGAATGTCTGTACGTAGGAGCTAACGTTCCCACGCTTACAGTTTCTTCTGAAAGCGCCGTAAAGCCGTCGGAGTTGTCGTGGCAGTATAGAAATTACCGCGGGGCGCTTACTGAGAAAAATACGGACGCGTATCTTAACAAGGAAGAACAAAGCGTTGAGGTTATCGGGGCGGTTACCTTAAACTTTAGTATAGAACCGGATATATACACAGTTGTTATAACTGATGAGGATGGAAAGGTAAGATACGAAAGCACGGGAGAAAACCACGCTCCAGTCGTATTTGAAGAGCAAACGAACGTCAACGTCTCGGTAAACGCAAAGTGGCTTGAAAACGAGGATAAGAGTTATGTCGGCGAAAGCTCTTATAATTTTTCCGCGTCGGTCAGCGCGCCTCCAACATTCCATCTTGCTAAAGATACGGCGCACGAAAGCAAATTCGTAGTTATTACGGCGGTCGGAGCCTCCGATCCAAGCAGGATATCGTTTTCCAGCGATCCCGCTATGGATTCTTCTCCCGTTTTCTATAAAGCCGACGGAGACTCTTACGGCATTCTTCCTATCCCGGCGGGAAGCGCCGGTTCGTATACCGTAACTCTTTCTTACGGCGGAGCGTCTTCTCAACTGAATTTGAAGGTCTCTCCGTTCGCAGAATGCACCGCCGGATGGTATAGCGTTGAAAAGGCGAAAGGAATTCCTTATTCGGCGGAAACCTTCGCTTCGGCATACAGCGAAAGCGCGCGAAACGAATTTGCGGAGCTTGTAAAAACAATTTCAAATAGCGATGAAACTAAAGCGGCGGCGCAAACAAAATACTTCGACGGATATTTTCTCGGACCGCGTCAGGAATACGGTAAATATGCGGCGAGTAAAATACTGTACGGAGAAAAAATCGCTATAACAGGAAACGAAAACGACAGCATGACGTTCGTCAGCGAAGGACTTGATCAAATATATTCGGGAAATGTTCCGGCGGCTAACGCAGGAAAGGTCGTATATACGGGTTCATCCGCTTATTCCGGCAATTTAGTCGTAATAGAACACGGTTGGGGGCTCAAGACTTGGTATTGGAATTTGGGCGACATATCCGTTAAGGCGGGCGACGCGGTAAATCGAGGCGACGTAATCGGAAAGACCGGGTCTACCGGTTTCAGTATGGGCGGCGAAGGCGTGCACGTCGCTATGTCGGTGGGAGACAAATTTGTTTGTCCTTACGATACATGGTCGGATGCGGACGGTTTCAAGGAAGGCGTGCAAGTATATTATAAATAAAACGAAAAGGTAGAGTATCGATTATCAATTCATACTCTGCCCTTTTGTTTTTGTAATTTATCAGATATACAATGAAGCATCCCAACCGGAGTCTGCCTTGATTCTATACTTATATAAGTTTGTGTAGTTCTCTAACGAGAATACGGCATAACAGCTTGCGCCTGCCTCATACGGCGGGAGTAAAAAATCACGCCTTAGCGCGGCGCAAGCGCTTCAATTTGAGAGGCGCAAGCATGTCTGTAGGAAAGCTTCGCTTCAAGGGATGACGAAGCGGGATTGAACGACGCTTTATTTGAAGCTTAAAGAAACAAAACTCCGCGGGAGACTTTTGCCGTCGCTATAGCTTTTCACACTTCTTGCCTTCGGCATGAAGTTGTAAGCTTTTTCCAGAAAAAAACTTGTGGTAATCATATACTTTCTTTTAGAAAGAAAGTAATCAAAGAAACTTAAAGAGTAGTTCGCTTCGCAAAAAGTTGCCGCAGCTTGTGGGCAAGCTGCTTTCGTTAGCTTGTTGAAATGAAGCTTAGTTCAACAGCTGTTTGTGCGGCGGTCAAAATGGGGCGTTCGCTCAGCTGGGTTAGGCAAGCGTGAGCCGGAATGGGTTCAAATGTTTGGGAGTTAGTTTAACAGCGAACTCGCATATTTGTGTTCAAAACGCGGCTTTGTTAAATGTTGCATAAATTTAACGTCGATGTTGAAGTATTGCTGAGGCCTCCAACGTATGAGATAACACCTCTCGTCTGCTTTGCGCGGCGTGAGCGAGAGAATCCGGCGTAGAGCGGCGTGCCGAAGCGTTGGCGACGCAATGCCGAATCGTCGTCCGCCGACGCAAAATTCACCTTGTCTTTAGCCAGATTAGAAGAACCGAAATGTCTGCCGGACTAACTCCCGATATACGGCTTGCTTGTCCAACGGACGCCGGCCGAACCTTTGCAAGCTTTTCGGCGGCTTCAAGTCGAAGTCCCCTTATTTTACCATAATCTATATCAGTTGGAAGCAGCGTATTTTCGCTCTTTTCCTGCCGAGCGGCTTCATCAGTCTGCCGCTTTACATATCCGGCGTATTTTATTTCTGTTTCTACTCGAAAGCGAAGTTCTCTTGATAACGCGGGCCGCTCCGGATCAATATGGGCGATGTCTTCGTAGCCGATCTGCGGACGACGGATCATATCGGCCGCGGAAATTCCAGACGAAACCGGCGTAGTTCCTCGAGCATTAAGCAGCTCGTTTACAGCGGAAGGACCGTAATTCTTGTGCTCGAGTCGTTCAATTTCCTCTCTGACCGCGCGCTCCTTTTCCATTACCGCCGCGGCGCGATCATGCAGGATAAGTCCGGCGCGTATTCCATACTCGGTAAGGCGGCTCTCAGCGTTGTCCTGCCTCAGAAGCAGACGAAACTCGCTGCGGCTCGTCATAATTCGATACGGTTCAGCCGTACCCTTTGTTACAAGATCGTCAACAAGAGTGCCGATATAAGAAGATCTGCGAGGTAAAATAATTTGCTTCTCCCCCCGAATTTTCAGGGACGCGTTAATTCCCGCAAGCAGTCCTTGAGCGGCGGCCTCTTCGTAACCGGACGTTCCGTTAAACTGCCCGGCCCCATACAGACCGTCTACCTTTTTAAATTCAAGCGTGGGGTAAAGCTCGGTCGGATCAACGCAGTCGTACTCTATAGCGTAGGCGTATCGCATAATTTCCGCTTTTTCAAAGCCGCTGAGCGTGTGAAGCATAGACTCCTGAACGTCCGCGGGAAGAGAAGAGGAAAATCCTTGTAAATATATTTCTTCCGAATCACGGCCCACGGGCTCCACGAACAACTGGTGGCGTTCCTTATCCGGAAAGCGCATGATTTTATCCTCGATCGACGGGCAGTACCGAGGGCCTACTCCGTGTATTTTTCCGGAATACAGCGGAGAGCGGCTTATATTAGATTTTATCGTCTCATGAGTCGCATCGTTCGTATATACGACGTGGCAGTCTATCTGTTCTATGCGGTTTAGCTGCTCCGCGTCGGTACGGCAAGAAAACGGAGTTATATATTCGTCTCCGCGCTGCGCTTCAAGAGCTGAGAAGTCAATGGAACGGCGATGTATTCTCGGAGGCGTTCCCGTCTTAAAACGCATAAGGTTTATTCCAAGAGAAGAAAGAGACGACGTAAGTCCTTCGGCTGGAACAAGTCCGTCGGGGCCGCTTCTGCGGCTTATATCTCCCGTATGAGTAGTTCCTCCGAGGTACGTTCCGGTAGAAAGGATTACGGCGCGAGCGTAAAACTCTCCTCCCGGAGCGGCGGAAACTCCTATAACCTTTGCGTATCCTTCGGACGAAATTTCCGTTAAGACGTCGGTTATTTCTCCTTGAATGAGATATAGATTTTCCGTATCCTCCAGCGTTTTTTTCATTATGTCTTTGTATTTTATGCGATCCGCCTGTACTCGCTTCGACTGCACCGCCGCGCCTTTACCCGTGTTAAGAGTGCGCGACTGAATTGTGGCGAGGTCTGCGGCGTACCCCATCTCTCCTCCGAGAGCGTCTATCTCGTATACCAGGTGTCCTTTTCCCGTGCCTCCTACGGAGGGATTGCACGGCATATTGGCCACGGCGTCGAGAGAAAGCGTAAAAAGAGCGGTTTTCAGCCCGCTCCGAGCAGAAGCGAGAGCGGCTTCTATCCCAGCGTGTCCCGCGCCCGCCACTATTATATCGTAACTGTTCATGTAGCTATTTTACCTCAAGATTTTGTTTTTTTGCCCGCCGAGGTTTAACTGCCCGTGGCGGAAAATAAGTTTTGCAAGAAAAGGATATTTTTCAGGATTTCGCGCCGCGACAACTCCGGCTACAAAAAGGATTAAAGATATCAGCGTCAAGGCGAAACAGACGCGTATCACGGGAGAAAATTTTTCTTTTTGAGCCTGCTCCGCGTCGGAAAAAGAATACAGCTCTACCTCTCCGCACGTCATACGTCTGACCGTGCAGTACGATTCGTTTCCCTCGGGAGCGTACGTTTTCACCCATACGTCGCATTCGCCGCCGGCCGCTGCAAAACTGAGCTCAGATTTCCATATTCCCGCGGCTTCCGGGTTGTTTATAACAAAAAGTTCCGTTTTTTCTTCCGACGGATATGCGTAAAGCTTCGCCTCGCCGTCCGATAACTCGTAAGATGAAAAAGATACTTTAAAATGTTCGGAATTATTTTCGTTTATCGGGGAGCGGCTCATGATAATCGACACGATAAGCGCCGCCGTCGACACAAAAATCATGGAGACTCCAGAAAAAATAAAACTTGCGGGCTCCTTTAGGCGCGAGCCAAAATATCGGTTTGAAGTCGACGATATTTTTTTTATTGTATGCCCTCCGTTTGCTGTTTTATAGCGCAGAGACGCGTACTTAAAGAAAGAAAACTGATTGAGAGCGTGTTTATCTATGGATATCGTTTTGTCTCTCACATAAATAACTACGTCGGTTTTGCCGAACTGTCCTTCGTAGCCTTTTATTTCATCATATCTGTATAGCCTCCTTATGCCGAAAAACGACGTGTGAACGAACCCTTCTTCGCTATAGGAAATTTTAAAGGACGTCAGGCATATCGATAAGATCGCAGGAACAACGGATATATATCCAAACATCGCGGAATGATCTTTATATCCTCCAAGAAAGAAAACGATTGAGGCAATACACATAAACGACGCGACGGCAATACAGTCGACGGGCCAAACATACGAGATATATACCGGTTCGTTTTCTTCACGTCTTACGAAGTATAACGACAGCATAAGTTTTATCGCCGATATAATTACCAGCGCTATCGTGACTATCAAAAGGTTTTTCTGCATGTGTACGGCGATCTGTTAGACCATTCGCTTCCTTTCTGAGATTATAAGGTCAGATCCTTTATAATATACTCCGCGATGTCGTCGGCGGCGCGGCGCGGAATAAATTCTTCCTGCCTCGCCATAATACGGCCGCACAAAGCTTCGTCTTCGGCAAGTCCCACGGCAAGCTCCGCTGCGTTTACGTTTTCAGAAAATAATGACAACCCGTTCTCAGAAAAAAACTTTGCGTTCATAGTTTCGCATCCAGGAATAGGATCGGTATGAACGAGCGGCGTCTTCTTAACCGCCGCTTCGGAGCTGGTAAGTCCGCCGGGCTTTGATAATAAAACGTCGCACGCGTCCATGTACAAAGGAACTTCCGTAGTAAACGGAATAGCCACCGCTCGCTCGTCTCCCTTGAAAGACGATTCTATATTGTTACGGAGTTCTTCATTTCTTCCGGTCATTATCAAAACGCGGATAACCGTTTCACAAGTGTCAAATCTTGAGCGAGCTTTCGCTCTTTCAAGAATTTCACGAGAGAGAGAAACGACGCTTCCAAAGCCCATACTTCCAGTCATTACTAAAAATATAAGTCCGTTTTCCGGCAAACCAAGCTTTTTCCGAGCTTCTGTTCGATCTGTTTTACCGTAAAATTTAGCCGATACGGGAATTCCCGTAGGAACTAGCTTTTCGCGAGGTATCCCTCGAGCCGCAAACTCGTCCGTAAGCTTTTCATGGGGAATAAAGAATATGTCCGGCTCGGTTTCTTCCCAAAAAGGGATGCAAGTGTAATCGGTAGCGACGCAATATGATTTCGGAGTACTCTCTCCGCGCCTTCGCAGTCTTGTGATCATTTCCGCCGGGAATAAATGAGGCATCACTACCGCGTTGAATCCCCCTTCCTCGATATACTTTCCAAGACGAGACGCGTTGCGAGCGTTCGCGTAATATACGGGAGATTTAAATCTTGGAGAGCTTATGGCGCGACCCGCTTTATATATGGTTCCAAATACAGACGGACATTTGGAAACCATGCCCACATAACAGCCGCTGGTAACGCGGGACGTGCTTCCAAAAGACAGAGCGTCTACCATCTCGCACTCGACTCCGCGTCTGCCAAACGCTTCTTTAACGGCAAGCCCGGCGGAATTGTGTCCCTGACCGGTATTGCACGATAATATCAGAATTCTCAATATAATCTCCTCCCTTGGTTATATGATTAAGGCCTCTACAATCAGGGCCGCAAGACAACAAGCGACGGCGACTTTTAAAAGTCCAGCTCCCCTCGCGGCAAGGACGATACCGATAACGAGAGCCGCGGTTCCCGCCCACGGAGTACGCGTAGCTTCAATAATAGCAGGGACGGTCATTACAGATAACGTCGCGTACGGCACGTAATACAGAAAAGATCTGACCGTGCGGTTTTTGATTTCTCCTCGTATTAGTATAAGAGGAAGAATTCTCACCGCGTAGGTCGCCGCCGCCATAACGAGTATGTATATCCATGGATTCATATATACGGCCCTGCCTTTCTGCGTTTTCTGCGAAATTTATTTTTATATGCTTTCAGTCTTCATCCCATACTTCCGGCACGGGTTTGATTATTGCGGCTGCAAGAGATATCGCGACAGTCAGAACTATAGTTACGATACCGGGCGAAATCTTAGCTAATACGGGAACGAACCGAGCGACCGAGCTCAGTGCGAAAGACGCGGCTACTACGGCCGCTACCGCGCGCCTTTTAATCGCCGGAGGAACGACGATTGCGAGAAACATTCCGAAAAGGCCGACCGAAAGCGCGCTTACTGCGAACTCAGGTAAAAGATTCCCTGCGAGAGCGCCGATAAAAGTTCCTATAGCCCATCCAGGGATCGTCGGAAGCATCGTTCCGTAAGCGTAAGCAGGTTCAAGATATCCGTCCCGCGAAACGTTAACGGCAAATATCTCGTCCGTCAGATCAAAGCCGACGAGCAACCTGTGAAAAAACGGAGAATTCGGGGCGAATTTCTGACTTAGCGTACAGGACATGAGCAAATATCGAGCGTTCGCTACAATTTCCATCAGCGCCGCCTCGGCATATCCCGCCCCGGCCGCGTAAAGCGAGAAAGCGGCATACTCTCCTGCGGAAGCGTTACACAACAAACTTGCCGTCGCCGCCTGCGCGGCTGAAAATCCAGCTTCGCCCGCCGCGATGCCGAGCGCAAACGCAACCGCAAAATAGCCGAGACCAATTGGAATCCCGTCCCGTATTCCCTTTCCGAAAAGAATCGTTTTGCTCATAACAGTCTCCGCTTGTCAAAATCCGTTTATCATTAAACGGCAAATCTTCTTTATATTCATAGCTTCTCTTTATTATATATTTATTTCCTAAGGATTTCAAGGTGCAAATATATTACAAAAAGTAAAAACGCAATATTTAAAAAAATATAAAAATATTATTTTAATTGCGAGTAAGAAAATAAAACGCGTTGACAACCGACGTTTTGTCATATATAATTATACGTACGGCAGTTCGTAACCATCCTGCCGCGAAAGGCCGCGGCTTTTCGAAATCAAAACTAAGGAGATAAAGAGCGAGGCGTAAGCCCCGCCGCGTCCTTATGCGGTTAAGGACGTTTTTTTGTTTTATGGAACGATACTGTAAAATCCTTGAAAAAAGGAAAAGAGAAATCGTCCTTCTTCGAGGGACGGGATGCGCTTACAAGAGGTGCGCGTTTTGCGACTATTACGACGACGGGCGCGAGGATGGAGAGGCTAATTTTGCCCTAAATCGCGCTGTGCTGGAGAAGGTTACCGGAGAATTTGGAGAGCTGGAGGTAATAAACAGCGGTTCCGTATTCGAGCTTGACTCCGGTACCTTACGGCTAATCCGAGAAATATGCCGTGAAAAAAGCGTTTCCACGGTACATTTTGAATCCCACTATATTTATCGTCAAAAAATACCTCGGCTCCGGGCGGAATTTTCCGGAATCGACTTGAAAATGAAACTGGGTCTTGAAACCTTTGATTTTGATTTTCGTGAAAACACGCTCAAAAAGGGAATTTCAGAGTATTCTCCAGAAGAGATCGCACGAAACTTCAACGAAGCTAATTTTTTGTTCGGACTTACAGGACAGACGTTGTCGTCTATGAAACGGGATATCGATTTGGGACTGCGCTTCTTCGAACGAATTTGCATTAATATAATGTGTGAAAATTCCACGGATCTAAAGCCGGACAAAGATGTGATCGAAGTCTTTATGAAAGGTATATATCCGGCAATAAAATACGACGATAGAGCGGATATATTGCTTAACAACACAGATTTCGGCGTCGGAGACTAAATTTTCTATTCCAAATTGAAAGGTGTTTTTTTATTATGACAAACGAGCTTTTACTTATCGGTTCGGTTATATTTATATTTTCTTCGGCTCTTTTGGCTTATAAGTTTTTCGGCAGGACGGGACTTTACTGTGTTTCTGCCGTCGCTACTATTCTTGCAAACGTGGAAGTTTTGATTCTTGTCCGCGCCTTCGGCATGGAGCAGACGCTTGGGAACGTACTATTCGCCGTTACGTTTCTCATCACGGACATTCTGTCGGAATGCGAAGGAAAAAAATATGCTAACAGGGCGGTGTTCGTAGGAATATTTTCGTCGGTGTTCTTTCTCTTTCTTTCGCAAAGCTGGCTTTTATATACTCCGTCGGACGCCGACTGGGCCATGAGCTCGATATCGGCTATATTTTCAAACACGCCGAGGATGCTTTTGTCGTCGCTGGCCGTTTATTCGGTCAGCCAAATATTCGACGTTTGGCTATACCACAAGTGGTGGAAATTTACCGAGCGCAGATTCGGAGATAAAAGACGGTTTTTATGGCTGAGAAACAACGGATCTACTTTGGTAAGCCAGATATTAAACACTCTTTTATTTACAATCCTTGCATTCTGGGGAGTTTACGACGTCCCGACAATCGTTTCAATATTTGCGTCGAGCTATGTTATTTATATTTTTACATCTCTGCTCGACACGCCTGCGGTTTATATTGCAAGAAAAATAAGCGACGGTAAGAAAGCTGCGGATTGTTCCGCTCGATAATATGCTTGGCGTTTGCAGCCGCGAATGTTTGGGACTGCGTCTGGCGTTCGTCTGACTTCCCGCGAAAGAAAATATCGATTCTCTAATAAGATTTTTGAGAAAAAAGACTTGTCGTCATAATTTTTTCGCGAGGCTTTGTTTCGTTAAGCTTCAAACGAAGCGTAGTTGAATCCCGCTTCGTTAGTGTTTTGAAGTAAAACTTTCCTACAGATATGCATGCTTGCGCTTCTCAAAATGAAGAGCTTGCGCCGATCTACGCCTTAACTTTTGTTTAAACCTGAAAAAAAGACAGTCGTTTATATGTCGTTCGGCGCGGGCGAGAGAACATACGACTTAGCGCGAGGCGTTATAATCGCTTAAAACGTCAAAACTTTGAATAGATATTTCCTCATAAACAAAACCACAATAGAAAAATTCCTCCTATGGCGTCAAAAATAAGCTGACAAAGGAGGAATTTTATGGTTAGTAAAATACAAATGCTGCTTTGTACGAAAATATGAAAAAGAGTCTAAGAAAGAGTTGCCATGCAGAAAAGAAACCTATGGTAATTCAAATCTCATATATATGAGCGCATATGCGTCTACAGCGACAGTTTATACAACTAAAAATAAAACTAAACGCCGTCCGCCCTATTTGAAACGATTCAATAATCCCCGTTTTGCTTTTCTGAAACCAGCATCGTTTTAATATTGTTTCCGGAGAGGGCGTCCTCGAACGCAAGATTGATCTCGTCTATTGTATAACGCGCGCCCAGCCGCAGTATCTTTTCGTGCAGATCCCGGCGCTCGCTCAAAAATTCGAGATAAAGACGAACGTCTATCATTGAATACTGCGAAGAACCTATTATATGAAGGGCCTTAAACGTGATCGTCTGCGGCTGTATCCGCACGGCGCCGCTATTGCTGTACTGGCCGGGAATCAGATATACTCCGCGATTTCTCAAAATGTCCATTCCCTGAGGAACTGCTGAAACGGCTCCGGACGCTTCAAAGCACAAATCTACTCCAAGACCTCCGTTTTCGCAGAGCAAACGCTCGGTCACAGATTCGGCTCCCATTTTCGTAAGGTTGAATACGTCGTCGGCTCCAAGCTCACGCGCGAGCGCCTCTCTCTTATCGTTGCTTCCGGCGGTAATAGCGTATACTGATTCAATTCCTATCGCCTTAAGATACATTACGGCAAAGCACCCTACGGGGCCAAGACCCTGCACGACGGCGACCTTTTTTTCGCTTAACTTTACTCCAGCCTGCTCGGCGAGCCTGAACGAATGAACGGCGGTGGGGCCGGGGCATGCGAACGTGGCGACCATTACAGGATCAAGATCTTCGGGAATTTTTATTAAATTTGTCAGCGGAGTATAGTTTACTTCGACGTATCCTCCGTACAAATACGGCGCAGTTTCTATACTTCCGCCGTTAGTTACCGCCATATTAACGCAGTTAGCGTCGTCGCCGGTTTTGCATAGAAGACATTCTCCGCATGGAACCGCTATGTCGGCGATAACGTTGTCTCCGATTTTAAGTCCATACGCCGCCGCCTCGTCTTCGTCGCAGTCTTCAAGCCTTCCCACAAACTCGTGCCCTATAATTGTCGGAGGCTCGACGTCCAATTTTCCATTATGAAAATGAACGTCCGTTCCGCAGATTCCGCTGGCGATCAGACTTGAACGTCCGTATCCCGCCGGCGTTTCCGTTATATTGAATTCACGCACTTCAAAAGGGGCGTGCGCTCCCATAAATACGGCTGCTTTAGCTTTCATTATTTTATCTCCTTTATATCGGTAGTTTTATCTCTCGACCGTTACCGAAAAATTTTCGTTGAAAATAGACTTTATCTCTTCGATACGTTTTTCGGATAACGGTTCCGTATCGCGAAAAGCGTACGTCGATTCCATAGCGTCGTACTTGCTTGATGCCATTCGATGAAAAGGAAGCAAATCCACGGTTTTCACGCCTATGCTGGCAAGTAATTTCTCGCTCTTTTTCAGTGAATCGTCGTCTGAGTTTACCCCGGGTATCAGCGGTATTCGGACATGGACGTCCGCGAGAGACGATACAAGCCTTTTTAAATTGCCGATTATCAGATGAAAGTCCCCTCCCACTGTCTCTGCGCAAACCCTTTCGTCCGGAGTTTTTAAGTCGTAAAAAAAGCAGTTCGCATAGGGCAGGACCTCCTCGAAATTCTCCCACGGCACGCCTCCCGCCGTATCGATCAGGGTATGAATTCCAAGCTCGCGAAGTCGTTTGCAAAGCTCCGCTACTTCGCGCGCCTGAAGCATAGGCTCGCCTCCGCTTATTGTAATTCCCCCTCCGCTGGAGCTATAGAAGTCAGCGTCCTGCATAACGGCTTCGATAATCTCGTCTATCTTCATACGGATCCCGTAAGAAACAGTCTTGCCGCTTCCGGCGTATACAAGCGTCTGAGGATACGGCGACACAGTTTCTGGGTTGTGGCACCATGGACATCGCAGATTACAGCCTTTAAGAAAAATCGTGCTTCTTATCCCCGGGCCGTCCCCGGTTGAAAAAAACTGGATATTGGAAACGTTAAGCTCAGTCATACTCGACTCCATAATTTACGTTGAGTTCGCCGCTTTTCGGGCATATCTTTATTCCTGCTGAGTCCGGCTCAGTATATCCTCCTGAACAGCCCTCTCAAGCGTTACGTAATAAGCGGAAAATCCGGAAACGCGCACTACGAGATCGGAATATTTCTCCGGATGATCCATGGCGTCTTTAAGCGTCTCGCGTGAAGTGGCGTTGATCTGCATCTCCTGCCCTCCTCTTGCAAAGTACGTTCGGATAAGCGACGCGAGCTTTTCCCTCTTTCCGTCCGCGAACATACCGGGCGAGAACTTTTGATTCAAAACGGTACCGCACGCCACCTGACCGTAATCTGGTTTTGTCACGCTTAATACGGTCGACGTAGGCCCGCGCGTATCCCGTCCGTAGGTCGGCGACGCGGCGTCGGACAACGGTTCTCCCGCAAGGCGTCCGTCGGGAGTCGCGCCGATTTCTCGTCCGGCTGAAATATTATTGGTGTTCGCAGCCATAGCGATGTAAAAATATCCTCCGTCCGGAGTTCGGTATTTCTTAAATTCTTTTGATAGAAAATCTACGTACCACACGGCGTATTTATCCACGAAATCGTCGTTGTTTCCATACTTGGGCGCGCGGAGCAGAGTTTCTCTCAGCTTTTCGTATCCTTTAAAATTTGCGAGCATAGCGTCTCTAAGCTCTGCGAGAGTCGCCGTACCGTCTGCGAAGACAGTCTTCTCAATAGCCGCGAGAGAATCGCAAACCGTTCCGACTCCCATTACGGCGGCTCCGTGAACCGAACGATACTTGCTTCCTCCCATGTTAACGTCGAGCCCCTTTTCAATACAGCCGTCGCAGAAGCATGAGAGAAACGGAGTAGTAAGTTCCTCCGGACGCTCCTTTTTATTATGGGCGCAGAATCGTTCTACATATTTGCGCGCCCCGTCGGCGATCTGTTTTTCAAACTTTTTCATCAGATCGTCCATGGACGAAATATCGGAAACGTCGCCGGAGTCTATTCCCTCGCTTTTGCCGTCGTAAGAGACTCCGCCGTTAAAAAGATACTCGAAATACCTCGGCGTGTCGAAACGTCCGTCGCTCCACGGCGGCTGTTTTCCCGTTATAAAGTTTTCAATACAGCCTACCATGGAATAGTTGTATATATCCGCTTCTTCATAACATCCGTAACGGCGGAGAGCCTCTATGTTTACCTCGTCGTTCATAAGAGCGGGATATCCGATACCTGTGCCGATAACCTTAAGACATGCGTCGAGAAATTCGTCCGGAGAACTTTGAGATATTCTCGCGGAAAGATTTGGGCCCGGAGTAGCGCAGCTCTTAACCGCTTCAAGAACAAGATAGCTTAGCTCGTTAACGTCGCTTGATCCGTCAGGCTTACTCCCTCCGACGCATATGTTTACTACGTCGTCGGCCCCTCCGTATGCTCTGTGCTCGTAGATCTTCATAAAGACGTTTTCAAGAAGTTCTTCCGCGAATTCCTCAGTCATTACGCCGTTATCTATATCGCGCCTGAAAAAAGGATACATATACTGATCTATTCTCCCGAGAGCCATGGCGTATCTTCCTTCTATGCAGTAGCAGGTGTGAATCATCCATACAAGCTGAAGAGCCTGAGCAAAGGTTTCGGGAATTCCCAGCGCCGCCCTACGGCAGTTTGAAGCTATCCAGTTAAGTCTGCCGCCGTCGTAGCCCTCGCGACCCACAAGTTCCTCGCAGCGATCAGAGTATTTAAGCAGTCTCGCGCGAAGACCCGAAAGCGCGGTCTCCATTGCCCCGAGGTATCTCAGTCGGTCTTCCTCTCCAGCATGAGCAGCTTTAGACGCTTCAATTCGAGAGAGCATGCCGGGCAGTCCTTCGCTGAGGACCGCTCCATAATCGGTTGAATAATGATCCGCGTTTGACCCAAAGCCTCTCTCAATATATTTACCCGAAATTTCGGAAGAACGCCGCCTGGTTTCCTCGTCTATATCCGTCATTACGTCGCGTATACTGCCGACGATATAATCGTTTTTAAAAATATGAGGAACGGGCCTTTCAAACAACGTATATATAGCGTCCGCTCTTTGTCGGGCGTTATCTTCGCTGGTCGAGGAGAAGTAGCCCAAAGCTCTGAAATAATCGGATTGCCATGAGCCGACGAACTTTTCACTGATCTCCCTCTTTAAATATTCGGTAGATTTTTTCATAATAACAATGCCTTTCTTCACTTTTGGCGCGTCGTCGTATGTCTGCATTATATCCTCTATAATTTTGTTTTGCAATAGACTATTCTAATTTATCTTGACAAAACTAAGGTAAATTATTATAATAAATAACCGAGATACGGCGAAAAAACTTAATATATCGAGGACAAAATATGGATTATCTTAAGATAGCCTCGCTGCCCGAGGTAAAATTCGCTCATACTTTCGACGCGGAAAAGTACGACAACTACTTTCCCAAACGCTGCGGAACGGCGGAAATCTCATATTTGAAGGAAGGAGAGCTGCGCGTTGTCAGCGGAGGCGTTCAAACCGTCGCTCGCGCCGGAGATATTCTATGCACGCTGTTTCGGTCGGATATAGAATTTCACGCTTCAAGATATCATTGTCATCACACGGTCAGCGCTTCCGCGAATTTTATATTCTGCTCCGCTCCGGAGGAAGATTCCGTTTTTCTTTCGCAGATTATAAGTTCTCCCAATCACGGAAGATTTGAAGAGCTTATAGACAAGCTGATATACGCGAAAAGAATATCTCCGGAGCGTAAGCTGAAGTGTTCCGGATTGTTTTTGCAGCTTATAGACGAATTAAGCGAGGAATGTAAGAAAAACGAGAGAGAAAAAGACGTCGGAGGATATTCATATGTAGGAAAGGCTAAAAAATATATCTACGACAATATCGAACGGCGCGTGTCTCAAAAAGAAATCGCCGCTCATCTTGGAATTACGCCCGAATATTTGTGCTCCGTCTTCAAAAAATATACCGGAGATTCAGTGATAAAATTTATTAACAGCCGAAAACTTGAAAACATATGCGTCATTATGAAAAAGGAAAACGTTCCGCTCTACCGCGCCGCGGAAATGTATGGGTTTAACGATCCTAATTACGTCAGCCGCCTTTATCGGAAATACTACGGAGTCAACATAACGGACGACTCGAAAAAAGTAACATGATAAATTGACGGCAATTTTTAAAGCATAAATAAGCATAGCTAATATTTTCTACACAAATTAACGTTGAATTTTTTCATTCTTTTTGTTATAATTCGATGTGGACGCGTTTGGAAAGCTGTAAAGGGGATAAAAAATCCGCCGAACATAATTTGAAACGCTAGTCCTATAAAGCTTAACTTATAAAATATAAACGAACGAAAGTCGGTGTTAAAAATAATGAAGCTTCTTGACACAATAGAAGAATCCTCGAAAAAAGCCGCGGAAGAGATTATTTCAGTCGGACGATTGAAGGCCGGGGACGTTCTGGTAGTAGGCTGTTCCACCAGCGAAATCTCAGGGGGAATCATCGGCCGCGCTTCGTCTCCGGAAATTGCGGAAGCCGTGTATAAAGGCGTCTCCGAAGCGGCCGATAAAGCGGGAGTATACGTCGCCGCTCAATGCTGCGAGCACCTGAACCGCGCTATAATCATAGAGCGAGAAGCCGCTTCCCGTATGCCGTCCGCTTCTATAGTAAACGTTCTTCCACAGCCTAAAGCGGGGGGCTCCTTCGCATCAGCCGCTTATAGGGCGATGAAGGATCCCGTAGCCCTTGAGGAAATCGCCGCCGACGCGGGACTCGATATAGGAAATACTCTCATAGGAATGCATCTGAAGCGCGTAGCCGTTCCAGTGAGGCTGGAAATCAAAAAGATCGGAGACGCGGCGGCGACGGCGGCGAGAGTCCGTCCTAAGTTTATCGGCGGTTCCAGGGCGGTTTACGACGATAATTTAATGTAAGTCAAGCCTGATAAAATAGACGTAAAAAATACGCTCTTGCAATATGAAGCGAAAAGATATATAATATTAGCGATCGCGGTCGCCGGACTTTAAATAAAAAGGACGCCGCGCTATTACGTTGAACGGAGTTTTAAACAATGCTTAAAGATATTATCGGAGGAAGCGTGCGAGACTATCACGGCTTTGCTCTAACAGAATTTGAATTTGAAGGAGCCTACGCGCTTATTGCGGAGCCTGCGGATCCAACGCCGGAACGCCGCTTTATATGGCGATCGGAATTTCCGGAGGCATTTGACGCGGTGGACGTTGAAATGCTTAGGCGGGGATATTACCTCGTATACGTTCAGGCTTCCAATATGTTCGGATGTCCGGAGTCGATAAAAATCATGAAGAATTTCTATGATTTCCTTATCGAAAAAGTAGGACTTTACAAAAAAACTATTATCTTCGGATTCAGCCGCGGAGGTCTTTATGCGGTTAATTTCGCGCTTACTTATCCCGAATGCGTCGACGCGCTTTACCTCGACGCCCCCGTCCTCGACCTTAAAAGCTGGCCGGGCGGTCTGGGAGTAGGTAAAGGCAACGCTTCCAACTGGGAAAAATGTCTTAAAATTTATGATCTCGATCGTTCGTCCGCGCTTTCGTTCAGGGGTAACCCGTCCGACAGATTGGAAGAACTTGCAGCCTTAAATATTCCGACGGCTCTTGTCGCCGGAGACAGCGACGAGACTGTTCCTTACGCCGAAAACGGAGCTTTGCTTGAAGAAGTATATAAAAAAATGGAGAAAAAGCTCCTATGCATAATTAAACCGGGATGCGATCATCATCCTCACAGCCTGGACGATCCTACTCCGGTAGCCGATTTCCTCGTAGAATCTTCATCTATTTAAATTAAAATCTGAAAACGCTGAAAAATATAAAATCCAATCCTGAATAATACTTCAGAATCAAGGAGGATACCCGCATGAAGCGTTTAACATCCTTAATTTTTGCAGTAGTTATGGCTTTGATGTCGCTTTCGCTGAGCTCATGTCTTCGCGACGCCGACGAAACGATCTCGGCGGCCGTGGATGAAGGAACGGCTGAGGACGCGTCTTACACCATAAAAAATATAGTTACCGAAAACACCGACGCCGAGGCGAAAACGGAGCTTCCGGTCGTTATCGACAACGTCAAAGGCGACGAGTTGACGGCTACCGCGTCGTGGGATTTAAGCTTTTACGCGCAGAAACCTGACGACGGAAGCTATTCAAGAACTATGGAATATACCACTGATTTTGCTTCTGCAAAGGAGGACGGGTCTCCGTTTGACTTGGCCGTGCTGGGTCTTATACCTTCCGCAGACGAATCTCTTCCCGCGTACGCCTATCGGGACGTATGGATCTCCGAGGCCGAAAAGGAAGGCGTGAAGATGGACGACGCAAAGGCCTCGTTTACGGTGTCGTATCAGCTGAAAAGCGGAGACACCGAGGTTTACGAGGTAGCGGGCCCTTCGGACGCGGAAAAGGTCGGCGACGTCGGGCATATCGAGTTATATCTTTACGACGACGTTCATCAGGAGCCCGGAGCGAGATACTCTCATCTGACTGAAGATTCGCTGAACGATTGGGTCGTAGTGACGACCGTGAAAGTTACGGCGGGAGAAAAGGTCGACGAGGTCGAGCAGATATTTCTGACCGCGCGTCTCGCCGCCAAAGGAGACGCAAGCGATTTCGGAACATCAACGGTAGTAATAAAACGTCCCTCGACCGACTCGGCAGACGAGAACGACGACTGATTACGATTACTGATCCGACTCGCCCCGGAAGCAAATAACGCTCTCTAAGCGATTTAGACGTTCAAGCGGAATTCGCGCCTTGTCTGATATATAATTATATCTGCAGCCGCGTCGTCTTGACGATCACGAAGGGAAAACAAGTAAAATGAAAAAATTATCGACCATAGCGCTTCTTCTTTTCACTTTTATTATGCTCGCGTCGCTTTCTTCCTGCGGCGAGGCTGATACGAGCGGCGTTCCCGACGGCATGAAGGAAGCGTCCACAAACGCCGCGACGTTTCATATGTTCGTCCCGGAAAGCTGGATCGTCGATATACAGACAGGTTCCGTTAGAGCGCACGCGTCGAATTCCGATCCGTCCAACGTGTCGGTAATGGCGTGGGGGCTGAACAAGGACGTAAAGACTGTAGACGATTGGTGGAACTTCAATCTTCAAGAAATGAACGGAGTGTTTCCCGGCGCCGACGAAGCGGAAATAGAAAATTCAACTCTCGGCGGCGTAGCGGCTAAAAAATATATCTTTGATTCCGAATTCGGCGGACAGAAATATAAGTTTATGCAGATAGCCGCGGTAAAGGACAATTCTGTGTACGTCCTCACATATACCGCGGCGGACGATAAATTTGATTCAAACCTGGAAGACGCTATGTCGATAGCTAAAGAGCTAAAATACAAATAATAAATCGCAGGTCAAATATGAAAATTCACTATCTTGACAATTCAGCCACGACGAAGCCCTCCGAGACCGCCTGCCGGGCGTTTTCGGAGGCTCTTGCGGTTTATGGCAATCCGTCGTCGGTACATTCTCTTGGAGCCGAGGCCGCGAGGCTTCTTGAAGCTTCACGAGAAAAGGTTGCTCTTGCCGTCGGAGTTCGTCGACTTGCCGGAGGAGCCCTTACGTTCACGTCGTCTGGAACCGAGGCGAACTGCCTTTGCCTGCTTGGCTTTGACGCGGCGAAAAACAGAGCGCGCGGAGGCGTTTTTCCCACTATTCTTATCAGCGACTCGGAGCACCCGTCTATCGCCGAGCCCGCGGCGCGTCTTGAGAAAAAGGGGTACTCCGTATTTAGAATACCTACATGCGGAGGCGTTCTAGACATGGGAGCTCTCTATTCGGCTCTTGCGGAAGCTCGGGGACGCGGCGGCGTAGCGCTCGCTTCGTTTATGCTGGTAAACAACGAAACCGGCGCTCTCTACGACGTAAAGGCCGCCTCAGCCGCAGTTCACGCCGCTTATCCGAACGCGCTGATACACTGCGACGCCGTGCAGGGATTTATGAAAACGAAATTTACCCCCGCTTCATTAGGCGTAGACGCTCTGACAGTCAGCGCTCACAAAATTCACGCTCCAAGAGGGACGGGAGCGTTATATATTTCCCCGGAGATAATAAAACGCAGAGACCTGGCTCCTATTATTCCGGGAGGAGGTCAGGAGGGCCGCCTTCGCTCCGGAACGGAGAATCTATGCGCTATAGCGGCGTTTGCAGCGGCCGCTGAGGAATACCGCGAACGTTTCTCCGAGCGGTGCGAACGAATATCTTTCCTCAGATCTATGCTTGAAGATCGTATTAGCCGAATTGAAGGGATAAAAATAAAAAAGCCGGCTCGATATGTTCCAGGAATCGTAAACATTACTCTTCCGCGTATTAAGAGCGAAACCGCTCTCAATTTTCTTTCCGGAAAAGGAATTTGCGTTTCCGCCGGCTCCGCCTGCGCGGCCTCTGCAGGAAAAGTCAGTTCCGCGCTCCTTGCGTTCGGAGCGTCGAAGGAAGAGGCGGATTCTTCGGTTAGAATTAGCCTCGGCTATATGAACGACGAGGACGATATCGCCGCTCTTGCGGAGGCTCTATCCGAGGCTGTCGATTCTTTGCAAAGATTTTGAAAAAATTACCGCATCAGCCGTTTCACTATTGACACGGACGGCACAATTTGATATCATATTCATGTAAAAGGAATACAAAACCGAAAGGAAATTAATTATGACTCTCGAACAAATTCTCGCCGATCTTAAGACCGACAGAGTAAAAAAAGTCATTCTCGACTCCGATACCTATAACGAAATGGACGACCAGTTCGCCATTGCGTACGCTCTCGCCGCAGATAAGATCGATCTCATTGCTCTCAACGCCGCTCCGTTTGACAACGATCGCTGCAACGGCTTTGCAGACGGTATGGAAAAAAGCTACGAAGAGATACAGCGCGTGCTCAAGGTTACCAAAAAGGAAGGCGCGTGCCCTGTGTTCAAAGGATCTACCCAGCGCGTTTCGGACACTCCCGATTTCGGACCTGTAGACAGCCCCGCGGCGCGCAACATTATTAAAGAAGCCATGAACTCGGACGAAATTATTTACGTTCTTACAATAGGCGCTATTACGAACGTCGCCTCGGCGGTAATGATGGAGCCTGCTATTAAAGACAAAATATGCGTAATTTGGCTCGGAGGCCATTGTCTCGAATACCCGGATCTCGGCGAATTCAACCTAGCGCAGGATTACAGAGCCGGTCAGAAAATTCTTAACTCTGGCGTAAACTTAATCCTTCTTCCCGCGGTAGGCGAAGAGGATCACGGCACAAGAATGCTCAAAACCCGAAGAGACGGTCTTATGCAGATTAAGGGCGACAGCGAGGCGTGCGTATTCTTCCGCGAAACTCTTCCGGAAGAGTTCAACGGCGAATACTATACCGACGGTTGGGAAAGAGTCATATGGGATATTGCCGCTCCCGCCGCCATCAACGTAGGCGACGCTCTCGAATATTCCATAATTCCCGCTCCAATATTCGGCGATAACTATTCGTACGCTTTTGACTCTACGCGTCATAAAATTATTTATATGGAGCGCCTCAATGCGGACCGCATATTCGCGGACACATTCGCCTGCATCTCCAAACTTTAATAAATGAGCCCTGGGAGAAATATACTCTCAGGGCCGATTTAAAAACTGGAAAGCTACGGACATGAATACTGAATACAAATATAAAACCGATCTTCACTGCCACACTTCGGAAGCAAGCGACTGCGCCTCCGAATGCGGAGCGGACACGGTAGAAAAATACATACGTCTCGGTTACTCCTCGGTTGTAATTACCAATCACTTTTCCCGAAATCATCTGAACAGCTTCGGCGGCGAATACGAGGCCTTTGCGGATCGTTTTTTTGAAGCCGCGTCAGCGGCGCGCCGCGCGGCCGGAGGAAGGATAAACGTGCTTACGGGCATGGAGCTGAAAGCGCAGCCGCATTATAACGAGTATCTTATTTACGGAGTAACCAGAGAAATGATGGCCGGCATCCCCGACGTGTTTACATGGTATATAGACCGTGTGCACGAATACTTTGCGGAGCAAGGCTGCGTCGTAATTCAGTCTCACCCCATGAGATATGGAATTACAAATGTCGAGCCGGAATTCCTAGACGGATATGAAATTCTTAACGCCCATACCGCCTGGAATTCTCATAACGACGTCGCCGAACTATGGGCGAGGGAGGTCGGCGGAGAAGGAAAAATACTTACGGCCGGCACGGATCATCACGATCCCGATAACATTCCTACTGCGGGAATTCTGACGACTGAGCCGATTGTTTCTTCTTCTCAGCTGACTGAAACGCTGAAAAGCGGAAGATTCAAAATATTTTCCGAATAATGACTCGCAAATCGATTATTCTGCGAGATAAAAAAGAAAGGATACGGACATGAACGCTGAATATATATATAAAACTGATCTTCACTGCCACACCTCGGAAGCGAGCGGATGCGCTTCTGAAAACGGAGCCGATACGGTTGAAAAATATATCCGCTGCGGCTATTCTTCCGTAGCTATAACAAACCATTTCTCTCCGGGACATTTTGAAGGCTTCGGAGGCTCTTATGAAAAGTTTGTCGAACGCTATTACAACGCGATAGACGTGGCTCGCCGCGCGGCGGGAGACAGATTCAACGTGCTTACGGGCATGGAACTGAAAACTCAGGACAGCTTTAACGATTATCTTGTTTTTGGAACAACTAAAGAAATGATGCTGGAATTTTCAAACGTTTTTTCATTATACATAGATAAGGTTCATGAATTTTTCTCCTCCCGCGGATGTATAGTAATACAGGCTCATCCTATGCGATATGGAATTACGCTTATCGAGCCGGAGTTTGTCGACGGGTACGAAATACTCAACACTCATCCTGAATGGGAATCTCATAACGAAATAGCGGCCATGTGGGCGAAGCAGGTCGGGGGGGAGAACGCTATTATCACGGCCGGCACAGATCATCACGATACTAATAATATTCCTACCTCGGGCATTCTTACTAAAGAACCGATAAGATCGGACGAAGAGCTCCTTAAAGTTCTTAGAAGCGGGGATTATAAGATTTTCGGGGGCTCGGCAGGCGAATTATAAAATCTAAGCGTATGACTTTTAATATAGTTACTGAACGGCAATAAGGTCCGACAAAGAAAGGCGGTAAATTCAGATGAAAATTAAAAAAGCTCTGTCAGCCGCGTTAGCGTGCGTGATGCTGACGGGAACGACTCTTTCATTTTCTTTTAAGACGTCGGCGGCGGAGATGCCGTTTACAGATTTAGAGAACGGCGGCTGGTACTGCGAATACGTTCAATACGTGTACGATAATAAGATTATGGAAGGCATGGAAAAAACTAAATTCGGACCTTCTGAAAGTCTTTCCAGAGCTATGTTCGTCACGATTCTCGGAAGAATGTCCGGTCAAGATACAACCGACGCGCCCATGGATCCTTTCCCGGACACAATAAAAAATTCATATTATTCGGAATACGTCGGATGGGCTGCGGAACTCGGCATTATAAAAGGATATGACGACGGAACATTCCGTCCGGACAATCCGCTGACACGCGCGGAGATGGCCGTCGCTGTTTCGAGATATGCCGACGCGCTTGATGCGAGAATGACCCGAGAGGGCGGAATGTTTGAGTTCGCAGACCAGGAATCAGTCGCCGCATGGGCCGCGGATTCTTTGGACGTTCTAAGAAACTCGGGAGTTATTCTGGGAGACGACGGCAGAAATTTTAATCCCGACGATAATATTACGAGAGCTGAATCGGCGGCTATAATTATGAGACTGAAAAGCGCGATCGACAACGCTTGGCAGGGTTATCTTCCAGACGAGTCTGACGACGCCGTAATTCTTGGCGCGTCGTATCTTTATTGGACTGGAAGTCTGTGCGCCGGCGGAATGGGACATAGCCTCGATAAGGATGGAGATTATCCTTCTCTTCAGGCGTATATGTCTCCTTATCATGCCGATTGGACTTACGTAGAGCCGAACACTATAGGAGTTTCTATAAATTACATGAATATCGATGTAAAAAAGACTCCCGTGGTAAAGATATGCTACGGTTATTCCGGAGATATGGGAAGAACCGAACCCGAGGTTTTATATATCGCAGATAAAACGTTAGCAGAAGAAAGAGGAGACAAGGCGGTATATAAAACGCTGCCCCTAAAAGGCGGTTCCGATGAAAATGGAATGAAGACCGCTACCGTAGATCTTTCTTCCATAAATTCCGAATATAACATTGATTATTCCATCAGCATTGCAAATTTGCTCTTTAAGCCGTGCTCGGCAGATTATGACGGCCACGGAACCTTTGACGTTCGTTACATAGGATTTTTTAAGGACGAAGCGTCCGCGAATGCTTTCAGCGCGTCTTCCGATAAAGAGATTGAAAATTATCTCAAGAATTATGAACCTTACACGACGCTGAAATGGTTCGAACTTACCGGAGACGTGGACAAATATTATTCCGATCTTGTCTCGTCAAGAATTAAGGAAGTAAAAAATACAAAATCTGAGGTAACTCCGGAGCAATTCAAAGCGGCGGGAAAAAAATGTTATTACATTTCAAGTATTCATGGAGACGATAATAACGACGGACTATCTCCAGACAGACCTTGGAAATCGCTAAGTAAGCTGATACGGGTCAAGGCCGGCGGCCGGGTAGAGGCTTCTACGGCGCAGGTTGGCGAAGCCGTATTCTTTGAGCGCGGAAGCGTGTGGTATCCGGAAAAATATCAGACCTATTCAAAGAAAACTTTATCAGGCTTCAGCGGCGTGACCTATGGGGCGTACGGAGAAGGTCCTAAACCTTTGTTCACATGCGCGCTTGACTTTTCTTCCTCAAACAACGTCGGAGTATGGACGCTTGTTCCGGGAACTACGGATATATATGAGCTTAAGCCCGAGCTGATCGACGAAATACCGGAATGGAGAGGCAAAGAGAGAGAAACCGACATTGGAAACATATTCTTCAACGGCGGAGAAGCAATCGGCGTCAGGGTCGTGCCGACTGATGAAGACAATCCGTTTGGAGAAGGAAAAAAATCCTATAACAAAGGATATGTGTGCAACGGATACGAGTATTATGAAGCTGGAGTCAGCGATATGACGAGCGTCGCTACAGCTCTTACAAACGATCTTCAGTTTTTACACGATCGTGCGGAGGGCAGACTGTATCTGTGCAGTAAGAAAGGCAATCCCGCGGAGCGTTTTAACGATATAAAAGTGTCTAGGAACGGTTCCGCCGCTACAATAGATAGCAATTCGCGCGTTGACAATTTGGCGTTTATGTATTCCAGCACGTACGGAGTTAACGCGGACGGCAAAAATATTAAGTTTACTAATTGTGAGATCGGATGCGTTGGAGGAAGCCTCAGTTCCGTTGAAAGCGGAATTGAAACATACGGAGCCACGGACGGATCTTATATGTATAACAACTATGTCCACGACGTATGCGACGGACCGCTGACCAGTCAGAACGGTAATTCAAATACCGGCGGAATCGATATTAAAAATCTTGAATATATAGACAATGTTATTGTTTCAAGCGGAAACGGCGCGGAAATATGGAATTCCGGCCCTCTTGACGAAGAAGGCCGATATACTAACAGAATGATGAACCTAACGGTAAAAAACAATATTATGGCGTATATAGGTTACGGCGTCACTCAGAATCAGGATACGAATCATAACAAAAACGGAAGCGTTATATGCGGAAGTATGTATGGCGAAATATCCCGAAGTATTGTTGAAAATAATATTTTCTATCGTCCGAACGGAGACGTATACGGGTGCTATATGGCGACGTATGAGCAGCCACGCGGATGGCAGGCGAAGGGCAATACGTATGTTTGCGCTTCAGGGCTTCCTAATTCAAACATTGGATACTGCTACGAGACGCTTAACTATATTAACCACGATATGTGGAAGAGGGCAAGGGTTGGCTTTAGATATGATTATGAAACCCTCGTATGGTATACTCAGCTTGGTATAGATCCGACTGGAACATATTATCATTATGAGGACGCCAACGAGCATGAAAAAAAGGATTGTTTCTTCATGACCGGTTACTGGGCTGAAAAAGGCGGATTCAACATAAAATAAAATACTAAAAGAAAAAGGGTGTATGGGACAAAATCTCATATGCCCTTTTTTATTAACGTAATTTTTGGCTTTCAAAAAGTTTGTGAATAAAAAGCTTTAAAAACTTTTTAAATAGTATTTACGCTTCTTTCGGGCGGTCTGAAGAAAAAAACTTTTATTTCTGAAATAACGGAGTAGCGCCTAGTTTACAAGCTTTTTTCAAGAAAAGCCTGGCAAAAAAGCATAAGGCGGAGGCATGGATTTCGCGCGAGATAATGCAAAATAATATGCAAATAGGGCGAGCTTATCACGCTTTGTTTATTTCTTGAAACGAAGATATGCTCGCGCTTGTCAAGATAAGAGATCGCGCCGCTCTATGTTGGGAGACTCCACTTCTCCACCGGGTTTATAATAGTCGAGAGGCTGAAATACGTTTATTCATGTTAACGAGCCGTTTTAAAGCCGTAATAGAAATTTATTTAAGCGGTAGCAATATAAAAAATCGCCGTGTTTCACGACGACAATTTTAATTGTGAGCCAAAAAATTACGGCTAAGTATTCTGATATCTAAAATTTCGTTATTAATAGAAAATCCTCCATTTGGAATACTAATCAGGGGTTAGCCGCCCGAATATAGTAATCAAAAGGAGGATTCACATTGCAAATTTATACGAAAGAATAAAGTTTCAAATACGTATGCTTTTTATGTTATAAGATCAAATTATCGACGCGTCCCGCGAGGAATGGCGTTGGCCGCCGACAAATCCGACCGCCATAAATTTTATTATTCTTGGAGATAACGCGCCAGCATAACGGCCGACTGAGCTCTTGTAGAAGCTCCATATGGGTCTATAAGAACTTCTCCTGTTTCGCTGCTTAGGTTACCGCTGACAATTCCGTTTCCAATTGCCCATGCCATAGCCTCATTCGCCCAATCCGATACTTTTTGATAATCGAGGAAGCCTTTTAGAATAGATGAATCGTATACGTTTTCGTCTTCCTTCGGCGAATTTTGGGGATTATCTACATTCGGCTCGTCTGAGGACGGATTATTCGTAATAATATCGGAGTCTTTGCTAGTCTCGTCGTCTGTCTTTACATCGTCGGTATTATTGGTTTCCGCGTCTTCAGTATCTTTCATTGTTGTACCTGTTTCATTCGATTCTTCTTTTAATATGTCTAGCACATCGAAACGATGAAGCAGAGTTACAAACATTTCTCGGGTTATTATTGCCTCTGGATCGAACGAAGTCTCGCTGACACCGTTTGTTACTTTGTTTTCATTCGCCCATATGACCGCTTTTTCATAGTACGATCCTTTTATTACGTCGTCGTACGGGCAATCCTTTGAGTTCGGTTCAGGCCTTCCCGCCAGCCTCCACAGTATAGTGACGAACATAGCTCTGTTTGTTTTTTCTTCCGGTTCAAAAGTTGTCGGAGACGTTCCGTCGAAAAGACCTTGCTTTATGGCAAAGTCAATTCCGTCGTGAGACCAGCTCGTTACCGGAGGCATATCCGTAAAGGCGGCTCCGGGGCAAATCGCGCCGCTCAAGCACGCGGCTTCCGCCGCCGCCTCGTATACGAGCTTGTCCTTTGTAGGTTCTTTGCTTACTGTAAACGGGTACTTTCCGATAAGTACGGGGCCGTCTTCTGTTTCAGCCGTGATTGCATAAGTATATTTTCCTTCGGGAATGCGGTTGAAAATAATATTGCGGTCGATAATGTTTATGTTATACACGGGTACGCTGCGGCGGATAGTTTCTTCTTCTACAGACGCTCCGTTTTTGTCGTAAATCGTTACCGTAAGGCTGTTGAGAGGGACGCTGTAGGATACTACCGCGCCTATAATCGTAAGAGGTTTGCCGACCTGTACGTTTTCCGGGACGTTGAAATAATAGCCGTAAATACCCGGAACGTCGGACGCTGCGCCTTCCGCATAGTCCGGCCAATATGTATTTACTGCGTGCAGTATTCTGAGATAATACGAACGTTTTGTACAGCGTTCGAAAAGCTCAGCCCACTGGATGGCGGCCTGCGCGGCTCCTTCCATCGTGTTTGGAATTTTCTTCATTGCGGCGTACGACGGCTTTTCGGTGTTTTCCAGCTCATATTTAAGCCATTCCAGCTGAGCTTTAACGTCGGTTTTGTCGTATTTTTTTTCAATACACCACTTTTTCAGAGCTTCGTACCGAGCACCGTGCCACATTATAAGTCCGAAGCTTGGCAATCCGTCTACATCCGGAACTTCAATTGTTGGATCGAATCTGGATTCCACCATAATATTGCCCATAATTCCGGCTGCGGCTGCCGGGCACAGTTCCATCTCTTTTGTAAGAAAGTCGTATACCTGTTGCTGAACGGAGATTTCTTCCTTTTTTACGCCGTCTGCGAAAACGCCCGAAGCCGCCGACGCGGCGAACGATATAACGAGCAGCATAGATAAAAGGGTAAAAACAGTTTTTCTATGTAGTTTATATAGAGTTTTTTTATACATCGTATAATCCTTTCCTATATTTTTATCGGGGAGATTTTTTTTGCAATCCAGCGCTTAATACATACGCGTGATGACAAATTAAAACTCGATCTAATTTTAACATATTACTTTACGATTGTCTATAATAATTGAAAAAAACTTCATTCCAATATTTGCTCAAAGACCGTTTTATCTATGCTTTTCCAGTTTATATCGTACGAGTCCGCATAAACGAGGCAGGCTCGGAATATACTAATATTGTTGTCGGCGTTGACCACGCCGGGACGTCGGCATACGGGGACGCGCCTAAACGAAATTTTTTCAGGAGGGCGGCGTTCCCGTTTTTTTGTCGGTAAAGTACCAAATGCTACTCCGGCGATAGAAAAAGAGCAAGCTATGCATACAAAAGCTTCGTTTGACAAAATTAAGACATATTATTCGGCTGCCGAATAATAATTAAAAGTTAGAAATTAAGTTGTGAAACTCGATACGTAAAAACAAATGGAATTGCGAGTAATAAGCGTTCTCGATATTCGTAGGAGCGCCGATATTCAATACGATCAGGATAAGATCTACCTAGGGGATTCGCTGTGCGTTAACTTGGAGAAATATAGGAAAAGACAAATAAAGTTCCGAATAGAACAGGAACAACGCCCAAAAAGGACGCTGTTCCTGAAGTTATGTCTATGAGGCTATAGATAAATCAATATCTGCCTATTTTATCTATTGGAATATTGGGGAAGTCTACATTGTCTTTGAACGTGTAATCTCCATGAGTAGGATCTTTAAACAGATTGTTCTCATCGAGGGAGACTTTTCGGTTCGTCTCCTTGCCTACTGCGAACATATCGTATATTTCTCCGCAATCGTCAAGGTCTACGCCGATCATAATGTTATTCTCTATATAGTTGACCGTTGTGAAAATGCAGTCTCTTTCTCCAACCTTATCGGGATCAAAATTATATCGGAACAATTGAGGCCAACGCTTAACCCACTCGTCATAGTAC
>CATKFO010000052.1 GCA_949747515.1 uncultured Eubacteriales bacterium
ATATCCGGCATATGGAAGGAGAAGATCATCTTCTTTCCGGATATCTTATGTACCTTAAAATAAAATCCTCCATTTGAATATGCATACCATGTACCTTTTCTAAATCTGTTCGCGCTAGCTTTAAATGTAGATGTTCCATAAGAACCGGCCACAATAGATCGTTGACCCATCTCATTGCCGCATCCATAGATCATTCTATTAGCAGCTGCAACTGAGTCCGTCCGCATAAATATAGTCAAGACTGATAAGCATATAACTTTTTTTATCAGTAAAAGGAAGGCGGGTTTGTTCATTGCGCATTCCTGTAATATATTTATAAGTATATAAATACGGCCGCCTCAAACGAGACGACCGTATTTATGCATTTATCATTCTTCGGGAATAATAAGACCGTAAGTGTTTCCCTTTCTCTTATATACGACGCATATTTTAGACGTATCCGCGTCGTGGAACATATAAAAATTATGTCCGATCAAATTCATTTGGAGAACCGCTTCCTCAGCTGTCATAGGCCTGATAGGAAAAGTTTTAGTTCTTATATCGAACATAACCTCTTCCTCGATATGATCGTCCTCAGGAGCCTCCGCCGGTATCTCAAGCGCGGCGCGCATACGTTTCTCAAGCCTAGTCTTATTCTTTCTTATCTGACGCTCTATAGAGCTGAGGCAACCGTCGAGAGCCGTAGGAAAGTTCTGCGCCGCTTCTTCCGCGCGGAATATAGTGCTCCCAACGTTAATGGTAATCTCCATTATTCTGTCGTCTCTCTCGCAGCGGCAGGTTACTGAAGCGTCCGCTCCGCTGGGAAAAAATCTATCGAATTTGGCAAGCTTCTTCTCTATAAGATCTCTAAGATCCTGCCGCACCGTCAAGTGACGTCCGTTAATAGAAATATTCATAATCGCACCCCTTTTTCATAATATTTCTCTCATATTGCATGCAAAACTTGTCTGCATATATATTATACCATATTATCCTCAAATTGTACAGTCAATTTGTTATATATATTTAATTTTTTTATATTTCAGAAGCATATTTTATCTATGAAGACATATAGAATGCCAAAAAGAGGCGACATTTTAATGCGGCCTCTTTTTTTATAACAAGCGGATTTTATTTTATTTTTTTGATAATTTTAGCTAAAATCAGTCTTTTTTCTTAGCTATTTTATCATATGACAATCCGTTCGATTCTGACAGACGCTCGTATAGCCGTTTTGTTTTTATCTTTTTGCGAGTCAAAGGTATTACGACTACCGCTGCGATAAGAACGATTGCGCCCGCAAGCGTAAGCCAATCGTACGCGCCGGATACGCCGGAGCCGAATATTACGCTTCCCCTTCTATCGGCAAGTTCCGGAATGGTTCTGATCGAATTTTCTCCGCCGTACGCTTCCTTTGAATCTTTGTCGTCGTTTATAAATATTTTGACTTGATCTATCGAAAGACTTCCGTCCGACTGGAGCGCCGATTCATCCGCCCGAACGTCTAGTTCAGCGCCAGTTACGTCCAATCTATGTCCGGCATAGAGCGGAGCGTTCGCAGATATTTTGCCCCCGACTAATGAAAGCGTTGGCGCGCTTATAGCTCGTTCTCCCGCATTTATTTCAACGCTCCCTTCAGTTACGGAAACAGAAGCGTTCGTAGAATATATGCCGTAACGGTCTCCGCTCAGGGAATATGTTCCTCCGCGGATAAGCAGCTTATGATTTGAGTTTCCGGAGTATACGTATACCGCCGAATCTCCAGCCTCTACGGTAAGTTCTCCGTCGCCTTTGAAAGTCGCTCCGCTGAACATACCTATACCGAATTTATTAGCTTTTATACGATTTTTACCGTTTACTACGACGGTACAGTTTTCAGGAAGTCTTAAGCCGTAAGGAAGAGACGTCGAAATGTCAAGTCCCTCTATTGTAAGAACGTTTTCTCTATTATTCCAGCTATACCCCTCTCCCGCCTCGTTCTTCTTTACAAAGGATAAGTCGAGATATGCTTGGC
This sequence comes from uncultured Eubacteriales bacterium, assembly GCA_949747515.1. Taxonomy (GTDB): domain Bacteria; phylum Bacillota; class Clostridia; order Oscillospirales; family CAG-272; genus RUG11130. Next base: position 1,994 of record CATKFO010000052.1, read on the forward strand.
CGCTCTCCGCAAAAGTAAAAAACGATAAGCACGCAAGCATAAATACGGTCGCTAAAAAGTATGACGCGGCGCGCGCCGACATGCGTATTTTCATATTAGACCTTTCCGTCGGGAACTTTTCCCGATCATTTTTCGTTTTTAAGCCGAAGTCTCTCCGACCTATATTTTTTTACATCCGTCACTACATATGGAAGTCTCATAAGCGCCGATTCCGCCGCGCCTGTAAGGTATACGAACGCGCCTATATTAGACGTTATATGCCTAACGAAGGGATACGCCAGCAAAGATAGCATCAAAAGCGAAGAAGAAGCGATTACCGGAAAAGCCTTTCTCAAAAACTCCGAATAGCCGGAGGTCTTAACGTTCATTGCGCTTATCAATGTTGGGACGACGGTAAGGAATAATAATATTCCCGACGCAATAAGCGAAATTTTCAGAAAAAAAGCGTAATTATCCGCGGCCCACGCCGCGTCCGCAGAAGTATTTAACGATCTGAAAATAATAGCGAGCGTAGGTATTCCGGCGGCTCCAAGCACGGCGAGTCCGCCGTTCAAAATTAGAGACAGCTTTGCGCTGAGCCGACGCGACAATATAGTCAACGCGGCGAACGCGGCCGTCATAATCAAAGTAATAATAAGAAGAATCGTCATTTTATTATTATTTCCTCAAGAGATCTCTTAGGAACAAAATGGAGTCCCGCGTCGTCTCGAAAATACTTTGTGTCCCCATCCTTTACAGAGCATAGGATGGGATACTCTGCCGGAGCCCCGAGAGCGATAACGAGAACCGGAACTAAATTTTCCGAGAGGCCGAGCAGCTTAGGAAGCTCGTCCCTGTTAAAGGAACCCAGCATGCAAGCCCCAAATCCCTTTTCGCACGCGGCCAGATTTATAACGGAAGCCGCTATCCCCGCGTCCATAGTTGAAAATTCGCTTCTCGGACAAACCGACAAGTCGTGGCATATTGTTATAAACCCAGTCGGGCCGCGTCCTTCGGGAGGTAAAACCACGTCGGTAATATAGCCCGCCCATCTCGTCATGCCAAGCAAAGCCTCAACCTCGTCCCGATCTGATGAAATCCTATACTTAAGAGGCTGATCGTTTCGCGCGGAAGGCGAGAGACTCGCCGTCTTAACGAGAGATTCCATCGCCTCGCGGGTTATAGGACTGGAAGCGTCGAATGAGCGCACGGATCTTGCCGCCGCAACAAGTTCAATAACGTCTCTGTTCATATTGTTTTTTCCTTTCATTTCGCTATCGTTTACCGCCGAGTATTCAATCCTCGTCGGATACGTTAATTTAATTATTTATACGACGTTTATCAGGCAGCTTGCCCTGTCGTCTGATTATACCGATAATTATATTGGTCGCCTTATCCATGCCCTCGACGGTAATATGCTCGTACGGGCCGTGGTAAGCGTAGCCGCCAGTCCCCAGATTAGGACATGGAAGTCCCATAAAGCTGAGTCTTGCTCCGTCCGTTCCTCCACGAACAGGCTCAGATATAGGATCGATCCCCTCTTCCTCTATGGATTCCCTCGCAATGTCGATCAAAAAGGGATTTTTATCGATTATCTCCTTCATATTGCGGTACTGCTCTTTTAGCGCGAGGCTTACGGTTCCGCATCCGTATTTTTCATTCAGAGTTTTCTCTATAAGCCTTAGCGTCGCAAGACGCGCGTTCATCGCAGATTCGCCGTGGTCTCTTACGATATATTCGAGCTTCGCGCTTTCCACGGAGCCGTTTATAGAACAAAGGTGATAGAATCCTTCGTATCCTTCCGTCAAGGCGGGAGTTTCCGCAGAAGGAAGCATAGATACGATCTCCGTCGATACAAGCGACGCGTTAATCATCATGCCTTTAGCGTCTCCGGGATGTATGTTTCTTCCCGCGATCTTAAAGACGGCCGAATAAGCGTTAAAGTTCTCATACTCTATCTCGCCCTCCGCTCCTCCGTCCACTGTATACGCGTAATCCGCTCCGAAAGACGCTATGTCGAAATGATTCGCCCCTTCGCCTATCTCCTCGTCCGGAGTGAAGCAAAAGCAGAGCTTTCCGCTAGGTATTTTTTCCTCTATTACCCGCTCAGCCACCGTCATAATTTCAGCGATTCCAGCTTTGTCGTCCGCGCCGAGCAGAGTGTTTCCGTCGGCGGTAATAAGAGTTCGTCCTTTGAGGGAGGCAAGATGAGGAAATTCCTTCGTGGAAAGAAGTCTTACCGACTCGCCGCTTCGGATTTCAATATCGCCTCCGTTATAATTTTTAAAAATACGAGGCCTTACGTCTTCGCCGGAAAAATCAGGAGAAGTATCCATATGCGCGATAAATCCGAGGGAGGGCAGCTCCTCATACCCTTCGTCGGCTGGAATAGACCCCATTACGTATGCGTTTTCGTCGACGTAAGCGTTCGTTACGCCTATACGTTTAAGCTCGTCGCAAAGAAAACGCGCAAAATCACGCTGTCCTTCCGTCGACGGAGTTAAACCGCTTCTTTCATCGCTTGCAGTATTGAATTTTACATATTGAAGAAATCTTTCATGCGCTTTCATAGATGCCGCCTATCCTTAACTACGTCTTTTTTATTATGTTCCCCGCCATCGTCTATTCTTAACCCAAGTATTTTAGCGACCTCGCTCATTACCTCTCCCACCGGATTACGTAAGACAATATCTGAGGAATCGTCCGCATTCGTAGGCGTAAGATTTATAAGCGCAAGATTTCCGTTTAAATAGCGAACTAGCGACGCGGCGGGATACACTGACAGAGACGTTCCGGCCACGATAAGCAGTTCGGACTCCGCGACTTCTCGTGCCGCCTCTTCAAAAGCTCCCCGTGGAAGGGCCTCCTCGTATAAGGTCACGTCCGGCCTTACGGTTCCGCCGCAAGCGCATTTTGGAACGCCGTCCGAAGCAAGAATAAATGAGAGGGAATATCTTTTTCCGCAAAGCTCGCAATAATTCCGATGAACCGAACCGTGAAGCTCGATAACGCGTTTAGCCCCCGCGGCGGAGTGAAGCCCGTCGATATTTTGAGTTACTATGGATGAAAGCGCGCCTTCCTTTTCCATCTCCGCAAGAGCGTAATGCGCTCCGTTTGGCCCTGCGTCGGGATATATAAGCTTTTCTTTATAAAAGTTAAAAAATAGTTCCGGTTCCGCTTTATAAAAAGACGCGGAGACTATTTTTTCGGGTGACAACTCGCCGTATTTTTCGGAATATATTCCGCGCGCGCTTCTAAAATCCGGTATGCCGCTTTCCGTCGAAACTCCCGCTCCTCCGAAAAAGACTGTTTTACGGCTTCGGCTTATCATTTCGGCGAGCTTTTCAGTTTCCTCATTCATATCGAACGCCTCCCTCTATATCGCTAATAGCGAATTATCCTCCGCCGTTTAAAGCGAGGCTATATTCCTTGTCTCCAAGCCTGAAGATAAATTGGTTTTCACCGCGTTCTACGTTAACCGTAACGCTGAACGAACCGTCTTTTCTACGACTAGCCGCGCCGACCTCGCTTTTAAATGGAAGCGACGGGTCGCTTTCTCCGGTGATAACGGCCTGTCCGATCGGGATCTTCTCTCCCTCTTCAAACGAAGTAAAAGAAATTCCTTCTCCGGTAGGATAAGCGTCGGTATATTTTATATCGTCTGAAAACACGTCGGTTATTTCATTTGATATGCCGAACGTGTCAGAACGAATTTCGTCGAAGCCGTAAAACATACTTCCGCGGTATGAAAGAAGTTTGCGGGAATATTCCACCTGTTCTTTCATCTCGCCGTAAGGCTCGCTCCAATCGCCCTCTTCGTATCTGTACGCGCCGTGAGACACTATAAGATCGACTCCCGCGCCGTCCAAAATCCCGTTCCACCACTCGACCACTGTGTCGAATGGAGTCGCCGCGGTATCGAATGTCCAGTATATTTGAGGAGACACATAGTCTACGTATCCTCCGTCAATCCAAGCGAGCGCGTCGCAGTATATTGATTCGTACGCCTCGAAGCCCCGTGTGGACGATCCTCCGTTGCTTCCGTCGTCGTTTCTCCATACGCCCGCCGGCGAAACGCCGAAAAGACACTCTGGATCTGTTTCCTTCACCGCATCGTACGTATCTCGTACCAAAGCGTTTATGTTTTCTCGCCTCCAATCGGAAAGAGACGATTCTCCCCCATACTTTTTATATTCGTTTTCATCGTTGAAGGAAACGGTTTCTCCGTTATCGTTTTTGACCGGATACGGGTAGAAGTAATCGTCGTACACAATCCCGTCCACGTCGTATCGGCTCACTATTTCTCTTACTCCGTCGGCTACAAATTTTCTTACTTCCGGTATACCGGCGTTAAAATAAAGCTTTCCGTCGTAGTTTACGGTCCAATCCTTATGTACCGAGGCGGGACTTCCATTCGGCGCATGCTCCGTCGCCCAGGAGGACGTAGTAATTCGAAGAGGATTTACCCACGCATGGACTGAAATGCCTCTTTTGTGCGCCTCGCTTACAATATACCCCAAAGGATCGAAGGTCAGCTTTCCTTCTGAATTAAGAAACGACGATACTGGAAACATGTCGCTGTTGTATAAAGCGTCGCACGACGGACGGGCCTGAAAATATACCGTGTTAAGCCGGTTGGACACGCAAGCGTTCAAAATACCGTCGATCTCGCGCTTTAAAGAGGCCGCGGACAAATCCGGAGCGGAGGGATAATCTATATTGAATACCGTAGCAATCCAAACGCCTCTCACTTCATCCGACGCGTCGGAAATAGCTCTTAATTCAGGAGATTCACCCGTCAAGGCGAGACGAGGCATTGAAAACCCGCCGATTTTGTTTCCGCAAGACGAGAGATTCGAAAGCAGAGCAGCCGCCAAAACTGTAACGCATATTTTCCTTATTATTTTCAAGACAGTTCCGCCTTTCCGATATTTTACTATATTTTAACACACAACCGCGTCTCAGGTCAATAGAAAGTAAGCATTTGCGGCGCGTACGTTTAACGATATACTTGATCAAGACTCCGCGAGCGCAATAAATTATATGGGAAAACGACGTAAAATAAAACCGAAACAATAACCGCAGGTCAGATAAGATTCAGACGTTCCGTCAAAAAGGCGCCGTCCGTTAGCCTTAGCTCCATAGACGCCGCCTTCATATGTTTTATTCTTTTCCACTACAAGATCTAATCTCAGCCTATTCCGGCGCTCTCCGTACCAGCGCGGAACAAAATTTGTTCATTCGTGAATTCTTATCACAGATTCCACGGCGCCAAGACTTTTCCTTATGCCGTCGAGCTCGTCCTTAGAGGCCTTTCCGCATATAAGCTCAACCTTGCCGTCGGGCGAGCCCTCCAGAAGCTTCACAGAATCAAAGAGACGAGAGCATGTTTCGAGAGTATCTGAAGCGGAATCCGCCGCAATTCTGATATAATATTTCATCGGAGCTCTTCCGAACGGCTCCGCCGCTCCGGGCTGCTTTTCAAAAACGGGGATTTTCTCAGCCCTCGCCGCTCCCGAAAGCGCCGCGGCAATATCCGCGACCACAGCCCCCGCGGTAGGGTAACGTCCCGCTCCCCGGCCGTAAAACATTACGTCTCCCGTTAACTCCGTCGTCACAGATATGGCGTTGTACACGTCGTTCACAGAAGCGAGGGGACAGGTGGAATATACGATCTGAGGGGCGACGAACACGGAAAGTCTGCCGCCGCTAATTTTTGCCGACGCGACAAGCTTGATAGAAGCGTCCATGCGATCTGCCGCGTCTATGTCGGCGGGAGTTATATTCCTTATAGTCTCGCTGTACGCCTCCTCGGCGGGAATCAGCTTTCCTGTAGAAAGAGCCGCGAGAATAATAATTTTGCGTTTTGCGTCTATTCCGTCTACGTCGGCGGACGGGTCTCGCTCCGCATATCCTAAAGCCTGCGCCTCCGCGAGAACGTCGGCAAATTCTCTTCTTTCGCTCTTCATCTTAGAAAGTATGAAGTTCGTCGTACCGTTGAGAATACCGTCCACCGAGACGATTTTCTCTCCAGCAAGAGAAGTGGCGAAAGGACGTATGGTAGGAATTCCTCCGCCAACGCTGGCCTCGAAAAGATATAAAACCCCATTCTCTTCGGCCGTTCGGAGCAGTTCGTCTCCATAAGAGGCGACCACCTCTTTATTAGACGTCACAACATGTTTGCCGCGCTTCATGGCGGCAGTCGAGTATTCAAACGCAGGGTGCGCGCCTCCCATGGTCTCGGCTATAAGAACTATCTCGTCGTCTTCAAGTATAGTATCTATGGAATGTACTACTCTGTCGCCGTACGGCGAGTCGGGAAACTCTCTCAGATCGAGTATATACTTTACGTTTACACTGTCTCCGACAGCCGCGGTCAGATTATCTCCAAGAGATTCGATAACCTCCGGTATTCCTCCGCCTACAATGCCGAAGCCGATTATAGCGATTTGTTTCATGCCATATGTTCCTTCCGAATGAGTAATAATACCATTTTATCACAGTCTTACTGAAAAATCAAGAAAAACCATACCGAACGCGTAAATTGACATTCGTCGTCTATTTTATTGAATTGAGATAGGAGATTATCATGTCGCGCGCCGCGTCAGTGTTTCCCGCTCCGTTTACAATAATGTCGGCCGTCCACTTTGTCGGCTCCACATACTGATCGTGACGAAAACGAACCATATCGAGATATACTCCCGTTATCTGATCAAAACCCTGTCCGTAGCTCATATTCCTTGAAATGCGGCGAACAATACGCTCGTCCGCGCGGCAATCAACAAATACGCGCAGATTAAGCTTATCTCTCAGATATTCGTCCCACAGAACGAGAAGGCCCTCCGCAATAATTACATCGTATTCTCCTCCGCAAGCCGCGTCGTCAAACTCTTTATGAAATCCATTCCAGTCAATAGTATCCGGACAATTATCGTCTATATATTTTTTACCGCTCAAATGAGACGGTACGAACGGTCTCAGCCCTTCTTCTTTAAAGTGTCCGTCCATGTGCACAGTCTTTACTCGAACTCCGGATTCACAAAGACTTCTCCTGAGCTTTTCGGTAAACGTTGATTTTCCTCCTGCGGTTCCTCCGGCTATTCCTATGATTTTCATAGTTCCATACTCCTTTTACTCAATTTTAAAACCCATGAGCGATAAAAATTATTGCCTGGGGCAAATATAATTATACGAATTTTTCCTCGTCGTCCCCGGCCGCGTCCGCCGCGATTATAATTCCGGAATCCTCGACCGGCTGCCAGGCCGTTCCGAAGCTTACGTCCTTAAAGAGCGCGGCGAGTCCCGTAATCTGCTTTAAACGCAGTATTTCGTCCTTATCCATACCGAGATGCTTCGATATCCATTTATCCGAGCGTCCCAGCTCGTGCAGTTCCTTAATTATATTGCTCATCAGATCGACGTTATGCTCGCCCCTCGCGCGGTTATGCCTGATAGTGCTCGCCATTCTGTGCTCCAAAGGCTTATCTATAACTGACACCGGAAGCATGCCGTTTTCGCGCTCCCTAATGTCGGGATAGTCCAGCATAACGCGATATCGGTGGAATCCGTCTACGATCACGTACGTATCCTGACCCTTTACATAATAACACACTATAGGCATAGTATACCCGTCCTCTTTTATGCTGTCGTACAAAAGCTTCATTTCAGGAGGAGCTACCGAATTAGGATTGTATGTGTTAGGACTTATTTTTTCTATCGGAACTGCTATTACGTTATAGACGGGACTTTTGAACGCCAATTTATTCACCAACCTTGCTGTACTTTTTCTTTAGAATATCTACATGAATCTGTTGTTCTTTAGTTAAACCAAATCCCATAGAGCGGCATGTGTGGTCGTTTTTCAATATGCAGTAGCACATCCTCTTCCAGCTCGGAATATCTCTCGTTGTTTTAATATCGTCCGTGTGATCGGGAATATTTCCCACGAACACTACGCGAGAATTCCGCATCACCGTATAATTCGACACTCCGTTGCGTCTGATATTATATCCATGGATGATAAGATCCTGAATTACCGATTCTTCAAGGCCGCCTCCTGTCTTATGCCAAAATTCAATGGACGTGTTAAATTTTTTTATGTAATTATTTCTGAGTCTCGTTGGTAGCGTATCCAGAAGAAACATTGTATACGACCTCCATGTGTGCCCTGCCGGAAGTCTTAACGCGCGGTATCCCATCGCTTTAGTTTTACCGTAAATCGATGTAAAGTTAGCTCCGCGTACCCGCCCCACAAGCCTCGTCCATATTTCAGGATCGATTACGCGGTAAAGGTTCAGGCTGTCTTTCGCGTGATCGTTGAACGGAGAAGCCACCCTCATTTGATTCGGCTTCAAACCCGCCATATAATACAGATCGTATAATCTATTATAATCGTACCCGAAAATATAATTCGCATGCCATACGTCGCTTTTTCCCCAGTCGTACATGGGAGACGCGGCCCATACGTCCTTAAACTGCCTGCTTATCCAGCAGCAGTCGTTATATCCGTACTTTTTGTTCAGTATGCCGCTGTACCTCTGAAGAGACTCCTCCGCACGCATACCCAGAAGACAAACGGTCTTCTTATTTTCGTGAAAAACCCGGTACCACCTTCCAAACTGCTTGGCCAAGTCTTCCTGATGCATCCTGTATCTGTACGTAGTAATCGGATTATTTTCAAGATTTATAACATAAGGATAGTCCGGCATCGGCCTGACCCACAGATCTTTTTTCGTGTCGTCCCACGGATACCAATACATTTGGTAGCTGCTCAGCGCGGTTCTCGTAGCCATGGGAAGACAGACCCAGTATGGATAAACCTCGTTCGCAATTTTTTCAAAAGTTCGCTCTACGTATTGAGTCGTAACGGAATATTGAGCCTCAAAATCCTGATGAAAAACTCCGATTTTTTTATCAGGATAATATTTACGCTGAAAATCGAGCGTAAGGTTAAGCAAAAGGCCGCTGTCCTTTCCTCCTGAAAAAGATACGAATATATTATCAAACTCGTTAAACAGATAGTGAAGTCGTTCCTGAAGAGCATCGTAAACATTCAAACCAGTGTATTTTTTGATCATCTTTACTGCCACGCCTTTCTTCTCTTTTATGCCGGAACTTCTTCAAAAACCAAAAAAATCCCGCCGCAAAAGCTGTCTGAAAGAAAGCGTATCATCCGATCCAATCCTTCAGACCTTCTCCGATTTAGCCGGGCCGATCGTACGGCCGCGATAATATATGCTGATTACACGCTAAAAAAACGACTGTTTGCGACAATATTTTAGCATATTTTTCCTCAGTATGCAAATATTTTATGTGAATTCTAAGAAAATAAGAAATATAATTCCAAATTTAAAGTAACGATAAAGCGCGATCGATCGTAATGTAAAAATAAAAAAGCGACGTTTCGATTATCCTTAATAAAGGAAGTAAGAAACGTCGCTTCGCGCCGTATTTAATTATTTAGCGTCGCAAATCTGCCTCGCGGCTAAGAGTTTATTTTTAATTTTGTCTTTGGATGATTCTGATAAGCCGCTATTTAAAAGAATCGCCAATACTTATTCTTTAGTCTGCCGTCATTCCGCGCCGATAATAAGCGGATATAAAGGCTGCCCGCCTTCCACTACTGAAATTTCCGAATTTTTAATTTCTCCAAGAAGCTTCCGCGCGGCGCCGATAAGATTTTCGTCGGATCCTTCTCCGTATATTACGGTAAACGTCGTCTCTCCGTCTATCCTTTTTATAAGGAATTCGATCGTATTCTCGGCCGTGTCGAACGAACAGCAAACTCGCCCGTTTTCGAGGCCGAGATATTGACCTTCTCGAACCTCAAGTCCGTCGATCGACGCGTCGCGCACGGCGCGGGTTATCGCAAAGGTTTTTATGCTTTGCGCGGCGTTTTTCATTTCGGAAATATTATATTCAGCCTCCGCGCCGCCGTCGAACATGCAGAGAGAGGATATTCCCTGAGGTATTTCAGTCGTAGGAATAACTGAAACGCATATTCCTTCGTCCAGCGCGAGAGTCGCCGCCTGATTTGCAGAGAACACAATATTTTTATTATTCGGCAGCAAAAATACGGTATCGGCCTTTACGGAACGAACGGCTTCAAGCAAATCCTCCACGCTTGGATTCATTGTCTGCCCGCCGCTTACCACCTTATCGGCTCCAAGCTCTTCAAAAAGAGACGCTATTCCGTCTCCCGCGGCTACCGTGACGACTCCGTATTTTTTCGCCGAAAAAGACGACGCCGCTTCGCTCGATTCTTTAAGGGAGGTATGCTGAAGCTTCATATTTTCAATTTTTACAGTATAAAGAGAGCCATATTTAAGAGCCTCCGATAAAACGACGCCGGGGTCGTCCGTGTGTACGTGTAGTTTCGCGGCCTCGTCGTCCTCCGTGAACACCACGCTGTTTCCGCGGGACGCCGCGAACGTTTTTAAGGGCTCCGCGCTTTTTACTTTTTTTTCAACAATACATTCGGTACAGTATGGATACCGCTCGTCGAAATCAGCCTCCGATGCGGCCGATACGTCGGTCGACGACGCCCGGAAGAATTCGGCCGGGAGCTCCGTATGATTGTTGAGAGCTTTCGCCATTCCAGACAGAACCGTAAGAAATCCGCATCCTCCAGCGTCTACAACTCCGGCCTTAGCAAGCATGGGCAACAGCTTAGGCGTGCGTTTCAAAGATTCGCTCGCTTCTGAAATAACCGAAGAAAAAAGCTTATCCACAGTACACTGAGCCGACAAGGCCTCTTTTTCTCCCGCTTCCGCGGATTCACGCATAACCGTAAGTATCGTTCCTTCCGCCGGCGATTCCACCGCCCCGTACGCAGCTCTGGCTCCCGAGCTGAACGCATTGGCAAGCTCCGACGCTCCGGCAGTTTCAAGTCCGCTCAGCGCGTCGGCGAATCCACGGAAGAATACGGAAAGAATCACTCCAGAATTCCCCCTTGCGGAGCGGAGCATCCCGGAAGCCGCGGCTTTAGCGGCGCCGCCGACGGAGGACATAGCGCTCTCCGGTATTTTCCTCGCGCCCTCCATCGTCATTGTCATGTTTGATCCGGTATCGCCGTCGGGAACGGGAAAAACATTCATTCCATTTATCTCGGCCGAGCGTTCTGAAAGCTCGCGCTCCCCCATATACAGCATACTCGCTAACGTTTCAGCTCCAATACTTGTCATACCAGTTAACCTTCCAAACATATATTTCTTCTTTTCGTATAAATATTTATATTATATGCGCGCATATCCCTTCGCAGAATAACGGCGTTCCCCTATACGGAAACGCCGTATCCACGTCGTTTTTTACGCCGCTAAAAAGAGCTTCTCCAGCTCGTAAAATTCACTGTTTTCGCTTATTAGCGTATATACTCGATAAATTTTTATCTCTTATCCGCGATAAAAAACAGAGCGAGAGTTCCCTGCCCCGAATGCGCGCCGATAACCGGCCCGACATAGCTTATTACAACTTTGCAGCCGTATCTTTCGTTTATTATTTCAGCGAGCTGATCGGCGTCTTCACGACAATTTCCATGACTTATAAATACGGTCTGATCCTCCGGCTTTACCGCCTTTTCACAAAACGCGTCGAACAAAGCCTTTATCGACGCCTGACGTCCTCTTGTCTTAGATAAAGCGACAAGTCTTCCATTGTCGTCGACGTGAAGCACCGGCTTAATATTGAGAATAGTGCCGAATGCCGCGCTTGCGCCTCCGATACGGCCGCCCCTCTGAAGCTGATGCAAGTCGTCCACAGTGAAGTAATGGCAAACTTTAAGCTTTATACTTTGAACGTATTCGTAAGTCTCGTCTATAGTCGCTCCGGCTTCTCTTTTAGAGGCGGCAAGGTCTACGAGAAGTCCCTGCCCCATGCTTGCGCATAGCGAATCAACCGTTAGAATGCGGCGGCGCGGATACTGTTCCGCAAGTTCGGTCGCCGCTCGAACTCCCACGCTGTACGTACCGCTTAGAGCGGAAGAAAATCCTATGTAAAGAACGTCGTTTCCGAGAATAAGCTCGCTCTCCATCACAATTCGGAATTGCTCGTAGTTTACCGCGCTGGTAGTCACGCTTTCTCCCGACGCGATCCTTCCGTAAAAATCCTCGAAAGGAATGTCGCTTCCGTCGAGAAAGTTCGAATAGCTGCCTCCGCCAAGCGAGACTGTAAGCGGCGCTACTCTCAGCCTGTGCTTTTCCGCAAGCGACGGCGGCAGGTCGCATGATGAATCGGTGATTATTGTAAATGACGACGCCATTTTTTCTCCGTTCCGCCGCCGGCAGGCAAAAAATAAAAATACGAATTCGACGAGGACTCCGCCGTCTATCGCCGGCTATATTACGTAAGATAACTCGTAATATTATCAATGATAACATAATATCATATACGTCGTTTATTGTCAAGTACGTTTTTACGCCGTCGCCGAGAAGCGAAAAGTATCTCGCCGCTTTGGATTTATAAGAAGAAAAAAGTTTACACGGTTTAAAAAATATGGTATAATAAACGCGGAAAACATTACTGCGTAAGTTATTGCGGCTCCGCCGCTCGGCGCGCGGCGATCTTCGGATCCGCAGAGAGTGAAGTTCCGATGCGTGGACGGAGTCGAATCGTAAGCGGCGGAGCTTTTCTTAATATACGCGTGCGAAAATAAGCGCTTTAAGCGTATATCTATAAAATTCAACTAAAACGGAGGCAAGCGTGAACATACCTAAATTCGCCGTTGGCGATACTCTCGAACTAAAAAAACAGCATCCATGCGGATCGAATAAATTTTCCGTGCTCAGAACCGGCAGCGACGTGCGCATAGTTTGCTCCGGATGCGGACGAGACATGACCGTTCAGCGTGAAAAGCTCGAAAAGTCCATAAAAAAAATTATTCCAAAGGAGGCCGCGAAATGAATTCGAATCCTGAAAAAGAAAACGACAACCTTGATTCAATCCCATCGTCTGACGAAAACTCCGCAGATGCGCAAACGGTTGAATCGGAAACAGCGGCTCCTATTACGGATACTAATATTGAAGACTTGCCGGAAGCAACTCTTTCCGAAGACGTTAAGCCGGCCGAAACTATATCTGAAATTGATGAAAATATAGTTGAGGATGCGAAACCAGTCGACGCCGGCGGGAAAACTCGCCGCAAGGGAAAATACTTCGCGCCTTCAAAATGCAAATACCTCGCGCTATGTTTTGGAGTTCCGGCGCTGATTATGCTCCTCGTTTACGTCGCAATGGGAGTCTGGCCTGTTGAAAAAAACTCGGTCCTCGTGCTCGACCTTAACGCTCAATATGTTTATTACATTGAAAAATTCCGATCTATTATCGCGGACGGAGGCAGCTTCTTATATACGTTTGAGCGCGCGCTCGGAGGGGAATTTCTCGGCATATTCGCGTATTATCTCGCAAGTCCCTTCAACCTGATAACTCTTCTTTTTCCAAAGGAATACATTACTGAAGCTATACTCGCGATCCTTCTGCTTAAATGCGGCTTCTCCGGACTTACGTTCGGGATATACGTACATAATACGAGAGAAAAGCGGCGTCCCGCAATGACGATTATGTTTTCGTCAATGTACGCTCTATCCGCGTTCGCGGTTATAATGCAGCATAATCTTATGTGGACGGACAACATTATTTGTCTTCCGTTGATTATGCTTGGGATCGACCGAATTATTAAATACGGCAAATTTAAGACGTTTACGCTGTTTTTATCCATCGCGATCCTTTCTAATTTCTACATAGGCTACATGACGTGCCTTTTCGTAGCGTTTTACTTCTTCCTACGCTATTTTTCATTGTCTCGGGACGAAAGAAATCCTAATGGAGTAAAAGCGCACTTTCCGAAATCGCTTCTGCGAGTCGTCGTCTTTTCCGCTATAGCCGTAATGATTTCAGCCGTAATGATCTTTTCGGCGTATTATTCGCTTACCTTCGGAAAACTGGAATTTTCCACGCCCGACTATGAGCCGAAGCAGACCTACGACTTTATAAACCTGCTGTCAAAAGTGTTTTTCGGCTCCTACGATACGGTTCGCCCCTCCGGAATGCCTCATCTTTACTGCGGCATGCTCGTCCCCTTGCTTTTGCCGTTATTCTTCGTATCCCCGTCCGTTAAGCCGAGAAAAAAGATATGCGGCGGTATATTGCTTCTTATTTTCGCGGTCAGCTTTACGCTGAGCTGGGCCGATCTTCTTTGGCACGGGTTCCAGCGCCCTAACTGGCTCAACGCCAGATTCGCGTTTATTTTCGTTATGATAGCTCTTCTTATGTGCTACGACGCGTTGGCGGGTCTTAAAGCGCTCGGAACTAAAAAGATTATCTTTACCGGGTGCGGAACGCTGCTGATACTTATAATACTTCAGTCCATGAAGCTTAAAAATCTCCCGACGTTCACCGCGGTCTGGGCTTCTATCGGCATTATAGCAGTATATCTGGCAGTCGTTCCCTTTGCAGCCGGTTCTATTACGCAGTCCGGAATCAAGGGTTGGTCTATCGCGCTCGTCTCCATAACCTGCGTGGAGCTGTTTCTTTCGGGAGTCGTGAATCTTTACGCTCTCGACAAAGACGTGTCTTTTTCTCCCCGATCTTCATACAGAAGCGTCGTCGACTCATATACGGATGCGAAAAAGTTAGTAAGCGACGACGGCTTTTACCGGTCGGAAAAAACTTATCACAGAAGAACAAACGACAACTTTGCTATAGGACTGAGGGGACTTTCAAATTCCACGTCCACTCTTAACAAGAGCGTTATCGACTTGCTTGAGAACTTCGGCTTCACGTCAAAATCGCACTGGTCAAAATACGTCGGAGGCACGCTGACGTCCGACTCGATTTTTGGTATAAAATATATTTACGTTAATCAGAAAAATGTTGACAAGAAAAGCGACGATCAAGAAAGCGACGATCAGAAAAACGACGAAAAAACGGAGCTGCCTTGGTATATTGCGAATTATTACGACTTAATCGGAAAGACAGACGAAGGCATAATGGTATATAAAAACCCTTACGCGCTGTCCGCCGCGTTCGCGGTAGACGACGATTTCACAGACTTCGATACGACGTCCGTCGCTCCGTTCGATCTTATGAACAGTATGTACGCGGCGATATATCCGAACGTGGAAGGAACGGGAGAGCTTTGGAAGCCCCTCGTCGCGGAGCAGGATTACGGCGGCTGCAAAAAATTCGGGGTCGAACAGGAGCATATCGGATATGAAAAAACGTCCGACGGCGTTGGTTACGTTTCGTTTGAAATTATCGCCGAAAGCTCCGACACAATATATATGTATGTTCCAAGCAACTGGCCGAGAGAAGCGACTTTATCCATAAACGGACGCGAGGCTGGAACATACTTTACCAACGAAACGCACGCGATAAAGGAACTAGGGACGTTCGAGCCAGGCGAAAGCGTGACCGTAAAACTGAGACTTAACGGTGAAAAGCTATATATGGCGAAAGCCGAAAGCTATTTCTACTATTTTGATGAAGCTTTGTTCGATTCCATAAAAGATTCTCTGAAGGCGGCGGAGCTTAATATATCCGAACACGACGAGGAAAGTCTTTCCGGAACCATCGACGTGCCGGAGGGACAAACGACCGTTCTCACGACGATACCGTACGACGAGGGCTGGCGCATAACCGTAGACGGAAAAGAAGCTGAATACGACAAGTCTCTTGGAGCCTTAATTTCTCTGAAACTAACTCCCGGCAAGCACGAGATAACCATGATCTACCGTCCCGAGTGTCTGCGGAAAGGACTTATGGTAACGGGAGCGGGAATATTTCTGTTCGCGGCGGCCTGCGTCGCAGAAGCCGTCGTCAAACATAAGCGGAAGAAGCGCTCTGAGGACCAATTGGAATTCCCCGTTATCTGAGAGAACTAAAACGCGATTTACATTCGTCGGCTTTAGCCCGCGAGTAAGGTCTGCGGGATACGTTTAGAATAAAACTGCAAAAATTCACATGTAAAGGGCTCTATCTCAAATTATGATTTATACAATAAGCGGCGTGGTCTCGGAGACTGACGTCATATCATCCTTCGTAGTAATCGAATGCGGCGGAATCGGCTATAAGCTGACCGTCACCGCCAATACGCTCTCATCCCTGCCCTCTCCCGTTTACTCTCCGTCCGGAGATATAGACGTTTCATCCTCGCAGATAGTCAAGGTATACACTCGCATGGCTGTAAGGGAAGACGGCGTCGAGCTATACGGTTTTTCATCAAAGGAAGAACTCGACGCGTTTCGTCTGCTAGTTTCCGTATCGGGAGTAGGCCCTAAGGCCGCCATGTCTATATTGTCTCTGTTTACTCCGAAAAAGCTTGCTTTAGCAGTCGCGTCGGAGGATTCCAAGGCGATTTCCCGCGCTCCGGGCGTTGGAGGAAAAACAGCGGCGAGAATAATATTGGAATTGAAGGATAAGCTCGCGAAAGCATATCCGGAGTTTTCAGGAAGCGGCGGCGACATTTCCACGGATATAAGTCTTCGCTCCGCATCAGCCGCGGGAGGCTCAAAACTTTCCGACGCGTACAGCGCTCTTACCGTGCTCGGATACTCAAGATCGGAAATAGCCGCCGCAATGAAAAACGTAGACCCGGACGCAGATCTTGAAGATATTATAAAATCCGCTCTGGCGGCCCTTATGAAATAATAAAACCGGAGGAGAATCGATCATATGGACTCAAACGAATTCGATTTTGAAGACCGGATCATATCGTCCGGATATTCTGCGGAAGACGCAGACAGCGAGCCGGGGCTACGTCCGCGTTCCATAGACGAATATATAGGACAAGAAAAAGCGAAAGAAATACTAAAAATATATATAGACGCCGTCAAGCTGCGCGGAGACACGCTTGATCACGTTCTGCTGTACGGCCCTCCTGGCCTTGGAAAAACCACGCTTTCCGCGATTATAGCGTCCGAGCTCGGCGTAAATTTCAGGGTTACCTCCGGTCCAGCCATTGAAAAACAGGGAGATCTTGCGGCTCTGCTCTCCAATTTAGCGGACGGCGACGTATTGTTTATCGACGAAATACACCGGCTGTCAAGGTCTATAGAGGAAATCCTCTATCCTGCGATGGAGGATTATTCGCTTGACATAATTATAGGAAAGGGGCCGGCGGCGCGGTCCATACGGCTTCCTCTCGCTAAGTTTACGCTCATTGGAGCGACTACCCGCGCGGGTCAGCTCACAACTCCTCTAAGAGATCGCTTCGGCGTTCTCCTGCGGCTTGAGCTGTACACGCCGGAAGAGCTTGCGTCAATCGTACGACGTTCCGCCGGAATTCTCGACGTACCCATAGACGACGACGGAGCGCTTGAAATCGCTTCACGATCTCGCGGGACTCCGCGTATCGCCAACAGACTCCTGAAAAGGGTTCGTGATTTCGCGCAGGTTAAAGGAGACGGACGAATTACCTGCGATATTGCCAGACATGCTCTCGAAACTCTTGAAATCGACGAATTGGGTCTGGACAACACAGACCGCCGTATGCTTGAAGCTATAATCGGATACTACGACGGAGGACCGGTCGGACTTGAAACGCTCGCCGCCACAGTAGGAGAAGAATCGGTGACTATTGAAGACGTGTATGAACCGTATCTGCTCCAACTCGGATTTTTAAACCGAACGCCGAGAGGACGCTGCGTTACCCGCGCTGCGTACGAGCATCTTGGCATTCCGTATCGCCGAGCGGTTTCCGAATCAAACGACGGACAAATGAAAATAGAATAAGCGAAAAACACCCGACTGCGTAAAAGCTTAGTCGGGTGTTTTTATTGAATTTCAGATACGAGCCGTAATTTTCTCGCCTGCGGGAATCGGAACGTCTCCATTAGAAGTTTTCAGCGTCCCGCCTGGAATATCCGACTCAACGGTTATCTTCCCGTCCGTATATTTCACGCGGACGCAGCCTGCCGGAGTCGGAACTATTCCCTCGAAATTTTCAAGCCCCATGGTCTGAGGGCAAACCTCATACTTCTCATATCCGGGAGAGGTAGGACGAACGCCGAGAGCGTATTTGCCGAGCAAATATACGGGACTTGCCCCCCATGCGTGGCAAAGGCTCTTTTCAAACGGCAGCCCATACATGGCGTAGTGTTCGTCGCCTTTCATATTAGGATCAAACTCCTCCCATATGGTAGTGGCTCCAAGACGAATCATTTCACCCCAATAGCTTCCAAGCATATCGCGGAATAAATCTGATTTTCCGGCCGTCAGCATCGCGTCAAGCTCGAAAAACTTAAAATACGGCGTCGTTATCGCCGGAATCTCATCGTTTTCAATAACGTTCTCTATAATAAGTTCCGACTGTTTTCTATCGGAAAAACCGTACCTAAGCGCTATAATATTCGCATGGCGAGTCACGTTGTTTCTGCCGGAAGTGAAAGAATCAACAAAAGCTCCGCGTTCTTCATTCCAGTATAGGCGGTTTATATCGGATTTCAGCTTGTCCGCAAGCGAATCGTACCGTCTTGCGTTCTCGTCTTCTCCAATCGCTTCGGATATTTCAGCCATGGCGCGGTATCCGGCCCAGAGAAACATCTGCTCGGCGCACAGGGGACCCTCTCTGTCAAAATAATCGTGCCAATCGATAAATACGAAGTCTCCGTCCCGTTCGACTACAAATCCGTTTTCATCAAGACGCGAACGGGTAAAATCTATCAGAGTCTCCATATCGCGATATTCGCGCCTAATAAAATCAGCGTCTCCCGTATAAAGATAATAATCCCGAATTCCCATAAGCCAAAGCGCGGAGTAATCCGGTATGGTGTTGATATGCTGGGTCATAGGGTCGCGGCCGCGAAGAATGCGCGCGGTACGGCGCACAGAATCGCTGTCAAAGAAGGAGTAATAGTTCACAAGAAAGCTCTGATACGCGTCTCCGGACCAAACCCAACGGTCTCTCTTTATTCCGTCGAAAATGGCCTCTCTCATATTTATCTCAAGCGTATAAGAGCAAACGTCGACGATCCGATTGATTTCTTCATCGTCGCATTTAAAGCTTCCCGGTTTATCACGGCTTATAAACTCCTCGTCGGCCGAAAGAGATATTGAATCGAACTCCGCTTTTTCGCAGTTTGGAACAATAAAAACATACCTGAAAGCCCTGGGACGCAGAACGTCTCCGCCGACTGCCGTATCGGTTATAACGGTCTCCTTCATATGAAGGGCCTCGGCCTCGGATTCTCCGTAATATACGTCGAGCTTCGTTCCCTCGGGAGCTTCGGTACGGAGCTTGCCGAATGTTTCGCGTCCAAAATCAAAAAGTATTCCTTCGCCGCGCCGTTCAGATGAAACGGGGCGCGCGAGTCTGTATTCAAACGGAAATATCTCCGGATCGTCGTCGGGAGAAACGAACATATCGCTGCGCCCCGCGGGAACCTTTTCATATCCTTGAGAGTATGCGCTCCACGAGCCGTCGCTGGCAAATACGTTTCCTTCTATGTATATGCAAGGAAATCCGTTTTCTTTGTGCGCGCTTACAACGACTGTATGCTCGCCCGGTTCCAAAACCACTTTGTTCGTGCGATAAATACGTTTTCCGTCCGCAATGATCAGAAATTTTTCGGTATTGGCTCTCACGACGATCGTCTCTCCGTCTGTTCTAGCCGTTTTTTCAAACGTGACAAACTTGAGCGGCGGATCGGCCCGGAACATTATCGGACAATACGATCCAGAGCGCTCGCGGCGCCCATGTATAAGAGTCCCGTGGTATAGTTCCATATCGCCGTCGTACCATATCCATTCAGCCATATTTATAAATCCGTCCTTTAGCGTATATTTTCATATAATTGTACCTGCAACACGGCCGAATGTCAATGTCTCGCCCGAATATATTTTTTACTTTTTTATGCTAATCTCAATAAGAATTTAGATTTTAGTCGATATAACTAAATTCAGAAGCATTTTTTGTACAACATAACAATTTTAAGTTCTCGGCAAACTTTTTTGCGCAATCCTATTGCACTTAAACCATTTTTAATTTATGATAATGGAGACCTCAATCCCTTATATACTGAAAGGATTAAAAACATGACGAATGAAAAAGTACGCGTAGGCATTATCGGATGCGGTGGAATTGCAAACGGCAAACATATGCCCGCTCTGAAAAAAATCGCCAATGTAGAAATGGCGGCTTTTTGCGACATTATTATCGAAAAGGCTGAAAAAGCAAGCGCCGAGTTTGGCGCTCCCGGAGCCAAAGTATACTCCGATTATAAAAAACTGCTTGAAGACGACTCAATAGACGCCGTGCACGTCTGCACCCCTAACCGTTCGCACAGTTTTATTTCCGTAGACGCTCTTGAAGCGGGAAAACACGTAATGTGCGAAAAACCTATGGCGATAAACTCCGTCGAAGCAAAAAAGATGCTGGACGCCGCTGAAAGAACCGGCAAAATTCTTACCATAGGATATCAAAACAGGCAAAGGACGGACGCGCAATTCTTAAAAGGCGAATCCCTTGCCGGAACCTTCGGCGATATCTACTACGCGAAAGCAATCGCTCTCCGTCGCCGCGCGGTTCCGACATGGGGCGTATTTCTAAACGAATACGAACAGGGCGGCGGTCCGCTTATCGACATCGGAACGCATTCGCTCGACCTGACCCTGTGGATGATGAACAACTATAAGCCTAAATATTGCATTGGCACAGCTTATCATAAGCTTAACAACCAGACGGAAACCGGAAACGCGTGGGGAGACTGGGATCCGGAGAAATTCACCGTTGAAGACAGCGCCTTCGGCTTTGTCGTAATGGAGAACGGAGCGACAATATCCGTAGAATCCTCATGGGCGCTCAATTATGCGTATCCCAATGAGGCTACCACCGTTCTTTGCGGTACGAAAGCAGGCGGAGATATGTTGAACGGAGTATCCATAAACGGTATTCGACAAGGCAGACAATTTGAACTGAAGCCCGACCTGTCATGCGGAGGAGTAGCGTTCTACGACGGAAACGGCGGAGACGATCCGAGCTACAGAGAAGCTCTTCAGTGGATTCAAGCCATTACGGACGGAACTCCGGTGTGCGTCCAGCCCGAGCAGGCTTTCTGCGTAACCCGCATACTCGAGGGAATATACGAATCCGCCAAGACCGGCGCCATTTACAACTTCTGATAAATAAAAATCCTCCCTCCTAAACGGGAGAAACCAGGGAGCTTCGCCGAAATGATGAAGTTCCGTAACAAATATAAAAACGGGTGCAGCCCACACAAAGGGTTACGCCCGTTTTTCTGTTTTGCTTTTCGAAAGTCCCGACGCTTTGTGCGGCGTACGTAAAGATATCATGCAGACAAAATTATGCTCGTTTGGGGCTATATTTAACTCTTTTTTCACACATCTTTCGTATGATTCGGTGGAAAACGGGGGGGGGATTGGCGGGCGCGATTACTTATTCTCAATCGCCTCCAACTTGAAATGCACAAGGTTAAACGGACATACGAATATACCCGTATGTTTTTCTGCTCCTGACAATAAATTAGACAAATAGCCGCCAGAACGGACGGCTTCCATTAAAGGAAAAAGTATCGCCATTGACTTGGAACAAAATCCACCGGGGCAGCCGTAACCACAAGTAAACACATCTCCAATTTCGTGACCGTTGCGGCAGCATTCTGGTTTTCCGTCCGAGCCAACTGCGATTACGGTAATTTTGAATGTGTAAGCTTCTTTGTACCAGTTTTTCATTTTGATTCTCCTGCTTATTTGCGACAAATATTAAATAAGAGATTGTGTAAGCAAAATCAAACGACAATATGCATAAACCATCCTGCAAAAGACATTTACAAGACTCTGCAACAGACGCTGTTTTATTATGAATTGAATCTGGCGTCAGCGCTTTTTACGCAAATTTTATATGCTATGCGTTTTCTAACAATCTGATAGTTAATCTTTAATCGCATCATAAAATAAGCAGTCGGGACAGAATGCTCCAACTGCTTATACAAACTTCGTTACAGCGCGTTAACTAACGAATAGAGCAAGCTTCTTTTTCCGATGAAGGAACCGAAAGAAAACAAGAATTATTTTCATTAAAATAGCTTGTTTTTCGTCTGCGCGTCAAAATTCCCTGTGAGCGTCAAAAGTAGCTGTTATTTACATTACGCCGTTTATTGAAAATCTAATACTACGGATTCTTTTTCATTTATTTTTTCTCTAAATTGATTAACGCGCTCCATTACTTCCTCTCCAGATAACTGTTCGGGAAGGTCGGCGGCCGGAGTGCCGGGACGCGGCGAAAATCCATGACAGTATATCCAGTCAAAATTCAGATCATTGCAAAAGTCGATTGTATCCTGCAATTCGTCTGCGGTTTCAGACGGAAAACCTACGATTACGGACGTTCCAATTTTAAATTCCTTCGGCGCGGCAGCTTTAAGCTCGTTAAGCATTTGTTTAGTTTCTTCTATATCATAACGTCTGTGCATAAGGCCTAAAATGCGGTCGTTACCCGACTGAATAGGTATGTAAAGATTAGAAAGTCTTTTTTGCAGGCACAGCGTTTTTACAGGTTCGTAAATAACTTTAAGGAATACAGGATTGATATCGGTCAGCTCCAGTGTGAATTGATCTTCAATTTCCGAGATTCTCTGAAGCAATTTGCCAAGATTAGTTTTTATGTCGAGTCCGTAGCTTCCCGCGCAGTCTCCTATAAGGCGGAAACGTTTATATCCCTTTTTCAAGCCCTCGTTAAACTCCTTGATAACGGTCTCAATAGGCTTACTGTTTCTGAGGGGACCGATTGCTTTCTGAATAGCGCAGTACGTGCAGCCCATTGAACATCCTTCATGGATTTGTATGTAGTACGTTTTGCGGTTGTTAATCCTTAATTTTAATCCGCGCATTACGCTGTGTAAATTAAGGCTTGTCACATATTTCACCGTATCTAGGGTATTTCCTACGTCGCTTCGGTACAATCCTTCCATTTTATATAGATTCGGACGTTCAAACGTATCTAATTTACGAGGCAAATTAAATATCTGATCCAGCTTATAGTATGACTTAGGGCTGAACGTGGGCCCTCCGAACTCTTTAGCCACGCGTTCAGGATTGATCTCCGGGACGCAGCCTCCTAATATTATTTGCGCTCCCGGTTTTTTTCCGGCCTTTATTTTCTCAAGCATCTCAAAAGTAAAATCCTCGTGCAGCTGCGTTACTCCGCAGGTAGTAAGGATTATAATATCGGCCGTTTTATCTACCTGATAATGATTATTTGATAATTTAAAACCATTTTCAGTCAGCCAATTTTTGACCTGTTCGAGCTCTAATACTCTTCGATCGCAGCTTTTTATTATTATTTGAACTATCTTTGGCATAAGCGTCTCCTATAAAAAAATTTGTTCTGTAATAAAAGCGTGTGTGTAAAAATCAACAGAGAATTTTGCCGAATTATTTCTAATTTCATTGTAATATGAAGACGACAAAAAGTCAAGTAAAAATTATAATAAATGCGCTTATATAGAAAAATAGTTTATTTTTTAGTTAGCATATGAGATGTTTTCGTTCTGATTTGATAGATTAATAAACTTTTTATCATTGTAATTTTGACTCCAGTCTAAAACTATCTTTTAAATCTTGTCGTCTGTTCTTTCTGATAAAAGGCAAACCGCATATTTTTTTATATACGACTTGAAGAGAATCTATATAGGTGATATAATAAAAATGATTATGTAAAAACGCCGATATTTCCGCAAGGCAATATATAAAATGAAAGGCATATCAATGAGCAATAATAAATCTATAATCAAGAGAGCCATAACATCCGACGGAAGCGCGCGCATAGTCTTTTGCGACAGCACGTCCATCGTACGCCGATCCTGCGAAATACATCGTACGTCTAAAACTATGACGGCCGCTCTCGGCAGAGCGCTGACGGCGACTTCTCTCATGGGTTCGCTTTTAAAGAATAAAACCGATTCCCTAACTCTTCGCATAGACGGCGACGGACCGGCGGGACTTATAGTATGCGTCGGCGATTATAAAGGGAACGTGCGGGGATATGCTGAAAACCCCGACGCAGAGCTTCCTCCAAACAGTATTGGAAAGCTTGACGTAGGCGGAGTAGTTGGAGGAGGAACGCTGTACGTTATACGCGATCTTGGTATGAACGAACCTTATATCGGAGCCTCTCCAATCATATCCGGCGAAATTGCCGAGGATATTACTGAATATTTTGCAAGCAGCGAACAAACTCCCACCGTGTGCGCTCTGGGAGTGCGGGTAGACAGGAATAACATAGCGTACGCCGCCGGCGGCTATCTTCTCCAGCTCATGCCCGGAGCAGACGACGCTATAGCTGATAAGCTCGAAAGCAACGTCCGACTCATGCGTTCCGTGTCCGAGCTTATCGCCTCCGGAGAAGACGGAGACGACATAATTTCCGCGGTTTTCTCGGGAATCGAATACGAAATGTTCGACGAATTTGACGCGGAGTATCTTTGCTCATGCAAACGGGAAAAATATCTCGACGCCCTTTCTTCGCTCGGAAAAGATGACCTTGAAGATATTGTAAAAGACGGAAAGCCGGTTGAAGCCTCCTGCCGCTTCTGCGGAACTAAATATTCTTTCTCACCTGACGAAATTATGAACGAACGCGAGAAAAAAAGAGCCTGAACACGCATATTTATGGAAAAATTTGCGACGGTAAATTGCATGGAGATATAGCGTAAAGACACGATATAATGGTTAAAACAGTATAGCAGTTTTGCGCCCAAATTAACCTAAAACGATCGTTCTCATTTTTGTCTGCATCGCAGAACCGGTATAATGAACTATATGCAACGCCAATTTGAAATTGGAATGGAGATTTCTATGAAAAATACCGTTATAAAATTAGACGAAGAATACGCAGATGAATTTTGGCGATTAAGAATGAATCTATTGAAGGAGCTGGGAGAAATTAACGCAGAAACCGATATTTATAAGTTAGAATCCGCCTCAAAGCAGTATTATTTAGCGCACATAAACAAAGACCTTATATGCTGGGGAATAAAATACGAAAGCGAGCTTGTCGCAACGGGCTCTATGTGCCTGTTCCAACGCATACCATATGAAGAAAACCTCGTCGGACTCGAAGGGTATATATTAAATATTTATACGGCGCCAGACTTCAGAAGAAAAGGGCGTGCAAATGATATTTTAGATGAAATTATAAGCTATGCCTCGCAAATCCATGTAAAAAGATTATGGCTTAACAGCAGCGAATGTGGTAAAAATCTGTACTCCATACGAGGATTTACAGTTAAAGACAATGAAATGGAATTATTTTTATAGACGCAGTTTCTTACATACTGAAAAGTTAAACAAATCCTCCATGTAGAAATCCGAAACTATTATTAGCGTATTAAGATAACAACGCGTCCGTAAACTAAATTTTATCAAATTTATCAGTCTATATATACGTTAACACTTGCATTTTTAAATCAAAGCATTTATAATAAATAGGTAATCTCTAACATTCGATATATGGAAGGAAAGGAATTCACATGAAACTGACATTTATGGGCGCAGGAAGCACCGTGTTTGCAAAAAACGTCATCGGAGACACCATGCTTGCCGACCCGTTCCACGACGTAGAAGTAGCTCTCTACGATATTAACGCAGACCGTCTCGAGGAGTCTTATAGTCTTATTACCTCCATGAACGACAACGTAAACGGCGGGCGAGCTAAAATTGAGAAATTTCTCGGAGTTGAAGAGAGAAAGAACGCTTTGCGCGGCGCGGATTTCGTAGTCAACGCAATTCAGGTCGGCCTCTATGATCCCTGCACTATCATCGATTTTGAAGTTCCTAAGAAGTACGGCCTTTATCAGACGATCGGCGACACCCTTGGCGTCGGAGGCATTTTCCGCGGAATGCGTACCATTCATGTTCTGAAGGACTTTGCCAAGGACATTGAAGAAGTATGCCCGGACGCATGGTTCCTCAACTACACCAACCCTATGGCTATACTAGCCGGTTATATGGAAAGATATACGAACGTTAAAACGATAGGCCTCTGCCACAGCGTTCAGACCTGCTCCAGCGATCTTCTCGAAAGACTCGGTATGGAAGATAAAATGGAAGGAAGATACGAGCGCATAGCCGGTATCAATCACATGGCTTGGCTTCTTGAAATCCGAGATAAGGACGGCAACGACCTTTATCCTGAGATCAAAAAGAGAGCCGCTGAAAAGAACCGCGAAGGCGGCCATCGCGACATGGTTCGCTTCGATTATATCGACAAACTCGGCTACTACTGCACGGAAAGCAGCATACACAACGCCGAGTACAACGCGTTCTATCTTAAACCCGGCAGAGACGAGCTGCTTGAAAAGTATAACACCAATTACGACGAGTATCCGAAGCGCTGCCGCGATCAGATTGCGGAGTGGAAGCAGCAGAAGGAAGATATAATGAACGGCGGTAAGGTTGAGCACACTCGTTCTCACGAATACGCGTCGTACATTATGGAGGCAATGGTAACAGACAAGCCGTATATTATCGGCGGTAACGTTATTAACAGAGGCGTTATCCCCAATCTTCCTTACGATGCTTGCGTCGAGGTTCCCTGCGTTGTTCGCAGAAACGGCATTACCCCCACTTACGCAGGTCCTCTTCCGCTTCAGCTTGCGGCAATGAACTCCTCCAACATATATCCCCAGATGCTTACTATTGAAGCCGCCGCTACGGGCAACCGTCAGGCTCTGTATCAGGCGTGCATGATGGATCCTCATACCGGAGCGGTTCTCACTCCAGACGAGGTAGTTGCTATGTGCGACGAACTTATCGAGGCTCACACCAACGCAGGATACCCCATATTCTGATTTCTTGAGTGGACTTTGAGTAGGCTTTTGCTCCTTTGACGCTTAAAAGACGTCAGAGGAGCGTTATTTTAAACCATATAATTTTAAAAGTCAAAACTGAACTTGCCAAATTTACATTATAACATTCTATTTTGTTGAACGCTATTATATAATATTATTTATCTTCTCCATTGATATAAACTCTATAAAAATATACTTAATTTATTGCTAAATTTATGTTATAGAAAGGAAGAATTTATGACTGGAATAATTTATATTATGAAAAGCAAAACAAATTCATTGCAAACAAAATTTGGGCACCGCACAAAATTATCTGCTCAAGAGGTGAGAGACAAGGTAAATAAAGATTATCCCGGTTTTGAGTGTTTGGCAACTTATAATTTAGGCGATATTAATGCGGAAGATACTGAATTTCATGTAAAACAGATCCGAATAATTATTAATACACTAGCGGGAAAATTGGAAGATGATCAACCTGAATACTATAATATTGAAGCAAATAAAGTAATAACAATATTAAAAGCTATTTCAATGATTCGCGGTAACCCTAAAGATATTATAGAAATGTAATTATATAAAAATGAGCTTGTACATAAATATGCACCCCAAAAGTTAGACACTTTTGGAGTGCATATTTTATGTCGAGAAAAGGAAAAAAGTAGAAAAGATACTCGCCGAAATTCAAAATAAGTGTTATAATGGATATTGGAGAACACCATATGAATTATCATGAAACAGTAAGAAAGTTATAAGTTAGGCAACGATCAAACAGGAGGAGCAAAAAAATGCTTCAAAGGTGGGAGCGCATATATTTGAAAGAAGGAGCCGAAGGGCTGATGAAAAAAAGACGAGGAAGAGCATATTCAGCAGGCGGAACAAGGAAAGGCAGACCCCGAAATTAGATAAAAGAGTTGAGGAAGATTTAATTGCCGAAAATCAGCGGTTGTAAATGGAGATTGAATACTTAAAAAACTCGATGCCTTAGTTCAGAAAAGGTTGCAAGAAGAAAAGAAAAAGCAGCGATAGTCAATGAATTAAGGCAAGGTTATCCCATTAAATGACTTGTTGCAAATTTCAGGATTAGCTCGTAGTACATTCTATTACTATTTGAAACACCGAAACGCAAACAAGTATGAGAAAGAAAAGCAAGAAATACTAGATATATTCAATGCTAACAAAGGCAGACAGAGTTTTAACTGTTTTTGCTATACAATCAATCGCAAAAACGATAAATACTATTCATACAAAGGTGAGGTCGGCAAGGTTGCAGATAATCTATTAAAGAGAGACTTCTATGCAGCAAATCCTTTCAAAAAACTAACAACGGATATTACTCAGTTTAAAGTCTGTGATGAAAAAGCGTTTCTTTCTCCTATAATGGATCTGTTCAATCGAGAGATTATCTTATTCCATTTCGTTAAGTCCAAATTTGGAACAAGTGCGAGAAATATTGAATGACTTGTTTGACAAACTCCCAGCCGATGCAACACCGCTATTTCATTCGGATCAGGACTGGCAATACCAACATGCAGAATACCAGCGCCTATTATCTGAACATAGCATTACACAAAGCCTGTCCAGGAAAGGAAACTGTATGGATAACAGTGCAATGGAAAACTTCTTCGGCAGACTTAAAGTTGAAATGTTCTATGGCGAAACATTTGATAGTGTTAACACTTTCATTAATGAATTAAACAATTGAGAGAATTTCATCTAAACTAAAAGGAATGAGTCCGGTGCAATTCCGAACTCATTCACAACTAATTTTATATTTGATTCTGTCTAAACTTTGGGGTTCACTTCACATAACGACAAGCTCATTTTTATTGTGTAGTTTTATACAGCTACAGAATCACTATATCTATTAACCAAAGTATTCCTGAGCTAACGCTTTAAACGCCGGCAACGATCTTTCTATCATTTCCGTAGAAACACAATATGATATGCGAACGTATCCGACGCACCCGAAGCTGTCGGACGGAACGAGGAGTAACTCGTGCTTCTTCGCCTTCTCGCAGAAAGACGTCGCGTCTTCCTCGGGAGATTTCATAAATAGGTAGAACGCTCCGTCGGGATGAACGCACTCAAATCCGTATTCCGTGAGCGCGTCGTACAGAAGGTCGCGGTTCTTCTTATATATCGCCACGTCGGCGGTTTTACCGAGACAGCGTGAAACTACGCGCTGCATCATGCTCGGCGCGCATACGAAACCAAGAGCGCGTCCCGCTCCGCACACCGCCGCGTAAATATCGTCGTGCTCGGACTTATCCATGCGTCCGGATACGACAATATATCCTATACGTTCTCCTGGAAGAGAGAGGGATTTACTGAACGAATAGCAAACGATAGTCCTATCGTATTCGTTGATAAGATACGGCGGTACGATGTTTTCATCATACACGAGTTCTCTGTACGGCTCGTCTGAGATCAAATATATAGGAGAACCGTACTCTTCGCTTTTATCCCGAAGGACGGAGCACAGACGGCGTATAGTATACTCGGACAAGACCGCTCCCGTGGGATTGTTAGGCGTATTTATTATAACAGCTTTCGTATTGCTTGACAACGCGGCTTCAAAAGAGTCGAAATCAATCTGAAACGCCTCGGTATCCGCAGGTACGGAAACAAACCTAGCTCCCGCCGCTTCTGCAAACACGCGGTATTCCGGGAAGTAAGGCGCAATCGCGACGACTTCGTCTCCATCGTTAACGAGAGCGTTGAGCGTTATAGTCAGAGACGCCGCGGCTCCGCAGGTCATATAAATATCGTTTTTATCTACTCCCGCCGCGAATCTCTCGTTAATATTTTCAGCGACGGCCGCTCTGACCCCCTCGTCTCCCACCGCGGACGTATATCCGTGAAGCGCCACGGAGCCGAATCCCTCGTTCAGCTCTGCAATAGCCTCGTCTACCTCGTTCGGAGCAGGAACGCTGGGATTACCAAGGCTAAAGTCAAAGACGTTTTCACGCCCGATTTCCTTAGCTCTTGCGTTTCCATATTCAAATATATCCCTTATGACGGATCTGCATTTACCCAGAGCCATCATTTTTTCATTTATGTTCGGCATTAAACGTCCCTTTCTTATTACAGTTCTTTCACGCCGTCTCCGTCGATAACTTCGATTCCCGCGTCCTTCAAAATTTGTTCCGTTTTAGCGCAGTCAGCTGTTCGAACTACTATGCAAGCCTTGCCGTCTTTCCTTGCGAAAAGCGAGTACATATATTCGATGTTTACGCCTCCTTCGGACAAAATCCTAAGAACACGCGCAAGACCGCCCGGTTCGTCCGGCACGGCGAACGCAGTCGCGTCAGTCACGCCCGCTATAATACCTTCGTTTTTAAGTACGCTGAGAGCGCGAGAGGTATCGTCGGCAATAAGACGGAGAATACCGAAATCGACGGTATCGGCTACGGTCATAGCGCGAAGATTCACTCCCGCGTTTGAAAGCATCTCCGCAATGTCCGCAATGCTTCCCTTTTCGTTTCCTACGAACACAGAAAGTTGTTTGATCGACATAGTTATGCTCCTTTCGGTTTTGCTGCATTTCTTTTTATCTGCCGCGCGGCGACAAGCTTTATCAGTTCAAGCTTTAATCAGTCGTGCAGCTTTCTTTTATCCACTACGCGAACAGCCTTACCTTCGCTGCGCGCGATAGTTTTAGGGGCTACCAAACGTACCTTCGGCGAAATACCGATCATCGTATGAATCGCGCTTTCAAGGGATCGTTCCATAGCGGAGATCTCGCGGACGGTATCCGCAAACTGCTCCGGCGTCAATTCTACAAATACGTCGAGAGTATCGGAGTTGTTCTTTCTGTCCACTTCGATCATGTAATTAGGCGAATATCCCTTCTTCAATAGAACCGCTTCAATTTGCGACGGGAACACGTTAACTCCGCGAATGATCATCATGTCGTCGCTTCGCCCCATAGGCTTCTGCATACGAATATGAGTTCTTCCGCAAGAACAAGGCTCGCTTGACAGAACGCAGATATCGCGCGTACGATAGCGAAGCACTGGGAACGCTTCCTTGTCAAGGCAAGTGAAAACCAGCTCGCCTTTCGTCCCCTCGGGCAATACCTCGCCGGTGTTAGGATCGATAATTTCCGCGATAAAATGGTCTTCGTTAATGTGCATGCCTCTCTGCTCTTCGCATTCGAAGGAAACTCCGGGCCCGGAAATTTCCGTCAAACCGTAAATATCGTAAGCCTTGATGCCGAGCGTATTTTCAATATTTTCCCGAATTTCCTGCGTCCATGGTTCCGCTCCGAAAATACCGGCTTTCAGAGGAATATCGTCCGGCCCGTATCCCATTTCCTTCAGAGTTTCTCCGATGTAAGCCGCATAGGAAGGCGTGCAGCACAGTATTGTCGCGCCGAGATCAAGCATAAACTGGATCTGACGCTCAGTATTTCCTGAAGACATTGGAAGAGTCAGACTGCCCACCTTATGAGAACCTCCGTTAAGGCCGGGGCCTCCGGTAAACAGTCCGTATCCGTAGCTTACCTGAACCACGTCTTCGCGGCTTCCGCCGGCCGCTACAATAGCGCGAGCGCAGCAGTCTTCCCAAAGATCAAGATCCTTCTGAGTATAGTACGCGATAACGCGCTTGCCGGTAGTGCCCGAGGTCGACTGAATTCTCACGCAGTCCGCCTTCGGCACGGCGAGCATACCGGTCGGATATGTTTCCCTTAAGTCTTCCTTAGATATGAACGGAAGAAGGTGAAGGTCGTCGACGCCGCGGATGTCTTCCGGTTTCACGCCTTTCTTATCCATAAGATCGCGGTAATACGGAACATGGTCGTATACGTGGCGAACCTGCCGAACAAGTTTTTCCGACTGAAGAGCGCGGAGCTGCTCTCGCGGCATCGTTTCAATCTCTTTTTGGTAGTATCTCTTTTCGTTCATTCGATAACTCCCGCCTTTCTGCCCAAAGCAAAAGCTTTTTTATTTATCTCCATAAATTTCTTAGGGGCGACTTCCTCTATGGCTCTGATCCAAGCTTCTTCGGAAATGTCGGAATAAACGGACAAGCGTCCCATCAGTACGATATTAACGCATTTGGAGCTTCCCGCCTCAAGAGCCAGCGACAGAGCGTCTATCGAGTCGATCCTAACGCCTTTTTTCTTAAGCGAGTCAAGAACTTCGTCGGGATATTCGAACGCGCCTGTTATAACCGGCATAGGATCGATACGCTGATCGTTAGTAACGATAACCCCGCCTTTTTTCAGATGATCGACGTATCGCGCCGCCTCGAGCTTTTCAAAGGAAACGATATAGTCCGCTTCGCCCTTATCAATAATGGGAGAGTACACCTTATCTCCGCAGCGTACGTAGGTTACTACGCTTCCTCCGCGCTGGCTCATGCCGTGCACTTCCGACACTTTAACGTCGTATCCCTCGCCTATCAATACGCGTCCGAGAAGCTTGCTGGCGAGCAGCGAGCCTTGACCTCCGACGCCGACTATCATAATATTCATGCTTTTCATTTCAGATATCCATGCCTTTCTCTGCTTTATGCAATCGGTCGGCGCCGATTATTCCGGCTGATTTATCGCGTCGAACGAACAAAGCTGCGAGCAGACTCCGCATCCTGTGCAAAGGGTTTCGTCTACGGTCGCTTTGCCTTCTTTCACGCTGACGGCCGGGCAACCTATTTTCATACATTTTTTGCATCCACGGCATTTTTCGCGGTCGATTATTACTGGAGACTTGGCCTTCACATACTTAAGCAGCGCGCAGGGCCGGCGTGAAATAATAACGGACGGTTCTTCCGCCGCGACTTCTTCAAGAACGGCCTTTTCCGTTTCGGCAAGATCGTATGGATCGACGACGCGCACTCTGTTTATTCCCAATGCGCGGCAAAGAGATTCAAGGTCGATCTTAGTCGCGGGATCGCCCTTTATATTATATCCCGTCGTCGGGTTCTGCTGGTGCCCCGTCATGCCGGTAATAGAATTGTCGACGATAATAACGGTAGAATTCGAGCCGTTGTAAGCGATATTGGCAAGTCCCGTCATACCGGAATGCATAAACGTCGAATCGCCTATAACGCAAACCGTTCTATTCTCGCTATCGCCTCCAAAGGCTTTATTAAAGCCGTGAATCCCGGAAACGGACGCCCCCATGCATAGAACCGAGTCTATCGCCGTTAGAGGAGCCGCCGAACCGAGGGTATAGCAGCCGATGTCTCCGAGGACCGTAAGCTTATTTTTTGCAAGAACATAGAAGAG
Source organism: uncultured Eubacteriales bacterium (assembly GCA_949747515.1). Taxonomy (GTDB): domain Bacteria; phylum Bacillota; class Clostridia; order Oscillospirales; family CAG-272; genus RUG11130. The sequence goes on from CATKFO010000052.1 coordinate 35,003, forward strand.
TCCCCGGTGAGGACATCCGGCGCACATTACCGGAGGACGAACGGGTATCTGCTCGTCGCATGAATCGAACGCGGGAGCCTCTATTCCGAAAGCCTTTGCAATAACGCTTTGAGAAAACTCTCCGACTACGGGAAGAATGTTTTTCCCTTCCGTCTTTATTCCTATAGCCTTACAGTGTTCTTCAATAACTGGATCCAACTCTTCTACTACGACTACGCGATCAACTGACTCGGCGAACGAGCGAAGAAGTTTATCCGGCAATGGGTTAACCATTCCAAGCTTAAGTACCGAAACCTTGTCCCCGAACGCTTCCTTAACGTATTGATACGAAGTTCCGGAGGTAATAATGCCGAGCTTTCGGTCGGTCGAATATTCTACGCGGTTAATATCCGACGTTTCGGCGTACTCGGCAATAGCCGCGGTTCTCTCCTCGACAAAAGGATGGCGGCGAATTGCGTTGGCGGGAGCCATTATGTATTTCTGAGGATTTTTTACATAATCCTTTTTTACGGTATCGACCCTTTCTTCAAGCTCTACGGAGCATTGGGAATGAGCGATCCTTGTGCACATACGAAGAATTACGGGAGCGTCGAACCTTTCAGACAGTTCAAACGCCAGACGGGTAAACGCCTTTGCCTCTCTGGAATCTGCGGGCTCGAGCATCGGAATCTTTGAGGCGATCGCATAATGACGCGAGTCCTGCTCGTTTTGAGAAGAATGCATTCCCGGGTCGTCGGCCACGCAGATTACCATTCCGCCGTTTACTCCGGTATATGATAGCGTAAACAACGGGTCGGCAGCCACGTTCAAACCCACGTGCTTCATGGCGCAAGCGGAACGCGCTCCCGCAAGAGACGCCCCAAAAGCGACCTCCGCGGCTACCTTTTCGTTCGGCGCCCATTCGCAGTATATCTCGTCATATTTCGCGGCGTATTCCGTAATCTCCGTAGACGGAGTTCCGGGATAACTTGACACGACGGAGCAGCCGGCCTCATACAATCCTCGGGCGACCGCTTCGTTTCCGAGCATAAGTTTTTTCATATAATTTCTCCATTGCGCTCTGCGGCGCGGTATGTTTCATTTTCTTTGCGATTCTGGATCCGTATTTAAATTCCATATCGCTAATACTATTGTATCATATTTTTCATCTGTCTTCAAGAGAATGTTCCGCGGGAACAGTTACCTTTGCGTCGTAACACGAGAACATTTCCTTAACGTTCTCAGGCGACCCTTTTTTTGTAAGGACGCTGACAATCGGAACGATTACGAGACCGCAAATCATAGCGAACACGCCCGAGGTAAGCGAGTTTTTAAATATAAAGCAGAAATTCGGAACTATTCCCATAGATATCAGAAGCTGCAGAGTCATCGTGGCCACGCCGAAAATAAATGAAGCCGCGACCGCGGGTCTGGTAGTTTTCTTCCAATACAGACCGTAAAGGAAGGGAGCGAGGAACGCGCCGGCCAACGCTCCCCAAGATATACCCATCATCTGAGCGATAAACACTGAAGAAGACCATATGGAATCCTTTAGTATTGCGATAATAGCCGACAAAATAATAAAGAACAGCACCAAAACGCGAACGAGAGTAAGTCTGCGTTTTTCAGATTGAGATTTCATTCTCGGAGCTATTACGTCAAGCGCAAGAGTAGAAGCAGACGTGAGAACGAGAGACGACAGGGTAGACATAGACGCCGCCAGAACAAGTACGATTACAAACGCTACGATCACGGGCGAAAGACCGGAAAGCATCGTCGGCACTACGCTGTCAAAGCCGCGCGCTTTAACAGTTTCGGAAGTCACGAAAAGCCTGCCGAAACCGCCGAGAAAATAGCATCCTCCCGCAACGACTACGGCGAAGACGGTAGAAATAATCGTTCCCTTACGAATTGCGGATTCGTTTGAAATCGAGTAGAATTTGCCCACCATCTGAGGAAGTCCCCATGTTCCGAGAGACGTAAGAAGAACGACCACCAGCAGAGAAACAGGGTCGGGGCCGAGAAACGACGTATATTCCCAGCCGCCGTTGTCGCTTTCGGCAAGGGCCTTTAAGGACGCCGTAAGTCCCCCGTTACGGCTAAGCACGGCCGCTATAACGGAAACGATCCCCGCGAGCATTATAATGCCTTGAATAAAATCGTTTACGGCCGTCGCCATATATCCGCCGAAGATAACGTATACTCCTGTGAGCGCCGCCATAACTATGATGCATACATAATACGGAATGTCGAACGCAATGCCGAAAAGGCTGGAGAGTCCGTTATACAGAGACGCGGTATAAGGGATCAAAAATACGAAGACAATGAAGGAAGCCGCCGTCTTCAGCTTGTCCGAGCCGAATCGCTTTCCAAAGAAATCCGGCATAGTGCGAGAGCCGATATGCTGCGTCATCAGTCTCGTACGCCGTCCGAGTATGTTCCATGCGAGCAAAGAGCCTATAAACGCGTTGCCGAGACCTATCCATGTGGACGCGACGCCGAAGTTCCATCCGAACTGCCCCGCGTAGCCCACGAAAATTACGGCGGAAAAATATGAAGTTCCAAACGCGAACGCGGTAAGCCACGGACCGACCGCGCGGCCTCCAAGGACAAAGCCGTCGACGTTTTTCGCCCGATTGCGGCAGGCGAATCCCACCGCAACCATAAGAATGAAGAAGCAAATCACCATTGCTCCGGTTAAAATCTCTGTCATAGTCGTGTGAAAACCTTTCTTTTTTATGAATTTTACGATTATCCCATAAATCTGTTCAGACCATGTTCATCACGTTATTACGCTTTTGTCTGCGCTTCTACAAGTCTTTCGCCGCAATATATTTCCCTAAGGCGAGGCTTTTCCACTTTACCCGTAGGGTTTCGAGGAACCCTATCGAATATTATACGCCGCGGACGCTTATACCTGGGAAGGCCGAGGCAGTATTCGTTTATCTCGTTCTCGTCGCACAAAACGCCGTCCTTAAGCTCTATCACCGCGGCTGCGATTTCCCCAAGCCGCCTGTCCGGCAGTCCTATTACGGCCGCGTCTTTTATTTTATCGTTGGCTCTTAGAAAATCCTCTATTTGAACGGGATAAAGATTTTCTCCGCCGCTGATAATAACGTCCTTTTTTCTGTCGACCAGATAAATAAACCCGTCCTCGTCTTCTTTCGCCATATCTCCGGTTAAAAGCCACTCTCCGCGTATAACCTCCGCCGTAGCCTTGGGATTTTTGTAGTAACATTTCATAACGCCGGGCCCGGATACGGCAAGCTCGCCGACCTCGCCCTGAGCAACCGGTTCTCCATCGTCGCCGAATATCTCTGTTTTCCAAAGATATCCCGCTTTACCGATAGCTCCGACTTTATGAATATTTTCTACGCCAAGATGAACGCATCCGGGGCCGATGGATTCGGACAAACCGTAATTTGTGTCGTACTCATGATTCGGAAACGTTTTCTTCCATCTTTTAATCAGCGACGGCGGAACCGGCTGCGCCCCCACGTGCATCAGTCTCCACTGTTCCAGACGAAAATCGGAAAGCGAAAGCTCGCCGCGATCAATAGTATCGAGTATATCCTGCACCCACGGCACAAGAAGCCACACTATCGTAGCCTTTTCATCAGACACGGCCTGAAGCACCCATTCCGGCTTAACTCCTCTAAGAAGAACCGCTTTTCCTCCAGTCAGTAAGCTGCCGAACCAATGCATCTTAGCTCCCGTGTGATATAACGGCGGTATGCACAGGAACACGTCGTCCTTCGTCTGTCCATGATGCGCCCGTTCGGTAATACAGGAGCTCATAAGCGCCGAATGATCGTGCAGAATCGCTTTAGGAAACCCCGTAGTTCCCGAGGAAAAGTATATAGCGGCGGAGTCCTCGTCCTTTACCTCCACTGGAGGAGCCTGCGTAGAGCAATAATATGTAAGCGAGTAATTATCGGCATAGGAAGGCGTTTCTTCCGCTTTTCCGACGAAAAACAGCTCGTCCACAGCCTGAATATCGTCCTTTATATTGTCGATGCGCTCTATAAATTCAGGCCCGAATACCAGCATACGCACGTCCGCAAGCTCAAGGCAGTATTTTATTTCTTCAAAAGAATATCTGAAATTCATAGGAACGGCGACGGCTCCGGTTTTCAGTATTCCGAAATATATCGGCAGCCATTCAAGGCAATTCATCAGAAGTATAGCTACTTTGTCGCCTCGTTTTATTCCTCGCGTGAAAAGTAAATTTGCAAATCGGTTAGCGTGCGTGTCAAACTCCTTCCACGTCATTTCGCGGCGGTATCTGTCCGATTCCGATGCAAGCTCGGTCAGGTTGAATTCCCTCCACGTAGTGTTTTTTTCGGGCTGATTATCAGGATTGATTTCCACTAAAGCCGTATCCGTGGGATAAATCTTGGAATTTCTCTCAAGCAAATCCGTAATAGGCATAGACGTTCCCTCTCTTAATCTCATATTTTTTAGTTTTATAAATTTATCTATCTGCCGCGTATGTCTCTCGCGCCGCCGACGGTGCCGAAATCCTACGGTACGCGCGGCTGTAAAAACAAAAACCGCCCTCTGCAAGAAACACAGAGGGCGATAATAATCGCGGTACCACCTCAAGTTTACGGTAATTCTTACGAATTCCGCCTTATCGGGCAATATAAATTCGCCCGTCCGATATTACGGTCGGAGTCCGACGCGGCTTTGGGCGCTAGTCGCGCGTCCGCTCATTGCTCGTCGCGCGCGCGTCTTTTACAGCGCAGCTCGCGGAAAGTATTCAAATCGTTCGACCCGCTGTCTCGCATCAGCCGACAGCTTTCTTTAGAGCCGCAAAACGATCCTACTTGGTTCCGGTCATAGCTTTTAAGTATTTTTCTTTATACGATAATTTATATCATAACGAAGCAAATAAACGCGCCGGGAATAAACGGCTCACGTCAAATCACCTGTTCCCGGATTTTTTCTTCGCTGTTTTTCCTTACAAGCAACAAGGTCGTTATACTTACATTCTTTAGTGTGTTCGATATGTTTCCATTCGACTCTTTTCTTAAAAAGAGAAACCAAAGCGATAGGAATATACGTCATCATGAAAACCGGAAACGTAAAAGCGTACAAAATCTTCTTCGGAACGGAAGTATGTATCTTTTTCCATTCGGTTATAGTCGTAATAATTCCCACTATAAATACGATAACGCTCGCCTCTACCGTCGGCATGAGTATAAGCTTCAACGCTCCGGAGTAGTCGCCGATGCAAAGAAGAGTCAACGCCGCTACAAAATCAAAGATGAACAGCATACCCGATAATATAAGCGCAGGCATTATTGTAAGCGACATGTCAAAGCAGGAAAAGCGGCTCCATTTACGGCGTTTTTCATCGCCGCGCTTATTATTTCCGAATATACCCCGGAAAAGATCCTTGCCGTAACCGGCGAAAACCTGCAAATATCCCTTCGCCCAGCGCATACGCTGATGCCACGACTGCGAAAATTTGGTCGGCTGCTCGTCGAAGAACTCTGCCCCGCCGCAGTATCCTATGCACAGCCCGTCTATAACGCTGGAGTTCGAAAATTCTATATCCTCGGTAAGAAGATGGAAGCCCCACTTCATATCTCCGTTCTCGTCTTCAAGAACGGAACGATCCACCATAAAGCCCGTGCCCGAGACGGCGCAGCTCGTTCCAAGTATCATACGGGCGTTGTTGAGATACTTCGCCTCTCTGAGAAACCAAAGGCCGTAACCGGCGGAAATCCAGTTGTCGCCGTAATTTTTAGAATTGCGGTAGCTCGTAAGTATCTTATAACCCGAGCTGTATGTTTTGTTCATCTCCTCAATATAATTCGGAGACAAAATATTATCCGCGTCAAATATAAACAACGCGTCGAACGCGTCGCGCGGATAGTCGCGGTTCAACCGGTCGAGAAGAAAGTCGAGCGCGTATCCTTTTCCGATAAGGGACAAGTCAAAACGCTCGTACACTATCGCTCCGGCCGCGCGAGACACTTCCGCCGTTTTGTCGCTGCAATTATCCGCGACGACAAATATTTTTACAAGATCGGAGGGATATGTTTGTTTTTTAATGCTTTCAATGAGTCCTCCTATAACAGCCTGTTCGTTTCTTGCGGAAATAATAACGGCAAATTTATGGGGGGTCACCGTCTCGCCCAGACGCCGCTCCTTCTTTGCAAGCACAACCGCGATATAAAACAGCTGATATGCGTAACAAATAAGAAATACAGCCCCAAGGCATACGTTCAGCATAATTAAAACGTCCATTTTTTATGATACCGTACCTTTCACGCGGAAACAATTATCGTAAATAGGCAATACGTTTATGTTTCCGTCGGGCGCATGCGCCGCTGGACAATAAAGCGCATGTGTTTTTAATATATTGTAGTATATTCCAAACGGAGCCGCCGTAAATCGAATAGGACGGCCTCCTATACATACATATCAAATCCCGGAAAAACATGAGTCTTTTTCCCGGGAAGCTTGGACAAGTATATATACTATACCATATTTTTTCTTGTTTGACAAGTGTTTTTTTCAATTTACTTACCGCGGCTCGAAAGACGAGCGTTCTTAACGTCCTTTTTTACCGCGGAAAACGCCGTCTTTTCGCCCTTTTCGGCGAGCAAAACAAGCCATTCTTCCAGCTTTTCAGCCGTCTCCGGATGCATTTCGTCGCGCGCTTTCTTTTTTCTAAAATATTCCAGCGCGTCTCCGTCGCCGTAAGAAGCTCCGTTATATATTTTACTGGCGGCGACTCTATCGCAGAACATTTCCGCAAGAAATATTATCGGCATTTTTACAGGTTCATACGTTCCAGTCGCCGGATTAACGTCTCTCCAGTATTCAAAATGATGACGGTTTCTTCCCTTATGATGCAGCCAGGCGCGGGAGTATCCGTATATTTCCCTCTCCCGTTCATTCGGGCTTCTCGTTCCCTGATAATGTCTCGCTCCGGCGATAAATTCCGTAGGAGAATATTTGGACAGGTCGTGAAGCAGTCCCCTAATAGGTATTCCCGCCCTAAAGCAATTTTTCATGACCTGTAGCCTATGACGGTTCACAGTAGTGAAATGTCCCATATACAGACAGCGCCTTTCTTTTAATTTTGCGTAAGATTCAGCGATCGGAGCTCTTTCGCAATAGCAATTTTGCTTTGCTTTTACAATTTCCGCCCGATCTTCCGCGAAACATCCGGGAAGCCTACGGCTCCCCGGATGTCAAATTATCATTTCTTTACAACGTATCACGCGCCGTAACGCATAATAAACTCATCTTGACTTTCTCTGTCAAATTCGATAAACTTCATGCTGAAGCCTCCGATACGCACTATAAGATCCTCGTGATCCTCAGGGTGAATCTGCGCGTCCTTCATATCCTCGAGAGACGCGGTCGTTATCTGCGCCAGCTGGCCTCCCATCAT
>CATKFO010000053.1 GCA_949747515.1 uncultured Eubacteriales bacterium
TGCTTCAGATAGTCCAGATGCCGCTGTCCCCATGTGCCTATCGACTGCTTTTCCTCAGCGGGTAAAGCTATACATGGAATTAAATAGTCACCTTGCCTTTCGTATTTGCCGCCCAGTTCCCCAAAAATCGTCTTTGCCATTGTCTGTTACATCCACATTCTTTTTTATTTTGAATGTCCGCAAAATCCGTCCTACATCAGTCGGCTTACGAGAGCGGTTCGCTCACGAATCGCGGATATTCTTTGCGAGGCGAACTATAATAGTTTTCTTTGATCACTTTCTTATTAAAAAGAAAGTATAAAATAAAGTAAAAAATTTCAAAAAATACGCCTAAAATAGAATAGAAAATACTTTCTCAGAAATTATAAAAAAGGCTGTCGAAACATCCGAGAACGGAGATCGACAGACCTTTTCTGAAACGCTATTTACTTAATAATTCCCATCTGATCAAAGGGAACGTTTTCAAATCCGGGAATCTTTTCACGGACTTTGGCTAGACCTTCTTTGGAAAGAGCGTAGTTTTTATTCTCGTAGGATTCAAATATAGACGTGTCGTTTTCGTCGTAGTTTCCTTCGCAGATAACGCCGGCGCCCCATCCCATTTCATATGGGTTGCCGTCTTCATCGCGTCCGACGTTTACAAAAACGTTCTCGCATAGCTGATTTGTAGCCGTAGGCGCAGTATCATGAATGAATTTTTCCTTTTCCTCAGCGGACATTTTGAAGTATGCGTCGATCTTCTCCGGAGTAATGTAATTATACAGGTTTTCCCAGATAGTGTCCTTATAATGTTCGCGCCATACTACATTGTCGAATCCTGCTTCGTATAGCATGCCGACAACGTTATATCCTCCCTGATAGGTGCCTCCTTCATTTACATAAAGAAATTCTATCCATCTGTCTTGAAGTTCGGCGTTATCATTTGAGTTCCAACCATGGAAAGTAAACGCGCTGCCAACGTCGACGAAAATATTTCCTCTCATATCGGAGTGCTGAGAACCGTGATTGTTGCACGCGCTGCTTTCGCTTCCGATAGTGTTTGCAAATACGTTTCCGTGTATCTCAGCGCCGTAACTTCCGTCGTCCGTATAGATCATACGCTGTCCGTGAGAGGTTCGGAGTTCATTTCCGATATCATGGAAATAGTTGTAGTTAATCTTAACTCCGAGTATAGATGGATTGCGTCCGAAATATATTGCGCCGCTGTCTCCCGTATTAGTGGCGCAGTCGTATATTTCGTTATAGATAACCTGAACGTCGTTTGAAAGGCGTATGTCTATCGCTTCCCCTCCGCAGTTGTATATTTCGTTGTTACGGATAACGAGTCCTGTGCTTTCAGTTTGTATAGCTGATCTGGCTGCTTCGGTTCGGTTAATATCGTGTATTTCGCAGTTTTTTATTATGCTGTTCGACGACGTAAGAGTTTTACGATCTCCACCGCGGATTATTACTCCGCCAAGAAGAAAGTCGTAAATTTCACCATTAGATACGGAAATATTATTCCCATCAAGGATCATTCCGGTTCCCGACGTATGAGCGGCGGTGAAATTTGAGAAGGAAACGTTATTTATGTTCGCAGCGTTAACAACGCCGCCGCGGCCATATTTCATATTGACGCCGTCGACGGTAATATTGCTGCAATCCTTGAGGCTGATCATATCTCCGCTGATCGTGCTGACAAACATGCCGTCAAACGAGAAATCGTCTGAAGGATAGAAGTAAATTACATTTTTCTCACGGTCGGTATATGACTCGCCTGGGACGTCGATTTCTTCGGGAAGATTGAGGAAGAAATATCTCTTCTGTCCTGCCTTGACGGCTTCAAAGTATCCGTTGCTTCCTTTTAAGGTGACCGTGTAGTTCTCGCGGTCGAAGTTGGAAGCGTCGTAATAATCGTTAGTCCAGTCGTAAGCAAGATATCCGAAAATGTATAGATTTTTAATAGATTCGTCGGACCATAAATTAGACCTGGCCGCCACTCCCATGTAGTTTAGCTTTATGGTCTTTGATCCGTCTTCATTGTTAACGGCGTTTCCAGGGCGAGTAAGAGCGTAGGCGTCGGCTCCCGCGTTTTTGTTAGGCCATCTTGATATTTCAAGAGGAGTATCGTTCATAAAAACAGCGGCGTCGCTATAGTCGCGTATGTTTGGCAGAGTGATATTAAGTCCGGATAAATCCGCCTTAAGCAGCTTTTGACGAGCTGTTTCGTCGTTTACACGGGAAGCAAAGGCTTCGTCTGCTTTAGTGATTCGGGAAGGATCAAGCTTGATTCCTCCGTAAAAGTTTACGGCTTCGCCTCTGAAAGCGGCGTAGGTAACGGGAGCGGTTTCGGTTCCGGAGTCCTCGGCTGTGAACTCTACTGTTTCTGAAATATAGTAATCTCCCGCGCGGAAGTACACGTTAATGGGAGCTCGGGCAGTTTTTTTAAGCTCGCGTACTTTTGCTTTAGCTCCGTTAATAGAAGCGAGAGGAGCGTCAGGCGTTCCGGCTGCGGAGTCGTCGCCGCTCGGAGAGACGAATAGCGTTACGCGCTCGTCGGAGTTTCTATCTCCCTCCGTAAGGTTGATTTTGTATTCTCGGGTTATTTCGACGTCGCCTGACTTAAAGATTACGGACGTCTCTCCGTTGTCTTTGATGCTTGAGATCTCGGCACTGTCAAAAGCGGTCGTAGGATCGGCCATGGATCTGAGCCATGAAGCGAGAGCGTCGTTTGAAAGCTCGCCCGCATAAGTATAATCGAAGGCCGCGCCGTTCTCCGCAAGGAGATTCTCAAGCTCAAGAGACTTTTTAGTTACTTTGAGAGTATATTCTCTCTCTCCGCTCTTAACGGAAAGCTCTGCGTTCGCGCCGGGAGCAAGAGCTTCGGACTTAGACTTGATTTCATAGTAGTTGTCTGCAATGAATCCGCTGATGCGCAGCGTTTCACCAAGCCATGAGTTAAAGTCTGCCGCGGACATGAAGCTGCCGGAAGCGCTTACTTCAAGCTCAAGCTCTCGCGAATCCATAGCGAGTATCAGTCTCATTGCAATAGTTGCGATCTCAGCTCTTGTAGCGGTAGAGTCGGGACGGAAGCCGCCGTCGTCGTCTCCTTTCATAAGTCCGGTGATTCTGATAGTTTCAACGTCTTTTTCAGCCCATTTTGCAATATCAGATTCATCCGTGAATTTTTGGGTAGCGTCGGGATCCTTGATCTCCATATCTTTATAGCCGAGGAATCGTACGAACATAACGGCGATCTCCTGTCTGCTGATACTATTGTCAGCTTTAAAGGTCCCGTCGTCATAACCTTTGACTACTCCTGCTTCAACCGCCCATCCTACGTAGTCGGCGTACCACTTGTCTGCGCTCACATCGTTGAAAACGGAAGCCTTATCGGCATATCCTGTTACATCGGCGCCTGCAATGCGCGATAACATGGTTGCAAGCTCGGCGCGGGTCATGTTCTTTTCGGGACCGAACTCGTCAGGCTGAAGACCGTTCATAGTATTTCTGTCGAATACGAACTGCACGGCGTCGCGATACCATACGTTATCCGGCACGTCCGTAAACGGCAGCTTAGCGTTAGTTCCGTACGCTATAGCCGTAAACGGCAGCGCCGTCAGCAGCATTATCGCGGCCAGCAGCACGCTCAGCGTTTTTTTCTTCATTTTCTTTTATTCCTTTCTTTATATAGAGAATGATTTATTAAAACGTACGCGCTTGCTTTGCAAAAAGCGCCGGCAAAATCGGCGTACTGTTCTAAAACGAGTTCATGCGCCGCAGCTCAAAGCTACGGCGCATATTACGCAGCGGTTAATCTTCGTTTTTTGACTCTGCGATTATTTTTTGCGCTGTGGCGGACGGGACTTCCTGATACCTGTCTACGGTAAAATCAAACCTGCCTCGTCCCTGCGACATAGCTCTTAGGGCTATCGTATAGTCGGACATCTCGGCTCGGGGAGCTTCCGCTTCAATTTCGGTATATCCGCTCTTTTTTTCGTACGGATTCATTCCAAGCACTCGTCCCCGCCTTTTATTAAGGTCTCCGATTACGTCTCCAACCAACGAGTCGGGCACGGCTACTTTTAGAGAGCCGACCGGCTCGAGCAGAACGGGCTTGGCTTTTGGAAGACCTTCTTTATAAGCTAACTTTGCGGCCAGCTTAAAGGATATTTCGTTAGAATCTACCGGATGGTATGAACCGTCGTACAAATCGGCGGCGAGATGCACCGTCGGATATCCGGCAAGAACGCCTTTGCCCATAGCTTCAAGAAGCCCTTTTTCTACGGCGGGGTAATATCCCTTCGGCACGGAGCCCCCTACGACAGATTGTGTAAACGAAAGACCCTCGTTTTCTCCATAAGAAAATCTGATTTTTACATGTCCGTATTGTCCGGAGCCGCCGGATTGTTTTTTGTGCTTTCCTTCCGCGTCCGCGCGACCCTTTATAGTTTCTCTGTAAGCGATTCGCGGTTCTTCAAGTATAACCTTTGCTCCGTATCTGTTTTTTAGCCGCGAGACTATAACGTCAAGGTGTATGTCGCCCATTCCGGAGACCGTCATTTGCTTCGTCTCCGGGTTATTTTCGTATCGAAGCGACGGATCTTCTTCCATAAGCTTTGAAATGCCCGACGATATTTTGTCCTCGTCTCCTTTCGATACGGGCTTAAGCGCTTTTTCCATATACGGCGTTGGAAATTCAATTTTTTTGTATTCAATATTTCCAGAGACGCTGAGGGTATCGTTGGTGCTTATTCCCGCCGCCTTTGTAAGGGCGCCGATATCGCCTGCGTGAAGCTCGGACGCTTCGGTTTGCTTCTTTCCTAAAACGGTGTAAATGTGGGAAAGTTTTTCTTCCTTATCGGAGGGAGATTTTTTTAGCGCGGCGTCTTTTCTCAGAGTTCCGTTCATTACGCGGAATAGAGACGTTTTTCCGACGAAAGGATCGGCTATAGTTTTGAATATAAATAAGGCGGTCTCTCCATCCGGATCAATTTTTACCTTTTCTTCTTTTCCGTTTTTGATCGCCGTTTCACAGCCTTTCGTCATGAAGCAGGGGAAAGATTCCTCGATTGCGTCGAGCATGGCGTAAATTCCCCAAAGCTTAACGGCTGATCCGCAGTATACGGGCACGATCGAACCGTCGGCTATTCCGCTGTGTATAGCGGCGGCCGCTTCCTTTCGGGATATGTGCTCTCCGTTCATATACTTGTCGAGCAACTCCTCGCTTGTCATTGCGATCGCTTCCTTCAGAGTTTCTCTGTATTTCGAAGCGACGGCCTGACGGGATTCCGTCATTTCAAGCTCCGTGCGCCCGCCTTTTCCATCGTACTGATAAGGCTTCATCTCAATGAGGTCGATCATTACCGTGTTTTTTCCTTCTTTTATCGGTACGAACACGGGACACAGAGAAGAGCCGAACTCGTCGTGAAGCTCTTCGAACACTCGGTCGAAATCAGAATCGGGGTCGTCGCACTTGTTAATGAAGAACGCGCGAGGAATTCCCGCGTCGCACGCCATTTCCCATCCGAGCTCTGCTCCGACTTCAAGGCCGCTTTTAGCGTCTACGGTGATGATTGCGGCGTCGGCGGCGCGAACGGCTTGAAGAGCTTCGGACTTAAAGTCTAAAAATCCGGGAGCGTCGATTACGTTAATTTTGGTGTTTTTCCATATCACAGGGGCAAGGGTTAGAGTAAGGGAGAAGCCTTTTTTTATCTCGTCGGCGTCATAGTCGCAAACGGTGTTTCCGTCCTGGGTTTTACCCATTCTGTCGATAGCCTTCGTTGCAAAGAGCATGGCTTCAGCGATCGACGTTTTACCGCTTCCTCCGTGGCCTAAAAGCACGATGTTTCTGATGTTGTTAGAGGTATAATCTGCCATAAGCGTAACTCCTTTTGTGTGATATATTGTAATTTGTTAATTATGCACTTATTTTTTGCAGGGTTTATGAACAATAACAAGTACACCGTATACAATTATACAATATTCTTTTCTTGTTTTCAAGAGCTGACGGAATAATTCTGTTGGTCAGAATGTAGTATTTTGGAGGGTGGTTATGTGCAGTATTACTAAATAAGGAGTCGTACTCAAATATTATACGACATTTATTCATTTTATAGATTTTATTTTTTTTGGGCGCTATGCTAAACAGGACTGTTTTAGTCGACATAATCACAAACCGTTTTTAACACGTATGATTATGTATAAAAATATTAGGTCGACGCGTTTCAATATAAAAGAATCCCCGCTGTTCTATGCGTACAATGGCAGCGTAGGGATTCTCTTATATGATAAAAGTTTATTTTACAAGCAGAGTTACGATTTCAAACGGTCGCATTTCAAGCTCTATTTTGCTGTCGTTTATGAGTAATTCTTCTTCCGCCTCTTCAAGCATATTAGTGCGGAAAATCTGCTTGGCTCCGGGAACCGTTATATTGGCGAGCGTTCGGGAGCCTTCGCATTCATATAGTCTGAGGACGAACGCGTTTTCCTCGTCTTCGGCTCTTTTCACGCTTTCGCATATAACGTTTGCCTCGCCGATGGAGCATATAGGCTCTGAAAGAGCGCCGGTTTTTATGCGTCCGGATACGGCTATCGGAGGGCAGTTCAGATCATAAGCGGGAAGCACGGTGTTTTCGGCGGAGAATCCTCCTACGTGAGGAAGCAGAGAATACGTCGCTTTGTGAAGTCCGCTGTCGGCCGTTGCGTCGGGGCGGGTTCCTCCCCTGTGCAGCGTAATAGACATATTTCCGTTTTCCACGGATATTCCGTATTTGCAGTCGTTGAGTATGGAAACGCCGTATCTTGTTTCAGAAAGATCCGTCCACTTGTGCTGACATACCTCGAACATAGCGGATTCGATAGAGTTGTTTCGGGTAGTAGGACGTTCTACGTGACCGAACTGTATTTCATTTCTGCAGCGAGCCGAGCGTACGTTTACGTCGAAGGAAGCCTTTAGTACGGTGTGCGGCTCGTTCCAATCTATGAGAGCCTCAAAATCGATGCGCGGCGTGTCGGCGTAAAACACTGTGTGAATCTTTGCGCGCGATTTCTTACCTATAATATACTCGCTTTCAAGCCTTATTTCGACGGCTCCGCATGAAACAAGACGGGCGCGGGATTCAGAAACCGCGGGCGAAAGCTTTCTGAACACGTCGTTATCTATCTCCCAGTTGTCGTACTGAACGGCTACGTCTTCTCCAAACACCAGCATGCCCAATGGCCTTGAGCTGTCTCCGGCCACTTCGCGGCGAACTCTTTTATCAATAAGGGAAGAAATATATCCGTTTTTATCAAAGCGCGCGGAATAAAATGGAGTTTCAAGGCTTTTACCGTCGAAGGAGAATGGAGTAGGCTCCGGCGCTTTTTCTTCGTTGATTATAGACAGAGTCTCGGCTCCAAAGGCAGGCAAGGACGCTCTGACGACCGTCTTCTCATTGCCTTCCGTATCCGTATAATTTTGATATGGGCGGTCGACGGCGACGCTGCCGTCTAAAACGATGGGATCGTTTCTGTCATGAGACAAGGTGTTGAACAGGGTCAGACGATCAGACGAGTCGGCTCCGGATTCGATTAAGCGCGAAGCGTACGAGGCCGTCTCGCTCTTTACGTCGTAAATAAGCCCGGATACTTCCTTGCGCGCGAGAACATTTACGCACTCGATACATGTGCCGGGGAGAATATCGTGGAATTGATTTTTCAGCAGAAGTTTCCAAAAATCGTCCGCTTTTTCATTCTTCGGTTCTCCGCAAAGAACGTTCATGTATTCCATATCGCGCAGAGCGAATTCAGCGAGTCGGTTGTTTTTCTTGATATCGTGCATCATGGTAAGCGTGCCACGATGGAATTCAAGATACAGCTCTCCGTCGTGCAGGGGTAGCTTGTCTACCCGCTTTTCAAGCTCGTCCATAAATTCAGACGCTCCCATATTACGTATTTCGGGGAGACCGGGAAGATCTGTAAGCCTGTCTATGTATTCGAACATTCCGTATGAAGGACCGCCGCCTCCGTCTCCGTATCCGTATGCGAAAAGTCTCATATCGGAGGACGTTTTATCCTTTATTCCGGATATCGCTACGGCGAGCTCCTCGGCGCAGGGAATTCCGTTTATCATATTAAGGTGAGTAAGAACTTCGCTTCCGTCGATGCCGCGCCATATAAAGCTGTCGTATGGGAATTGATTCAAATCGTTCCACGACATTTTCGTAGTATAGAAGCGGCTGACGCCGCATCCGAGCATTATTTGCGGAATGGCCGCGTTGTATCCGAACGTGTCCGGCAGCCAGAACGAGTCGGAGGTATATCCGAAGTGCTCTCGGGTGAAACGCTGACCGTAGAGGAACTGACGAATCATCGATTCTCCTCCGGTGATGTTACAGTCGCATTCAACCCAAACTCCTCCGTTGGGCTCGTATCTTCCTTCCGCGACGCGTTTTTTGATTCCTTCAAATATGTCTGGATAGTATTCGCGCATCCAATCCAGATGAAGAGCGGACGACTGAATAAACTTGTAGTACGGATGCACTTCCATAAACGAAAGAACCTCCGAATACGTGCGCGCCGCTTTTCGCATGGTTTCGCTTATAGGCCAAAGCCAAGCCGTGTCAAGGTGAGAGTGACCTACTATTCCGACCATTCCGCGGGTTCGGTCTGGCGTTCCTTTTTCAAAGACCGGAGCGAGAGCTTTGCTGATTTTCGCCGAAGAGGCTACTATCTCGTCTCTCGTATGGCTGATCGGATCAAGAAAAATATGAGGGAATGCGTTCATAAGGGCGTCGTGGGCGCGGATTCGAATGAAATTTTCTTCCGGAAGCCGCAGAATGCCGAGGACAGCCTGAAGATCGAATACCGCTCTTTTTACAGTTTCGTTAACAACGCACACGTCGAGCGCTTTGTATACATGATCGAACGCGCCTTCTGGAGCTTCGTTCTGTCCGTAGTTATCGTATATGTCGGTCCCCGGACAATAATGGCCCGCGTAGCACTCCATATCTGCCCGATATACGGTTCCGGGAACGGCGTCGTACGATAAGTACATTACGCAGTGCATACCGCCGATAAAGTTTGACTTCGAGTTAATTATGCCGGATGGAACTCCATTTTTGAAGCATAGTATTTCGGCGGCTTCAAAGCTAGGATGAAGGCAGATTGTTTTTCCTTTTGCCGATTCCGGAACAACGACGGTGGTTGTAAGCCACATGTTTTCCCATTCGCCGCCCCATTTGTCTCCTTTTGATATGGGCGCGTACGCTTCGTCCGGAGGCGGAAGACGAAGATGCTCTTTAGTCATAAAGCTCCTGACGTCCGGCGCGTCGGATATTTTTTCAAAAATGTAATCCGAATAGTATTTTACGGTATCCGCAATTTTTTTGTACGTGCGCTCGTTATAGATTTTGTTGTTCATGATGAAAAATCCCTTTCCTGAACCATACTGTAATTTGAGCTTTCGGTCGGAGTCCGCGAATTATTTCGTTCGCGGTGAAAATCAGGCTTGCGCTGTAGCATGTTTTCAGCGTTATTATATATGATGCCGTTCCGTCTGTCAACAGATAAATGCAGTGATGAAAAGAAAATTTAGCAAGACGCTCAAATATGTAAATGAAATTAAAGCGCTTTTAACAAAAATATATCTAATATATTGAAATAGTATCCCGCATATGTTAAAATGTTATCGAAATCCCACATATTATTTATTTTTAGGGGAAAAATACAATTTTTATGTAAAGGACGGGATCAATATGTTTAAAGGAATAAGATATTTATTATCCTTTTTTTGGAACAATCAAAGAAGATATATATACTACAAGATTGTTCAGCAAATTTTAATCGCGATCGTTCCTCTTGCCGACACTGTAATTCCAAAGTATATTATCGACGAACTTACGGAAGACAGACGTATGGAAATTGTAGTTTTGTGGATAGGCGTACTGCTTGCCGTAAATTTGATCGGCGGATGCTGCGTTTCATTTTTCGGAAAGGCGTCGTATATTGAAGTATGCAAGGCCTTTACAAAGTTTCAAACTAATCTTGCGGATCAGCTTTCGAGATGCGACTTTGAAAGACTTGAAAATCCGGAATTTTTAGACTCGAAGGAAAAGGCGTCTAAATTTTTATATGCGGACGGGCGGGGATTTGCCGGGGTTTTGGAAAACGTTTTCGATATATTTGGAAAGCTGATTACGTTCGCTGGTATAGTAGCCATAATATCTACGCTGAACGTTTTCGTCGTAATAGGATTCATCGTAATAATATTGCTTAATACATATTTTGAATCAAAAGTAAGAAAAAGAGTAGTCGAATGGGAAATGGAGAAAGCTCCGATCGAGCGCAGAACAAGTTATTTTATTGATCTTATAGGAAATTTTGCTTTCGGTAAAGAGATCAGAATTTACGGCATAAGAAAATGGATAGTTGATAAAATCAATTATCATCTTAACGAATCGGCTGAATTTTATTTTAAGCAATCCAGACTTTCCAAAAGAACCGATTATCTTTCACATTTGATGAATTTCATTTTAAAGGGCATAACTTACATATATTTGGCGTTTAAAGTTCTTGTTAACGCGATCGGCATAGGCGATTTTACAATGTACGTGTCGGCGCTTATGAGCTTTTCGGGAGCCATGAACGGACTTATGTACAGCTTTCTTAACATTCGTCAGTTTGGAGGATACTACGACGCGCTGAAGGATTACATGAACGTTCCTCAAAAAATGTACGAGGGAAAACGTTCTTCCGTGCCGAAAGGTCCGTATGAAATTAGATTTGAGGACGTGTCGTTTAAATATGCCGGTCAGGATAATTACGCGCTGAAAAATATTTCGCTGACGCTGAAAAACGGAGAGCGTCTTTCGGTAGTTGGTGAAAACGGAGCTGGAAAAACAACGTTTGTTAAGCTTTTGTGCCGCCTTTATGATCCTACGGAGGGAAAAATAACTTTAAACGGGACGGATATAAGAGATATAGATTACGACGAATATTTAAAAATCATTTGTTCCGTATTTCAGGACTATAAGCTGTTGGCGTTCTCGCTGAAAGAAAACGTAGCCTTTAAAAACGCCGACGGGGAATCCGATGATAAAATCATTTCGATTTTGGATAGGGCCGGATTTGGCGACAAGCTGAAAAAACTAAAAAGCGGAGTAGGTACAAACGTTTACAGAATATTTTCCGACGATGGTTTTGAGCCGTCGGGAGGCGAAGGACAGAGAATAGCTCTTGCCCGCGCGATGTATAAAGACGCTCCTATAATGATACTAGACGAGCCGACCGCCGCGCTTGACCCAAGAGCAGAATATGAAATTTACAGAAAGTTTTCGGAGATGACGGAGGGAAAAACTACTATATTTATATCGCATAGGCTGTCCAGTTCAAAATTCTGCGATCATGTGGCTTTGTTTAAAGACGGCCGTATTTCAGAGTACGGTACGCACGACGAGCTTATTGAGAAAAACGGTGATTACAAAAATTTATTTGAGATGCAAGCGAAGTTTTATAGATGATAAATAACCGAATTATAAAAATAGATGTGCATTTCAGCTCGACCGCATCTGAACAGTTTAATGCGATAAAAGAAAGGTAATAATTGAATCCGAGATTTTTTGAGAACGCCCAAAGCAGCATACGACCGAAATGCCGGAAATCGATCCATATGCATAATTGATAGATGTCTTATATATAAAAAAATACGTCGCTATAATATTAAAAAATAAAGACGGGCTGTTCGGAGTTACTTTACGATCAGTCCGTCTTTTATGCTATATACCGTATATCAATCGCCAAACGCCTGAGAGAGATCGGAGAGAATATCGTCTATGTGCTCGGTTCCAATAGATAGACGGATTGTGTTGCGCCCAATATTTTGATCAAATAATTCGTCGTCCGTCAGCTGCGAGTGGGTCGTGGTCGCCGGATGTATTACAAGACTCTTTACGTCGGCCACATTTGCAAGAAGTGAAAAAATCCTCAGTCTGTCTATAAATTCGTGCGCTTCTTTTTGTCCGCCCTTTATATTAAACGTAAATATTGAGGCTCCTCCGTTCGGAAAATACTTTTCGTACAGTTCGTGATCCGGATGATCTGGGAGGGATGGGTGATTTACTTTTTCAACCTTTGGGTGGGAGGACAGGAAGTCGACTACTTTCTTTGTATTTTCTATATGTCTTTCTATGCGAAGGGAAAGAGTTTCAACTCCCTGGAGAAGCAAGAACGCGTTAAACGGAGATATGGAGGCTCCGGTGTCCCTGAGAAGTATGGCTCTGATATATGTTACGAACGCTGCGGGTCCTGCGGCGTCGGCAAACGATACGCCGTGATAACTGGGATTGGGTTCTGAGATGGGAGCGTATCTTCCGCTTGCCTTCCAATCAAATTTACCAGAGTCGACTATAACGCCTCCGAGAGTCGTTCCATGGCCTCCTATAAATTTTGTGGCGGAATGAACGACAATATCCGCTCCGTGCTCTATGGGACGAATCAGGTACGGAGTTCCGAAGGTATTGTCTATTACGAGCGGCAGCCCATGCCTGTGAGCGATATCGGATATAGCTTCGACGTCGGGAATATCGCTGTTAGGATTTCCGAGGGTTTCCAGATATACGGCCTTAGTATTTTCCTTAATCGCTCCTTCAATCTCATTGAGATTGTGCGCGTCAACAAACGTAGTTTCAACGCCGTACTGCGAAAGCGTGTGAGCTAGAAGGTTGTAGCTTCCCCCGTAGATAGTTTTTTGCGCTACTATGTGATCTCCCCGACGAGCTAAAGCTTCGATAGCGTAAGTTATCGCCGCGGCTCCCGACGCTGTTGCCAGAGCTGCGACTCCTCCCTCGAGCGCGGCGATTCTCTTCTCGAACGCCTCCTGAGTGGAATTCGTAAGTCTGCCGTATATATTGCCCGCGTCGGCGAGACTGAATCTATCCGCCGCGTGAGCGGAATTTTTAAAAACATAAGAGGCGGTTTGATAGATCGGGACCGCCCTTGCGTCCGTAGTAGGGTCGGGACTTTCCTGTCCCGCGTGAAGCTGTATTGTTTCAAATTTATAGTTTTCGTCGTATGTATAGCTCATATTATTTATTCTCCGTTTCTCCGCTGACGCGGCTTGTAATTTAAAAATGAACGTATGTTATAATTTGTAGCGGATTTACAGAGATTCGCATTCGTCCTTTTCTAAAATTTTGGCGAAGCTCTTCCGTAGCGATATTTTTCATATGAACCCCGTTTCTAAAATATAATGACGTCGATCGACGCGTATTATATCATCGTTTGACAACGCATTGCAAAACCTATAAGTTTGATATGTTATGGAGGTATTATAACGCGTCAATTTCGTATTGTCAATAGAAAAAACAAAAAAATATGGGCGACATAGCAAATTAATTAAACATGCAAATGAAATTTTTTAATATAGGACTTGACAATACCGGATATAAGTGGTATTATGCCTATAAAACTTATAGGCTTGATATGTTGACGAATATTTAAAAAAGTACGGAGGCTTTATATGAGAGTATATGAGAATATTACCGAGCTTATAGGCGGGACGCCTATTTTGAAACTTAACAATTATGCAAAAATTTACGGGCTTGAAGCTTCGATTTATGCAAAACTTGAATATTTAAATCCGGCGGGGAGCGTCAAGGATAGAATAGCTCTCGCGATGATAGACAGCGCGGAAGCGCGAGGGGAACTGAGAGGAGATTCGGTTATTATTGAGCCGACAAGCGGAAATACTGGAATCGGCCTCGCCGCCGTAGCCGCGTCAAGAGGATATAGAGTAATACTGACAATGCCGGAGACAATGAGCGTGGAGAGACGAAATCTGCTTAAGGCGTACGGCGCGGAGCTTGTGCTTACCGACGGAGCGAAAGGAATGAAGGGCGCCATAGATAAAGCGGAAGAGCTTGCTTCGAAAATCGACGGCGGATTTATTCCAGGACAGTTTACTAATCCCGCAAACCCGGAAGCTCACCTGAAAACGACGGGACCGGAAATTTGGAACGATATGGACGGCGCCGTAGACGTATTTGTGGCCGGAGTAGGCACGGGCGGAACTCTTTCCGGCGTGGGAGCATATTTAAAAAGTCAAAACCCAAATGTGAAGATTGTCGCGGTAGAGCCCGCGGGTTCTCCCGTTCTGTCCGGAGGCGCTCCGGGGCCTCATAAGCTGCAGGGTATTGGAGCGGGATTTGTTCCAGATACGCTGAACACGGATATTTACGACGAAATTATAGCCGTAGAGAACGAAGACGCATTTGAAACCGGAAGAATTTTGGCGAAAAGGGAAGGCTTGCTTGTGGGTATTTCCGCGGGAGCCGCCGTCTTTGCCGCCGGAGAGCTTGCAAAGCGTCCGGAGAATAAGGGAAAAAACATTGCGGCGCTTCTGCCGGATACCGGAGACAGATATCTTTCGACCCCAATGTTTTCATAAAGCCGCGCGTTGAATATCGAGATGTATTTTCGTATAGGTCAGGGATTTTTTTAGTGGGATAACTGCGTTTGGTTAGAGCGTGAATTAAAATTAACAGTCAAAGACGCGTGGTTCGGGAATTTTAGCAGCGCATGTTTAAAATCAGCATTATAATCGTTAAAGCAACGGAGAGAATATCTATGAACGACAAAATACTGGAATGGGCTATTAAAATACAAAGTATCGCGCAGGCGGGACTTACTTATGGCCGAGATATTTATGATAAGGAACGGTATGGAGAGCTGCGCGATATTGCAGCGGAAATGATTGCGGATAGAACTGATATACCCGTCGTAAAGATACGGAATTTATTTTGCAATGAAAGCGGCTATCAAACGCCTAAGGTCGATACAAGGGCGGCGATATTCAATGGCGGAAAGATCTTGCTTGCTCATGAAAATAACGGGACATGGTCTCTGCCGGGCGGTTGGTGCGATGTGGATCAGTCGGCGGCTTCAAATGTGATAAAGGAGGTAAAAGAGGAGACCGGACTTGACGTATCGGCTGAAAAGCTGATCGCAGTTCAGGACTGGCGGCTGCATAATGTCCGTAACTATGCTTACGGCGTTATTAAGATATTTGTGCTGTGCAATGCTATCGGAGGAGCTTTTAAAAATAACATCGAAACAACAGAAACAAAGTATTTCGGACGCGAAGAACTGCCGGGCAATTTGGCGAATGAAAAAAACTCCGAGGAACAAATCAAGATGTGTTTTGAGGCGTATGAAAATGAAAACTGGGAAACTAAATTCGATTAAAAATTTGAAAGAAAATTCGTATATGCCTCAACTGATTTTTTAATATTCGTATTCTTATCGGTATTTCCGCGTTAGCCGAAACCTTTGACGGTATGTAAAATGTTTGGATAATAAGTTGAAAGACATTGCGGCGTTTCTGCCGGATACAGAAGACAGATATCTTTCGACTCCAATGTTTTCATAAAGCCGCGCGAATTGAATAGAGACGCGTTTACGTAGAAGTAAGGATATTTTTAGGGAAAGAACTGTTATTACAGCGTTCTCTCCCTTTTCTTTATACCATAACTTTCCTGGAATTGCCTAAAGCGGCATTTAAAAATTGAGAAATCAGTCGTGAATAAAATTTCCTTGTGTATTGCCGCGCTGCGTAGCCTCCTTTTGGCGTCTTTATTTTGTATACCATGGAACAAAAACGTATGCTTGCGAGGACTTTTTTCAAGGACTTCAAGTCTATACGTCCACACGCGGATCGGGGCGGCGAAAGCTCAAAAACTTAAGCGTTAATATTAGAGGCGGCTATTATATCTTATCTTGATTATGAATTTGTACTCCGTGTGTAAAAAAGCCTTTTATAGTTCAACGATTACTGCAACCAGACTTATCATTTGTTATATAAGTGAACTATACAAATAGCGTAATGCGTTGTCATATATCAATTTATAAATCTCGTTTGATTTTATAGATTGATTTTCGACAAGTACTCTGCAATACCGTCTTCATCGTTGCCGCCTATTATCAAATCTGCATTTTCCTTGACTTCGTTTACAGCGTTTCCCATAGCAATACCTTTTCCGCATATCTTCAACATTCCGATATCCGCATAATCGTCTCCAAAAGCTGCGACTTCTTCCGGGGATATACCAAGAGCCGAACATACTTCCATAATAGCTCTTTCTTTTGTCGCCGTCTTCTTGGTGAATTTATACCAGTAGCCGTCCGAAAAACGCTTGCAGTCGCATTCGGTCAGAATTTCCTGTAACCGTCTTGCTTGGCCGTCTATAAAAATTTCTACGCACATTTTCAGCGATTCTTCTTTAAACTTTTGAAAATCCGTATATACACTGTTTTCCCAATTTGGATATTGTTCTTTATGATCAAACTTATAATTCCAGTAATGAGAATTTACAGTATCGATTGTTATTTCACAATCGGAGCCGCAAACATTTCTGGCGGCGCCTATCATACTAATCGTCTCTTCCTTTGAAAATTCATCCTTATATACTAATTTTCCGTTGCATTTGACCATAGCTCCGCCGCTTGTGATCAATACTTCAGGTTTTACGCCTTCAATAAAAGATAACGCGTTTTGTTCGCCCCTAGATGTTGCAAGTCCAAGCAATATGCCGTTTCTTCTGCATTCAAGCAACGCTTCCAACGTTCTTTTCGAAATTGTCTTGTCGCTTCGAAGCAACGTTCCATCTAAATTAAACAAAAGTAATTTGCAATTTTTCATCATTTACGCCTCAAAAAAATAATAAATTCAGCCTTTCCTTTTATACCTTTATCTTCCGTTGTATTAATTTATAGGTAAGCGACAACTGTGAAGCAGACGAACAAACCGACGCGTGGGAATAGGCGTCCAGACAAATATAACGACGATCAATATTCTTTTCTTCCCGTTATCTTATTATAACAATCCTTATATAGGCGGGCTGTCGTTTTAATAATATCTTCTGGAAGTTCCGGGGCCGGAGTAACTCCGTTTAACTTATGATCGATCAGCCATTCTCTGACAAACTGCTTGTCGTACGACTTAGGCGACGAGCCTGCTTTCCAGTCCGACAACGACCAAAATCTGCTGGAATCCGGAGTAAATATTTCGTCTGCGAGGATGAGGCGTCCTGATTCATCATAACCGAATTCAAACTTTGTATCGGCTATAATAATTCCCTTTTTTATGGCGTGATCATAGCACGTTTTATAAAGCTCTAAACATAAGGAGTAAATTTTTTCAGTTTTTTCAGATCCTATTTCTTCTTTCAACCTTTGATCGGAAACATATTCGTCGTTCCCGACCGCGTTTTTTATTGATGGAGTTACGATTGGCTGAGAAAGCTTTTCCGCCAGCCTATAGTCGTTGGGTATCTTTTGTCCGCAATAAAATCCGGATGATTTATATTCCTCCCATAGACTTCCGAACATATATCCGCGAACGATAAATTCATAGGGAAGCATTTTTAACTTTTTCACAAGCGACGTTCGTTTATCGTACCTATTGGGATTTTCGGAAAAATACGGCGGCATATCCGATAGTCTGGAGGATATAATGTGATTTGGAATAATACCGCTTGTAAAGTTAAACCAATATAGAGATATAAGATTTAAAGCGATTCCTTTATTTTCTACGGCGGAGTTTAAAATTACGTCGAAAGCGGAGATTCTGTCGGTAGTAACGATAACAAGTTCGCTTTCGTTGATTTCATAAACGTCTCTGACCTTTCCTGAAAGAATTTTTTTCATTGCTTTTCCCTCACGATTGTCTTATAGCGTAAACGGTATCCATACAATGCTTGTGCGGCGAGCCTCCGCTCATGCAGTCGAAAATAATCTCGTCGCAAGACGCAATCAGCCAGTTCGCGTAATATGTGAAAATCTCTCCCGAAATCCATTTATATCTGAATTCTTTTTCGTCCGACGGACTTTTCACAAACGGTTTTCGCACGAAGACGTTCATCGCGTGCAGACCTCCGATCGAGGTATGGTCTTGATAATTTTCCAAAATCTCTTTTCTAAGGTCCTGCGGTATATAGTGCAGGGCTCCCGAGCAAAAAATAACGTCGAACTCTTTGTCAAGCCGAAAATTAAGCATATCCGCCTTAAAAAAATTAACATCGACGCCTACTTTGTCGGCAAGTATGCGGGCTTTGTCGAGACCCGGTTCCACCGCGTCGAAAGCCGTTACGCTGTAACCGTTTCGCGCGAAGAAAACGGCGTTTTTGCCTTCTCCGCAGGCCGCGTCGAGCAAACGCAGCGGCCTATTAGGCGGACAAAGTTTCATAACCTCGTAGCACATATTCGAGGGCTGAGTTCCCCAGTAATATCCGTCCGACTTATACCTTTCTTCATAGTCCATAATCTTCTGCTGTTCCGCGGGATATCCAAGAAGAGAATCAATGTTGCAGTGGAAAATGTTAGCCAACAGCGGCAACATGTAAATGTCCGGGGCAGAAACTCCGTTTTCCCACTTTGATACCGCTTGAAACGAAACGTTTATAAGCCTTGCGAGCTCTTCCTGCGTGAGACCTTGTTTTTTTCTCATCGCGTATATGTTTTTTCCGACGGCGTTAGTCATGGCGGCGCGCGTCCTCCTTATCGTTTGCATTTATTATAGCGCGGTATGAAAAAGACGTAAATAACCGGTATGTTGAATCCGGTAGAAAACTCAACCCTGGGTAGAAACAATTCGCCGATCAAATTTAGCAGGTTTGTTTCGAGGCTTTGACTTCAGGAAGTTCGCAAAGCCAAAGACCTGGAAATAAAACAAACCCCGATAAACAACAAGGTTTGTCGGAGTTTGAAATTTAAATTTTTTATCTCTTCGAGAACTGACTGGCGCGACGAGCCGCTTTGAGTCCGTACTTCTTTCTTTCCTTCATTCTCGGGTCGCGAGTGAGGAAACCGGATTTCTTAAGAGCGGGACGATAGGTTTCGTCCGCAAGAAGCAACGCGCGTGAAATACCGTGGCGAATAGCGCCTGCCTGACCGGAAAGTCCGCCGCCGTGAACGTTTACGACGACGTCGAATTTGCCCGCCGTTCCGGTAACGCCGAAAGGCTGGTTCATGATCAGCTTGAGAGTCTCGAGACCGAAGTAATCGTCGACGTCGCGGCCGTTAATGGTAATAGAACCGGAACCGGGATAAAGACGAACGCGCGCAACGGAGCTCTTTCTTCTGCCTGTGCCGTAAAAATAGGGTTTAGCGCTTGTATACATTTGTTTACACCCGTTCCTTTCTTACATTTCCACTTCGTACGGAACAGGCTGCTGAGCCTGCTGACGGTGGTTTTCGCCGGAATACGCCTTAAGACGCGTGATAGCCTTCGCTCCGATGGAGTTTTTGGGAAGCATGCCTTTAACGGCGAGTTCCATTGCGAATTCGGGCTTTGTCTGCATCAGTTTCTTGTAGCTGGTTTCTTTGAGTCCGCCGATGTAGCCGGAATGAGTGCGGTAGAATTTCTGCTCGAGTTTTTTGCCTGTGAGAACAGCCTTGTCGCAGTTAATGATAACTACGTACTCGCCGCAGTCGACGTTGGGTGTGAACTCGGGGCGGTGCTTGCCGCGAAGAATCGTGGCGGCCGCCGCGGCGGGTTTACCCAGAGGCTTACCGGCAGCGTCGATTATATACCAACCGCGCTTAACGGTTTCCTTTTTCGCCATGTAAGTGGACATTGGTTTTTCCTCCGATAATATTTGTCTTTTAATCTTAGCGTGAAAATTATACCACGACGCGGGCCGCGTGTCAATAGCTTTTTTGAAAAAAACGACGATATTTTAATTTATAATAGCCGGATCTTTAATTTTCTCTTTTTTTCTCTTTCGAACGCATATTTTCCTTTCGCGCGATTTTGAAAAAATATCGCTTGCCAATTATTACGCTTGCAAGTACGCGAAGTTTGTGATAGAATGTCGACATGGGTCGTCCTGCGTCTCTGACGTAATAAAATACATAGACCGTTATTTACAATCGCTATTGTAAGAACTAAGAAAAGGAGAGGGTATGAGGCTAAAAAAGATAGACGCGATTCTTTCGCGACTTTACGCCGTATTCGGCGGATTTACATTTTTTTCATTCGCATGGTACTTTATAAAATTGGTCGTCGTACCCGAAGGAACGCTTCCGTGGATAGCGACTATTTTAGTTATGTCGGTCGTGGGCCTGCCGTTTATATTTCGCCGCGGACTTCGCGTCCTTATGAAAAGGGCGTATTTGCCTTTTAAGGCCGTTATATGCTTTGCCGCCGCGTTCTTTTCGATAACGTTCGCCGCTCTCGTCGGATACATATATCTTTCTCCGTCGGCTCAGCCGGACGCGGGAGTAGAAAACGGAACCGTATATCTCGTGTTTGGAGCGAAGATAAATTCTAGCGGACCGACGCTCACTCTTGCCGCTCGCCTTGACGCCGCGTTCGACGCGATGGCTTCGGATCCGGATTCCATATGTATTGTGAGCGGAGGTCAGGGAGCCGACGAGGTTACTACCGAAGCCGAATGCATGAAGGAATATCTTATTGGGCGCGGAATATCGGAAGAACGAATCGTTCTTGAAGACCGAGCTTCGAATACTGCCGAGAATATCCGTTTTTCGGCAAAAATTATGAAAGAAAAAGGGCTTTACGATCGTCGGCTTATATGCGTGTCTTCAGATACTCATATTCCGCGGATTCGATTATTGTGCGAGCGCGAGGGAATAGAGGCAGGATATATTAAAGCGGATTCGCCAAAGAAAAATCTTCTTTACAGCACGTGGGTGAGAGAATATTTGTCTTACTGTAAATTGATCTTAATCGGATATTGACGGAATATTATGCGTCTGTTGACAAATTTGCCTGAGAATTTGATAACTTGGATTTATATCCGTCTTGCGATATTCGACAAAGTATGATATACTGTTCTTATATTCGTCTGTTTTTATTACGTTAAATTGGGGAGGAACGGCGTGAAGCGAAAAATCAGCCTTATACCGTCTTATACGATTTTGCCGCTTGCCGCCGCGATTTTTCTTCACTGCGCGGCGTTTTACGGCACTCGTCTCATTACGGCCGGCTCCGAGCGCTACGATCTGGCCGTGCGGGCCGACTCGCTTCTTCCTCTTGTTCCGCCGTTCATTATAATTTATATTTTAGCATATATTCAATGGATAGCGGGTTTTATTCTCCTTTGCAGAGAGAAGCGCGAGTTATGCTTTGAAACGCTTGCCGGAGAGATGATAGGAAAACTTATCTGCGCGGCCGTTTTTATCGCTCTTCCTACGGTTATGGTCAGACCTGAGGTCGTTGGCGACGGGTTGTTCAGCCGTTTGGTGAGGCTTGTGTATTATCTCGACGCTCCGGACAATCTTTTTCCGTCGCTGCATTGCTATGAAAGCTGGTTTTGTTTTAGATGCGCTCTCCGCTCCGGCATAACCGGACGACGACGCAAGATCGCGTCTTTCATATTTACCTTAGCCGTGTTCGCGTCCGTCGTGCTTGTAAAACAGCACAGAATCGTCGACATAATCGGCGGAATATCTATCGTTGAGATAGGATTATTTTTATCTAAAAAGCTAGGCGCGGGACGGATATTTGAAAAATTTCCGACTATAAAGATAAATCTACCGCGATAAATCGTCGCTATTTTCGCCTTTTGCCTATAATTAACGCATATCATGAGAGGAGCTAATAAAGTGCTCGGCTTTTACGATTATACAGTCGTTCTTACATATCTTTCCCTTATTTCCGCGAGCACGGGAATCATCGTTTCCCTAAGCGGACACGGGCATCCGTACATAGGAATATTTTTTCTTCTGTTCTGCGGTTTATGCGACGCTTTCGACGGACGGGTCGCGAGGCGAAAAAAGAACAGAACGAAACTTGAGGAAAACTTCGGCATACAGATAGACTCTCTGTCGGATCTTGTCGCTTTCGGCATACTCCCCGCCTGTATCGGCAACGCGCTTATGAGAGTCTCTCCAATGATAAAACAGCTGGCGTTCGACAGCGACAGCAGAATTCAGCGCGGAATAATCGTGGGCGTTTACTGCGCCGCGCTGATTTCGTACTGTCTTGCGGCCATGATACGTCTTGCGTATTTTAACGTGACCGAGGAGGAGAGACGGGAGAAGGAAGGCGGAGCGAGAAAATTTTATACGGGGCTTCCGGTTACTTCCGCGGCGTTGATCTTTCCTTTCATTATGCTTCTTCAGTTTATCACGCCGTTCGACGTTACTCCCGCGTATTTCCTTACGGCTCTCGTAACGGGAATTGCTTTTTTGTCTCCGTTCCGTATAAAAAAACCAGGGTTCGGAGGGATACTTATTCTCATCGGTATAGGAGTCGCGGAGTTCGTGCTCGTTCTTATCGGCAGAATGCTGACGAAGGGATAATTTTTATTCTAGCGTAAAATTAGCCTGAAAAGGAGGCTTGTATGAATAAGAAGGAAAGCGCGTCGCTTCGCTTTTTATACGGAACCGCCTTGGGTCGGCTGCTTCTAAGACCGCTTGTTTCCAGAACGTTTTCGAAAATCAGCGGGGCGTTTCTTTCATCCCGATTTTCGAAGCCTTTAATAGCTCCATTCGTTAAAAGGAACGGCATCGACCTGAACGATTACTACAGCGACGATTTTCGTTCGTTTAACGATTGCTTCGTAAGGCGAATTCGAGAGGAGCTGCGCCCCGTCGATATGGATCCCGACGCGCTTGCGGCGCCTTGCGACGGACTTCTCAGCGTTTATACTATTAATGACGGAACGGTTATTCCTATAAAGCAGAGCAGATATTCTATCAGTTCTTTTTTAGGCGGAGACGGCGTTGCCGATCGTTTTCGAAAAGGTTTTTGTCTTGTGTTCAGACTATGCGTACATAATTATCACAGATACGTTTATTTTGACGACGGCGAAAAAGGAGAAAACGTTTTTTTGCCTGGGAAGCTCCATACGGTTCGTCCTATCGCTCTTGAGGCCGGGCCGGTATTCACGGAGAATTGCCGCGAATATACGATTATAGAAAGCGAGCATTTCGGTCTCGCCGTTCAAGCTGAAGTCGGAGCTATGCTCGTTGGAAAAATAAGCAATCTTCACGGAGCCGGAACAGTGAGACGCGGAGAAGAGAAAGGCATGTTTCTTTACGGCGGAAGCACGGTGGTCCTTCTGCTTGAAGAAGGCGCGGCGGATATTCGCGAAGATTTGCTTGAAGCCTCGGCTCGCGGAGAAGAAGTTTCCGTAATATTAGGCGAGCGCATCGGGACGCGAATGGGATCTGACTCAAAAAATCAAAGCCAAGAGGAAGAACCTGCGTTTGCATGATAAAGATCGTTTCCGCAATTACTTGCGGGAGCGATTTTTTATTATATTTATTAAATATATAATTGCAAAAAACAGCGACGTGAAAGAGAAATCGTTGGAAAGACAATAAATATGGGTAGTGGCAGTTGCTGGACTCTATACTTTTTGGGCAAATGGATAATAGAATCTTTATCTTCATATTAACAACAGAAAATCATCAGGCCATAATAAATGACGTAAAAACGGTTGGGTCTTTTATAAAAACTAAGCAAACACGGTTAATTCAAATGAAGCGCGCGCTATGTACGATTGATTTATGAGCCGCGCTAATAAGTAAACCGTTGCTTTTTTTAATTAAAAATTGTGAAAATAACTGAAAAAGATCATAATTTCAAAAAAATTGCTCAAATCCGTTGACAACATAACTATTTAGTGATAAAATATTTAAAGAATAAAACGCAATTTTTAAGTCGGTACAGAGATGCCGGCAAGATTGACAAGTAGCAGGGAGTATAGCTGTTTTCCGGCTCTCTTTCCGCATGCGCTTTTACCATCTTGCCGCGCTACCGTAGCGCGGCGGTTTTATTATCCGCCGTTTTAAAACTTAAGGATGGGGAAAGGATAAAGGCGGTTTTAATATGGATGTGAAAAAAACAACGGCTGAAATTATGGAATATGCGTCTGAAAGCGCGGCGGAATTCCTTTGCGGGACGGCGTATTCTTCTTCCATTTCCGAAAATATTATATGCTTACCCGGTTTTGCCGACGTGCATACGCACCTCCGCGAGCCGGGATTTTCTTATAAGGAA
>CATKFO010000054.1 GCA_949747515.1 uncultured Eubacteriales bacterium
CCCGTTTCGCAGGAAGGACTGAACGCTTTCTCAGCGTTTATTTATGTGGAGGGAGCGGCATCTTCCATTTCAGAGATAGCTCGTTCCACGACTGTCAATAAACTTTTAAACAACATTTTTCCCGCTCTTTAAGCGACGCCTCAGTATTTCTCAAACTCGATATTTGTATTAATATCGCTAAGCTTGTTTGAAAATTTTAGGACGAAAGCTCCGTTATTTTTTCTTTTTATGATTAAAAGCTTATAAATATAAAAGCGTTCCTTGTTGAGTAATTTTAGGAACGCTTTTTCTATTATTTCATATGTACGTCGAGCTGTGGGAACGGTATTTCAACTCCTGCTTTTGCAAATGCTCTTACGGAATCCTCTGTAAGTTCAAATCGAACCTGCCAGTAATCTTCTTTTTTTACAAATACTCGAAGCTTAAGCTTTATTGAAGAATCCTCCTGAGCTGAAACAAAAACTTTTGGAGCGGGATCGTCGAAAACCAACGGGTTAACTTCCGCGCACGCGATAAGCACTCGCTTGGCAAGATCAAGGTCTGTTCCGTACGCTACGGATACGTCTATATCAATACCTCTCGTAGGCTTTGCGGATAAATTTGTCACCGTCGTCGAAGACAGAATTGAGTTGGGAATATTTATGCTGCGATTGTCGACGGTGGAGAGCTTCGTATAGAATACTCCGATATCTTCAACCGTTCCGTCTCCCGCGGCGGTGCAGATATAGTCTCCCGCGTGGAAGGGTTTAAATATCATTATCATTACGCCTCCGGCTAAATTGGATAACCCGCCTTGTAGCGCAAGTCCTATTGCAAGACCGCAGGAACCTAAAACGGCTATAATCGTCGCTGATGGAACTCCAAGTATTTGTATAGCTATTATGACGATCAGCGAGTTTGCCGCAATTCTGATTGAATTTTGAATGAGCGAGGCGATATTGCTGTCAAGCTTTCCGAAAACATTCCGTTTTTGAAGCTTTGACGAGAGCTTTTTCGTCAGTTTGAAACCTACTATCAGAATTACTGCGGCGAAAATTATATTCAGAGCAAGATTTTTTGCAATTTCAATTATCCAGCTTAATTCCGCGTTCCAGTCTACCATTAAATTTTTTTCCTTTCAGAATATGCGTTAAATAAAGTGAAAATAAGGAAGAAGTTATTACGATGAAATCGTGCGAACCAGAATTATACTTAATTATTTTGGCTCCTTCGTCGTTTCTATCTCTTTTATGCGATCGCGAAGATACGCGGCTTCTTCGAAGCGAAGCTCCTTTGCCGCTTTCTGCATTTCCGCGCGCAGGCTTTCGAGAACAGTCGAGCGATCCTTTCCCTTCGGTATATCAGCGCTTTTTCTGCCCTTTCCTTTGGAGGATTTTCCTGTTGAAGAGGCTCCTATTGTGATAAGCTCGCGCACCTGTTTTTCGATAGTGCGCGGAGTTATTCCGTGTTCGCGGTTGTACGCTTCCTGTATTGAGCGTCTTCGGTTTGTCTCGTCTATGGCCGCTTTCATTGATCTGGTTACTGTGTCCGCGTACATGATGACTTTTCCGCCTGCGTTTCTCGCGGCTCGGCCAATGGTCTGTATCAGGGATGATTCGCTTCGCAAAAAGCCTTCTTTGTCCGCGTCTAATATGGCGACCAGCGTTACTTCAGGGAGGTCGATGCCTTCCCTGAGCAAATTTATTCCTACGAGAACGTCGTACAGACCGAGTCTGAGGTCGCGAAGCAATTCCGTGCGTTCCATCGTCTCTATGTTGTGGTGAATATATTTGACCCGAATTTCCTGCTGTTCAAGATATTCTGTAAGATCTTCCGCCATTTTTTTTGTTAAAGTGGTGACGAGAACACGCTCTCCACGTTTGGTTCTATCCTTTATTTCGCCGATCAGATCGTCGACCTGGGTCTCTACGGGACGCACGTCTATTTCAGGATCGAGGAGTCCTGTAGGACGTATGATTTGTTCTACAGTTTGTTCGGAGTGAGCGAGTTCATAATTCCCCGGAGTTGCGGACACTGTGATTACCTGTCCGAGCTTTTTTTCAAATTCCTCAAAGTAAAGAGGCCTGTTGTCGTATGCGGACGGCAGACGAAATCCGTATTCGACCAGATTTTGCTTCCTGGCGAAGTCTCCGCCGCTCATCCCTTTAACCTGAGGCAGGGTCACGTGACTCTCGTCGATAAACATAATGAAGTCTTTAGGAAAATAGTCGAGCAGAGTATATGGAGTAGAACCGGATTCACGCCCTGCGAATACGCGAGAATAGTTTTCAATTCCAGAACAATATCCGATTTCACGGATCATTTCCATGTCGTATCTGGTTCTTTCTTCTATACGCTGCGCCTCAAGAAGCTTATTCTGAGAACGAAACCACTCTACTCTGTCCGCCATCTCTTCTTCGATTTGAAGAATTGCTTTTTCTTTTGCGCTTTGATCTATAACATAGTGCGTCGCGGGATAAATCGCGACGTAGTTTAGCTCTTCAATAACCCCTCCTGTCAGCGGATTTATTTCCGAAACCCTGTCTATTTCGTCTCCGAAAAATTCTACGCGAATAGCCTTTTCCGAATATCCGGAAGGAAAAACTTCAAGCACGTCGCCTCGCATGCGAAAATTATTGCGTACGAAGTTCATATCGTTCCTGTCATAGTTAACGTCGATGAGCCTTGACGCAAGCTGCTCTCTCGACATGGCGAGCCCAGGTCTGATTCCAATTACCTGTCTCTGGTATTCTTCAGGCGGACCGAGCGAATATATGCAGGACACGCTGGCCACTATGATTACGTCTCGCCTTTCAAAAAGCGCAGACGTTGCGCTGTGACGCAGCTTGTCGATTTCATCGTTTATAAGCGCGTCCTTCTCGATATACATATCTTTGCCCGGAACGTACGCTTCAGGCTGATAATAATCGTAGTAGGACACGAAGTACTCGACACTATTGTTTGGGAAAAACTCTCTGAATTCGGAACAGAGCTGGGCTGCTAGGGTCTTGTTATGTGCTAAAACTAGTGTAGGTCTGTTAACATTCGCTATAATATTTGCCATAGTAAATGTTTTACCGGAACCCGTAACACCTAGTAAAACCTGCTCTTTTAAACCATTTTGGATGCCTTCTGTTAGCTTCTTAATAGCTTCAGGCTGATCACCTGTGGGTTTATAGGGTGATACTAATTCAAACTTGTCCATAGCAGCTTTAGACCCTCCTTTTCTTAAAGATAATGAATACTTTCTCCGTAGCGATTCGTCACTTCAAATAGGTCTTATGACGAATTTAGCAACAAATATTTAGTCTATTAAGTTATTATACCACAATCGCAATTAAAATCAAAGATTTTTGCGTGAACTTTCTTAAAAACCTACTCTTCATTTATTGCAATGAGATTATTATATATGGCGTTTCATTTGGCAAGTAAAAAACCATATAATTTTACTCCCAACATACGTTTCAGTAGAGTATTGTTCAAAAAGCTCTGCTCGTCTGTATATACATTGTTTATTGGTCTCTCGAAAAGCACTTCTTCAGGCAGTATTTCAGCAATAAATGAATCCATATCGGATGAGCAATCCTCTATTATCTTTTTCATATCGCCATACACATCAACCGAAAGTATTGTCTTCGCATGTCCAAGACTAGACGAAATTGCCTTTAATGATACATCGTCCTTCATCAGCAGAGTAGCGTATGTATGCCGGAGATCGTGAAAACGGATATCCGGCAAATTGCTTTCTCTTAGCAACTTCTTAAAGGGTTTATATACGAAAGAGGCGCTCCGCGGTCTTCCATAAGTTGAACAACAAATGTAATTCAAATCCTGAAATTGATTAGACCTCCTACGCTTATTATTCTCATACCGTTGACGCTCTTCCATGATAGAGTTATAAACAATATCTGGCAAGTAAATTATGCGATCACTTGACTTTGTCTTCAGAGGAATCTCCTGTTTTGTTGCAGTTTTAGGATTTATAACGTCTTTATTTAGATCTCTCCCCAATTGCCGCTGGATATGAATTGTTCTATTCAAATAATCAACATCTGAATACTTTAGACCGAGTATTTCACTTTTTCGAAGACCAAGCAAACCCGCAAAAAGTATCGGCAAATACATTGTTGTGCCTCTGCTGATTTCTATTAAACAACTTAACTGATCGACAGATAGTGTGTTTTGTGAATCAATGTTAACGTTGCGATAACCCATATTCAAATGTTCTGTTTTTGGTATTCGAATACCATCTGCAGGGTTGCAAGCAATATAGTTGTTCTGCTCTGCATATCTAAGGGCCGTTTGAATAATAACCCTGCTTTGTTTGGCAGATTCTAAAGAATGCTGGGATACCACTCGATATAGTTCAACTATGTGACCTCTATTTAGTTTTGAAACCGTTATGCCTCCAATTTTGGGAATGATATGATTCTTCAAATTGTAATAATATGTGCTATACGTAGAAGCCTTAATTTTAGGTTTCATCACGTCATTTAACCACATATCGAAATATTCGCCAACAGTCAATGTTTCATTCAACACATACCTCCCACTATACAGTTCGGCAATAATTTGATTTCGTTGTGTTTCCGCATCCGATTTTTTCTTATAACCGCCGATTTGTTTTCTCTGCTGAGTACCATCTGGAAAAATTAACAGCAAACGAAATCCATATCTATTTCTCATTTTCATTACTTTCCCAATTCTGAAATCGACATAGTTTCTCATTGTATTTCACCGCTTTCATCAACAGGGAAAGTTTTGTTAATGAAACGTAAAATCTGTTTATTTCCTTCCATCACATCACAATAGTGTTCAAAAGTCGTATGAATTGAACTATGTCCAAGCAGACCGGATATCTTTTCTAATGCTACACCCTTCTCTAATAGTACTGTAGCAAACATATGCCTCAGGTCATGTGCTGTGATCTTTGGAACGCCACTTCTTTTACACGCACGGATTAACGCATTGTTAAAAGCGGACAAGCTATGCGGTTCGCCATTTTTCTAGCAAGAAACATAATCATAGTCGTGATACCCATTTCCATACTTCTCTTTATTCTTCTTAACTTGTTCTTTTTGCCTTTGCAGTTCAACAGAAACAATTTCGGGGATCCTTATTGTTCTATAACTATTCTCTGTTTTAGGAGCCTTTTCAATTAATCTCTGTCCAATTCTTTTGCCACTATCATCAAAAATATATTCATTAGCTAATTGTCTCGAGATAGAAATTGTTCTGTTCTCAAAGTCACAATCAGAAAATTTGAGTCCAAGTATTTCCCCCTTACGCAATCCGCATAATAAACCTAGCATTGTTTCTGTTAACCACTCAGTATCACAAATCACAGCCATTAATCTACGCAGCTGATCAACCTGTAATATTGTCGTTTTAGTCTTACCCCTGGGATAGGATTTCGCGCAAACAATTGGATTGGTGTTAACAAAACTTTCAGCCATTGCATTTCGCATTGCTATATTTAATAACTCACGCGCCTTATTTGCAGATGATTTCGTATAACCGGAAATGCGCTCAAGCAAAGCATCGAAATAATCTGCATTGCAGTATCTTATCGGAATATCCCCCAAATTCGGCAATATAAAATTGTTCAGAACAATTTCATATACCATCCTTGTTGAAGATTCAATTGTAGGTACATATACATCATAAAACCAATATTTCAAATAATCAGCAAGCAGCATGTCACCACGGCTCGCAGGATATAAACCACGTTTTTGTTTTTCAAAATCATTTAGCATTCTTTTGTAACTTTCCCTGGCTTCTTGTGCAGATTTAAAACCTCCCTTCTTGCTATATCCAACGGAGTAATCTTCGCGAAAATATTTAGTTCGATGATACCATGATCCGTTGTAGAAAAATGCGTCACTTTTTGTTTTTGCCATGTACAAACACTCCTTTATAAAATTGGTACAGAAATATTGTACACGGCATTAAGAAAAGCAAGTAAAATATATTTTGAATTTTCTATTGTATTGCGAGTTGCGTTATGTTATAATAATATTGCACAAATGTTATATTCACAATAAAGAGGTTGATTATATGAAACACTCCGATATTATAAAGTCCATCCGGGCAAAATTAAATTTAAGCCAAGCAGATCTGGCTGAAAAATTAGGTGTAAGTTTTGCAACTGTAAATCGATGGGAAAAAGGTCATTGCGAGCCTTCGCAGATTGCCCTAAACGCAATCAAAAATCTTTGCATTCAAAACAGTATCGACTATTCACAATACGAGGGAAATAATTATTACATCGGTAGCGGTTCAATTGTGTTGTATCACGGCTCCAAATCTGGTATTGACGGCCAAATCAAGCCTATTAGCAGGGGGCGTTGTGATTTTGGCAAAGGATTTTATATGGGGACGGATAAATCACAACCGCTAACCCTTATCTGTAATTATCCCGAAGCCAAATTATATACGTTAAAAGCCAATCTGAACGGTCTAAAAGTGCTGGATGTTGAAGTAGGCATCGATTGGGCTTTACTCGTTGCCTATAACCGAGGAAAAATGGAGTCTGCTAAAGGCACCTCCATCTATAAAAGAATTGCAGAGATGGCTGACGACTGTGATATGATCATCGGTTTTATTGCGAATGATAGAATGTTCGTTGTTCTAGATCGTTTCTTTAATGGCGAAATCACCGATGCAGCACTGATAAACAGCTTGTCCGCATTAAAACTAGGAAAACAGTACGTAGCTCTTACAGATAAAGCTTGCAAGCAGATTGAAATTATAGAAGAAAAAGCGCTTACAGAAAAAGACCGGGAATACTTGAAATACGAAAGCGAAGAAAATCGAACAAGAGGCATCGCTTTAGCAAACGAGATTTGTATAAAACATCGGCGAGACGGTTTGTTCTTCGACGAAATTATAAAGGTTGGTGAATAATATGAGCGAGCTTAATCAACAAGAATTACAAATGTGTGATATTCAAGGAAGGCTCTTTGAATTATCCCTAAAAAGTGGATACGACTCCCCTGCTTTCATTAAAGCATTTATGAACAGCAAAGCCGCTGCTGCATTAGACGATACCTATGATCGCCTTCAGTGGGCCGGTGAAGAGTATATTCTCGAAGAATTAAACGAAGAGGTCGGAGGTCTGACACCCGCAGGAAAAACCTTTTCTAATGAGGTTTTGTATTGGACAGGTTATACCTATCGATACTGGCACTATTATACCGGAGAATCCAGCAAGGAAATTTTCAAAATTGCCGGTCCTGACATTATGAACCAGAGTTGGTTAGGATTTCACACTTTGAGTGTGAGTATGGCTATTGATGATTTGAAGGACATTTACAAGAAAAAGAATCAGTAACGGAGGAAATAATTTGTATATTTCAAAGCTATCTGTTAAAGGATATAAAAATTCACGTAACGTTTCTGAAATTCCACTTCAGCGCGGGTTGAATATTCTGCTAGGTGAAAATGGTTGCGGAAAAACCGCCATTATTAATTCTCTAAGATTGATTTTAAGAGAACATGAGTCATACTCTTCCCTTAGCACAGATGACTTTTATTGTTCTCTTGATAAGAGTCACAAAGAATCAGAAATAGAGATAGATGCTGATTTTTCTGGATTAAGCGAAAACGAAACTATTACATTCCTGACATGGTGTGATGAAGAGTTTAACGCTCATCTTCATATGTCCATATCTGAGAATGCTGCACGCCCTGGTTATTTCAAACGAAAATATTGGGGCGGTAATTCTGCATCCAGCATATTTGAAGAGGATACTTTCGATAGAGTTGAGTGCATTTACTTACCTCCCCTGCGTGATGCCGAATCTAAACTTTCAAATGGTAAGCGCTCACGTCTCGCACTTCTATTGAAGAAGCAATATGGCGATAATACAGATTCTTTAGTGGACAGTGTCAGAACCTTTAACAACCGGATTACCGAAAACACTGATGGGCAATACAATGAAATTGATACCGTTAGATCAAAAATTAACACAAAGATCAAAGACGCACTTGGTTCACAACTTGGTCAAAGCATAAATCTACAGTTCACCGAAACAACATTTAATAAAATCATTGAAAACATTCGCATGGTCTTTTTTCCGCATAGCGGCGAAACCGACATTGAAAAGTTTCGTGACTTAGCTACAAATAGCTTGGGGTATAACAACTTATTGTACATTGCAACTGTTTTCTCTGAATTGGAATTAATTAAAGATTCCGATGTTTTTACTGTTCTATTGATTGAAGAACCCGAAGCCCATTTACATCCTCAGCTACAAATAAAATTTATCAAATATCTTCAGTCACTTTCTGAAACTTTACCCAATGCACAAATTATAGTTTCCACTCATTCGCCGGTACTCGCATCATCTGTTAATATCAATCGCTTAATACATCTTACTGAGAAAGCAGATAAGATTATTGCTACCGCTATGTCCAACAAAAACTTTGGAAATACTGTATCTTTAGATTACATCAATCGTTGGCTTGATGTTACAAAGTCTACAATGTTGTTTTCTCGCGGCATTATCCTTGTAGAAGGCATTGCTGAAGCTCTGCTTATACCTCGTCTAGCCGAAATTGTGTTGAAGAACTACAACAAATATACTAACGAAAACGGAAAACCCATTGTCGCAGATACTTTGGACGAAATGGGCATTTCTGTAATTAATATCAACGGCATAAACTTTATGCATTTTATGAAACTGTTCGGTAATTTTAACGGTTCTTCTGGTTCGAATATTCCAATTTACTGTGCGGGTTTGACCGACAGAGATCCTGGCAAAGAAGTTTTCCCTGTTAAAGGCTCTACTCCTGTATGCGAAAACCCTATGAATGATTATTTTGCCGAAATAAATCAAAATGAATATACCAAATTATACATATCACCCTTAAAAACCTTTGAGTATGACTTAGGAATTGACAATCCAGTTACTCTTGCAACAACGCTAAAGAGTGTATGGGCAAATGAGACAGGTTCTGTTCAAACAGAATTGACCGCCATCATTAATAGAGGCGGTGTATACGGAAATGTTGACGACTTAACTAAAGATTGTAAATTCATTTATGAGCATATCGAAACAGTTGGAAAAGGGATTTTCGCTCATACATTATCCCAAAATATTAGCGATGATTTTACTGTGCCTCAATACATAGAAAAAGCCATATTGTGGGCCTGTGGGGGAATAATATATGACCACAACTGAAAAGCGTAATGCAATATCGAAAACTCTTTGTAATGTTAACGATATAGATCATTGTCCATATCATGTGGAAGGTGTGTGTAGCAGATTTGGCACATGTAGAGTTAGAGAAAAAACAGATGAACAATTAAACTATATACTCTCTTCTAACAATCAGTGTACATATCTTGAAGCCTGTGCAGGAAGCGGCAAAACCGAAGCACTCGGAATGAAAGCTGCATATGAAATATGCAATTGGGAAGATCATAAAACAGGTATAGCCGTACTAACCTTTACAAATGAAGCTGCGGCAACAATTATTGACAGAGTATCTCTATTCTATCCGAACCAGCTCGCATCAAACCACTTTATCGGGACATTCACAAGTTTTGTTCATGGATACATCGCACAGAAATTCGGTTCCGCAAAATATCATAAAACCAACACAAGCAAGGACCTTTCTTTTAAAATTATTGAACCTAGCGTAACGATATACGACAATCAGTGGCTCAATAATTACTCCGTTGACTTTCCACTGCCACCCGCTAAAAAGCTTTATGCTAATCAACTATCTTTTCACCTTAGCACTAAATCCTGGCATATAGACTTGGGAGATCATACTCTTTCGCTGCGTGAACTCTATGATCAACCTGATGTTCAAAAACTATTGGAAGATATTCGAAAACGCAAGAACAAACCAAGTATGTTCCAATTTGATTACTTGCGTGATCAGGTTCTGAAGTGCAAAGAAATATTTTGGAATGCAGGGTTTGCTACATTTGAAGATATGAATATGATTGCATCACTTTGTTTGGCAAAGGATCCCATTAGAAATAAACTCGCACAAAGATTCCCATTAATCCTTATTGATGAATGTCAGGATTTGTCTGCGATGGAGCTTCGTATACTAAATTTGCTTCAGCAAGGCGGTAGCAGCATTCATTTGATTGGTGATCTTAATCAGGCAATCTATTCCTTTAAGGATGCATTCCCTGAAGTTTTGACTGAGCATATCCAGGAAAATGGTTTCGAAAAGCTGCAATTAAGTAACAATTTTAGAAGTACGCAAAAGATTGTAGATGTATCCAGCAAGATTCAAGGGATATCAACTCCGTTAACCGGTAATGAAAGCAGTTTGTTTGATGGAAATGATGCACTCTATTTTGAGTATGACAACGAGTGCGATGTAGTACGACACTTTGAAGAATATCTCCGGAAAGTAAATATTGATTTCAGTTCTACAATTGTGTTGACAAGAAATTCTAATCACAAGAATCTGCTTTCTACTAGCAAATCCGTTGATTACTTTAAACACCCCATTATTAATGCCATCCAGCTTTGGGATACCAAAGAACCAAACAGCAGAAAGAAAGCTTTACAACTTATTGGTTTTCAGATTCAAAAGTGGGCAAAAACTAAAGGTAGATCCGATAGCTATTACTGTCCAACAGATTTAATCACAGTCTATCAATGGCGACTAACGCTTCGTGATATTTTAAATGATTTGTCTGCAGATCCAACAGTGTGTAATTTTCAAAACACTACATATTCTGCATGGTACCAATCAGCAAAAAGCTCCATCCTGGAAATTGTGGATAATCATATGCTAAGAGTATTCCAAAGAAACATTACTGATGGTATTTCTTTGCGAGCACCTAAAGGAACGGCAAGTTCCGAAATTGAAATAATTACATTGAGTGAAAATAGCAACGTAAAAGTACAGACGATTCACGCAGTAAAAGGCTGCAGTTATGAGGCAGTTTTGTTAGTATCCACACCAAATGCCCTAGGGAAAGCAGGTTACTGGGAAAACTGGATAAATGACAATCAGGAAATAACCCGAATGGCATATGTAGCATGTACACGACCTAAGCACTTGCTCTGCTGGGCAGTTCCGAAACTAAACGATGCTCAGAGAGGGACTATCGAAGAACTGGGTTTATCTGAGATATGAATGATTGCATATCGTAGCAAGCACCAAAAATAAAGAAAGTGTGAAAATATGGAAACAAAAGATAATATATTTAGGCAACAATCTTTTGAGCTTTTTATATCCTCTGTTTTAAGGCAAAAAGCTTCTGAAGGAAATCGCGAAATTCAGTTTGAAGCTCCTTTGCCCCTTGATATGGCCAAAAACACCAGTTACCTATATGATGCCGTTGCCCCTTATGGCTTTGGGAAATTTACCGGTCCCGTTATATTTGAATACAAATACAATTTGAATTCTAAGTCCATAAGTAAACTTCCCCAGAACCTTGCTAGCCAGTTTTTGGTTGCCAAAACATATGTTGATGTCACCGTAATTGTAATTACGAACGTACAGCTTGATCATGAAATATATCAACATTGTGATAATATATATTCAAACTCATATGGAATTGAAATTAAGATTTGGGGCAAAAAAGTCATTGATGAATGGATACGACAATATCCTATTGATTATAGTAACGCAATTTCCTCTGCAATTAGCGGTAGCAAAAGCAATTTGCTACCACAATCGTTTGATATCGCCGAATCGGACTTTAATCAAAAAAGTGAACACAATATTGAATTACTAAAAAAAACAATAAAGAAAGACGATTGTTTCGCATTGGTTCTTGGCGCAGGAATATCTGTAGATCCTGGTGCTATGAGTTGGAAAGACTTGCTTCTATATTTTGAAAAGCAGCTTGAAACCAAAGGTGTAATCAAAGACAGTGCAAAACTATGCGACAAAATTGGTAATTCCAGCATTACAACAGCACAATTATGCAAAGATCTTTACAAATATGATAGAGATTATTACTGGGAAATTCACAAAGGATTGTACGAAAATTCCACCTCATTAAATCAGAACTATTCAATATGGCAAATTGCTCGCATTATCAAGGAGAATAGAAACAAACGACATTTTAGAGTGCTTACATACAATTTTGACGAGTATTTAGAAAAATATCTAGACGATATCTCTGTTACATACAATTCCTTGTTTGACTCAAAATGTTCAGTAGATGACAGAACCTCCATATATCATGTTCACGGATTTCTGCCGGAAGTAGACTACAAATCTCATATGCAGCAGCGCCATATGCGATCTATTTATCTGACCGAAGAGGACTACAACGACCTATACAATCATCCGTATAGCTGGCAAATATCAAGTCAGTTGTCCTTTTTTAGAGAAAACACTTGCCTGTTTGTGGGGTGTAGCCTAGCAGATCCTAATATTCGACGATTATTAGAAATGACAAAACAAGAGAACCGCATACATTATGCAATCTTAACCAGAGATTCCTTGAGTTTGAATGATTTAATGGTTGCATCCAATCATTTTGCAAGATTAGGTATTGAAGTTATATGGGTTAAAGACTTTAGGGACATCTATCAAACACTAAACCTGCTATAATAATATAACACAAGATCTGTATTGCCGTACAGATCTTGTGTTTTCTAATAGAGATATACGC
Source organism: uncultured Eubacteriales bacterium (assembly GCA_949747515.1). Taxonomy (GTDB): domain Bacteria; phylum Bacillota; class Clostridia; order Oscillospirales; family CAG-272; genus RUG11130. The sequence goes on from CATKFO010000054.1 coordinate 12,587, forward strand.
AAAAATAGTTTTCGATATAAACTATTTGCAGACTAAATCACATTAGTGAATTCATCAGGCAACCAGTTAAGAACGCATACGTAACCACATATTTTGATATATTATTGATTACATAAACTAAATGTGATATAATAAATATACGAAAACATTTATAATAATTATCCTTTTCTTTATCCGTATTAATTATGATGCAGTTATATTTTATATATTACCATCTAATCCTTAACGTTTTGGATATCAAGCATATTTGCTTCCTTATTTTTGGGATTAGATATTGTATACTGGAGAAGTACAAATGAATGTGGAATCTGCAAAAATATCTTTCTTGGATAGAAACGAAAAAAACAATGTCAATTTTTATTTAAACAATAATTATCATCTCTTTAATAGCAATTATGGTAGATATCAGTTCTCGGAAAATTCAAATTTTTATAATAAAATAACGCAAAACATTATTAATATACTTGAACAATATGAACAACAAATTGGTGTATCTATTCGAACCGTCTTTGTTTATTCCCTTGATAGAAACTCTAAACTATTAAAGATTAACGATGAATTTATACTCATTCTTGACTTGCATCAAATATTTGAATATGTTGAACCTATTTATTTATCGCAAATAATAAACGCTAATAGTGTCAATAATTACGTGTCTATACAAAAAAAGCTCAAAGAAATAGTTAAAAACAAGAAGTATGATATTCAGGAGGAATTAGTAAATAATCTTTCATTTCATGCTTCTGAAATACTAGTTAGTCCTGATATTTGCGCACCAATATTTCTTAATAATCTAGCTGATATTCTTTTCAATTATGGATATGTTGATGCATCCATCGTCTGTTTAAACTCTATATTGAATATAGATAAATCACTAGTTTATAATGATTTTAATAAATCACTTTTATTTAACAATATAACCTATAAATCAATACTTACTAACATTATTTCCGCTTTTATCGTATCACACGAAATTAACCACTTGTTGGTTAAAATTGACGAAGGAAAAATAATAGAAGAAAGATATTGTGATACATTAGTGACAATTGATTTCATTAATAGATTTGATATATTTCTTGATATATGGAGACATTATTCACTACATATTAAATATATCATTGATCTAAGACAGGATCAGTTATATAAAACTATAAAATCATGTGGTTTCGGCAGCAATTTACAATCCACACTAGAAAGAGAGCTTAACAAGTTATTTGAAACATGGTTAAATATATCGTTTGAGGAGTATTCGCCTGATTTTTACGAAGAATTATTTTGTGATATCAATGCATTAAATATGATGCTATCTTCAACCAAAGATATGCATATGATTACCTCCGATATATCCGATATAATCTATATGTTAATGGCACAAGAAACTCATAATATTCAAAAAAGCATTGTGAACATTATCCTAGGACAAACAGATGAATTTTCTTTTGTTAACATTAAACGTATTCAATTTATATTTTCCAACCTGTTTTTCCAAAAGATATCCAAACACTTACCAACAGAAATTAAATCCTGTTGCGCTTTAAACGAACTAACACTAAGCGACACTGAGTTGAACGATATGATTACAGGCATTATAGAACAACTATGTGTTATGTTTGAGAATTATTATATTGCCGCTATATATAATTCAATACGTTTTTTTAAAAATGATGTTATACATAATGAAATCAATGCTGTACACTTTTGCAATTCAAATAAAAAATCTTTTGTTTTTACAGACTGCGTGAATAATCCATCAGTTAGCGATGGTTGTAGAATATCACCGATAGACTTTATAGTAATGCAAGAAAGTTTCGTTAATGCTTATTTAAAATATAGACGCTACGTTTACAAAAACAACATAAAGCAGGGAGATTGATAGTATGAAAAATCAAGTAGTAATTGAATTGTCAAAGAACGATCCTGAATTAGTACACGAATTAAGCAGTTTAAATATTCCCTTTGAAAAATGCGAAGGGAAGTACTTCGATGCGGATACACTAATTGTTACATTTATAATTAGCGTCCTACCAACAGTAATCACACAAACCACTAACATCATAATAGCAGCAATTCAAAGAAACAAAGACATAAAGATAAAGTATCGCGGTGTTGAGATGCAAGGATTAAGTAAAGAAGATATCTTCGAAGTATTAGAGCGCATATCCTCAGATGACCACAAAGAATAATAATAATCTTTGATATTAGTTGCTCTATTCTAAAAAGATTATTACTGAACTATTTTCATAAAGCAGTAGCATTTTTATTGAAACATCAATGCAACGACCTACAATTTAAATAACCACATACAGCAGTAGCTCAAAAGTTCAACTTAGTTTACATCAACTTCCACACAAACTTACATCGATTTTGACACAGATTCTATGTTAAACATATATTTACTGTTGCATAATGATTTGAGGGACATGGCTTTTAGGCCTTGTCCCTCATTTTATAGTTATTCGTCTTCAAATTCTTCGAGCCATAGGCTAAAGGAAGTCTTGGGTATCATATAGAACCGTCCAACCTTCACAACTGCAAATGGATGTTGTTCTTCATACACTCGTTTAATAAACGTATACGTTGTAGTTTTAGGAAGTCCCAACATTTCCTGCACTTCTTTTACAGAGTACATCTTACATTTTACACGATCTGTATTAGGCATATTTGTTCTCCTTTCGTAGTATTCGAAAGTCAGAATTATATGTCATTCAATACGTCAGTTTCTGATTTCGCAGGGAGTATAGTACATACATTTGAATTTGGCAAGTACCAAACAGAAAAATTTTCAAAGACATCCTCTTATGATCAAATAGTCGTTCCATAAACGTTCTGATTGCCTGATATCGTAATTTTCAAACACAGTCTTTCGCTGTAAGCCTTTATAGAAAGCGTTTTCCTGCCCTATGTACACTTCTTCTGTAAATCCGGCACAAAACCTAAATTGTGTTCCTGTAATATCTATTACGGTACCATCATCCATTACAAGCCATGCGTGGTTTGTCCTGTTTTCAAATACACCGTCATCATATAAGCCATTCCCCTGCCTAGTACGAATCCCAAACTCATCGTAGAGATAGTAGGACAAAAGATCGCAGGCATCATCGCAACAACCTCCGGGAAAATTACTCATTCTGTCTTTTCTATCAAAATCTCTATTTTTGCAAGCTATAACAATTGCTTCGCGAAAAGTCGTAACCACATTACGAAGCTCATCATAATTATATTTTGGTTCATTCATATCGAGTTCCTCAGTTTTTTTGCGCGTAATACACTTTGAACAATTATTAATCGTCACATTAATGCGCGTGAACAAAGCATGACACACATTCCCGTTAATATCAGTTTAGTTCCAAACTAGCAACATATTTAATTGGTGACGAATTTGGCCACTCGTCCATATAGTCCAAACGAATCACTTTTGTCCAATCAGTCCATATTTGACCGTTTTTTCCAGATAAAACGCCGAAATTTGGACGATATATGTCCGAATTTCAATCCATCCCATTTTAGGAGACAAAGTATTCCACGGCGTTTTCGGGAAAAAACTCTCGAAACTCGGAACAAAGCTGCGCTGCAAGCGTCTTGTTATGAGCGAGAACAATGGCGGGCCTGTTTACATTTGCGATGACGTTTGCCATAGTGAATGTTTTTCCAGAGCCTGTGACGCCTAAAAGCGTCTGTCCTTTCATTCCTTTATTAAGCCCATCCGTCAGCTTTGCAATAGCCTCCGGCTGATCTCCAGTGGGTTTGTACGGGGCTACTAATTTAAAACGGTTCGTATGCGCTCGCCTCCATTCTGAAATTACGTTTTTTAAATAGTCCGCAACTTCTGAATTATATGAAAATATTATAACATGAGGCGATCCGTTTGTCAATTTCAAAGAAATCGTTTCGAGTATTTAATATTCAAGCAAAAACTACAATTCATTGAAGAAAGCAAACTCTTAATACATTCGGTAAGAAATGATAAAGAGCTAATTTTGTTCGCTTCGCAAGAGATTGGCGCAAATGAGTAGTCCGCTTTCAATAGCTTTTTTTATGAAGTCTGGCGTTTTTATTATTACAACGTCATAATTGAGCGGTACGCTTACTTTAAATTCCCGTACGCTCCATTTAGTTGCTATAGGATAACTATGTTAGATTAAAAAAATTAAATTTGGAACGCAAATGGAACTCGCGAGGAATAATATGGGAACTTGCCGCGCGTATAATATACTTAAGCGGCGACGAACGCTTGAAAAATAATTTATATGGGGGCATATCATTATGTACTTTGACTCTATTGCTAAAATTGTTGCTGAACGCACAGGATGCGACGTTTCTGCCGTTAAGCCGGAGAGCAAGTTCTCCGATCTTGGTATCGATTCGCTTGATACCGTAGAACTGCTGATGAGTCTTGAAGACGAAATCGGCATTGAGATCGAGTTGGATCAGAAGGTTGAAACCATAGGCGACCTTGATAAATTCATTCAGAGCAAGCAGGGTTAAAAATATGATCAAGTCAGAAATTTGTGATATGCTGGGTATCGAGTATCCGGTGTTTCAGGGAGGAATGGCTTGGATCGCCGACGGCGAATTGGCCGCTGCCGTTTCAAATGGCGGCGGTCTCGGCATAATTGCCGCGGGAAACGCTCCCGGCGATTATGTGAAGGAGCAGGTCAGGATCGCAAAGTCCCTTACTTCAAAACCTATCGGAGTTAACATCATGCTGCTGAGTCCTTATGCGGACGACGTGGCGAAAATCGTTATAGAAGAAAAAGTCGAAGTCGTTACTACCGGAGCTGGAAATCCGTCGAAATACATAAAAGAGTGGAAATCCAGCGGGATTAAGGTTATTCCTGTAGTCGCTTCTGTCGCAATGGCGAAACTAATGACGCGCTTAGGAGCGGACGCGCTTATCGCCGAGGGAGGAGAGAGCGGAGGTCATGTGGGAGAGCTTACCACTATAGTGCTTGTTCCTCAGATATGCGACGCCACATCGCTGCCCGTTATAGCCGCGGGGGGAATTGCCGACGGCCGGGGCGCGGCGGCGGCGTTCGTACTCGGAGCTCGCGGTATACAGATGGGAACTCGTTTCTTGAGCGCGTTCGAGTGCAACGTTCATCCTGCGTATAAAGAAAAGATTTTGAAAGCCACCGATCTATGCACTGCAGTGACGGGAAAAAGACTTGGTCATCCGGTCCGCAGTCTCCGAACTCAATTTTCGAGAGATTACTCTAAGGCGGAATACGGCGGAATGCCGGATGAAGAACTGGAGGCTCTCGGTACGGGAGCTCTCCGTCTTGCGGCTAAAGAAGGCGACGGAGAAAAAGGATGCTTTCTTGCGGGGCAAATCGCCGCGATTGTGAAAAAAGAGCAGCCCGCGGCGGATATAATTAAAGAGGTAATGGAAGAGGCGGAGCCAATTTTAAGGAGCGCGAGCTTATGGGTAAAATAGCGTTTGTTTTTTCCGGTCAGGGAGATCAGTATCCCGGAATGGGTAAGGATCTTTACGAATCATACGACGCGGCTAAGAAAGTTTTTCTTACGTGCGACGCTATTCGTCCCGGGACTTCCTCTCAATGCTTTGAAGGGACGGAAGAAGAGCTCAAGGAAACGAAAAATACGCAGCCGTGTCTTTTTGCGATGGAAACGGCTGCGGCCGCAGTTTTTCGCCGCGAAGGGATTATTCCGTCGGCAGTGGCGGGTTTTTCTCTTGGAGAAATATCGGCCGCGGCTTCAGCGGGACTATTCGACATTGAAACCGCGTTTAGCCTCGTTTGTAAAAGAGGAGAGCTTATGCAGAGAGAGGCGGAAAAATTCGATACGTCTATGGCCGCCGTGGTAAAGCTTGATGCTGAAGTAGTAAAAGAGCTTTGCGACGCGTATACAGACGTATATCCGGTTAACTTTAACTGTCCGGGACAAATCAGCGTTTCGGGACTTTCGTCTCAAATGTCGGAATTTTCCGCGGCGGTTAAGAAAGCCGGAGGCAGAGCCATACCGCTTAAGGTTAAAGGAGCGTTCCATTCTCCGTTTATGAAGCGCGCGTCCGAGGATTTTGCCGCGGAGCTTGCGCGCGCGTCCATTGCGAAGGGGGATACGACGATTTATTCCGATATGACGTCGGAGCCTTACGGAGACGACGCGTTAAAGCTTTTGTCAGAACAGATATGCAATCCCGTTCTGTGGGAGAAGCTCGTACGAAATATGATAGAATCCGGAATCGATACTTTCATAGAGATCGGACCTGGAAAAACACTTACAAATATGATAAAGAAAATCGACGGAAACGTCGGAACGTATTCCGTGTCAGATATAAACGAGATATTCTCGGAGGTGCGGCCGTGCTGAATCTTAAAGGAAAGACCGCCGTAGTAACGGGCGGATCGCGCGGCATAGGCGAAGCGATCGCCTATAAGTTCGCGTCCGAAGGCGTTAACATAGCGGTCGTATACGGAGGCAACGCGCAGGCCGCTGAAAAGGTTTGCGGCAAGTGCGCCGAAGAATACGGAGTGAAGGCTATTCCATATCAATGCGACGTATCTAAATTCGACGTCGTTAAGGAGACCGTCGCGAAAATAAAATCAGACTTCGGCTCAGCACAAATCCTCGTAAACAACGCCGGAATTACAAGAGACGGGCTCGTCGCAATGATGAAAGAAGAAGATTTCGACGCGACGCTCAACACTAACCTAAAAGGCGCGTTTAATATGATACGTCATATGACCGGAGTCTTTCTTCGAGCCAAAGAAGGATGTATTATTAATATAACCTCGGTAGCCGGTATAATGGGAAACGCCGGACAGAGCAATTACGCTGCGTCGAAAGCCGGACTTATCGGACTTACAAAATCGGTTGCAAAGGAACTTGCTCCGCGGGGAATACGCTGCAACGCGGTGGCACCGGGATTTATTAAAACCGACATGACGGAAGCTCAGACTGATAATCCGCTTCTTTCCATGATTCCGCTCGGGGAGATGGGAAAACCGGAAGATATAGCGGAAGCCGTCGCGTACTTAGCTTCCGCAGGATACGTCACAGGAGAAGTGCTTCGTGTCGACGGCGGCATCGCTATGTGATTATTTAATTTTCGCACGCTTATAATTTGGAGCAAGATCGGGCGACTTTTTGTGGAGAACGGCGCTAAAAAGGGCGCCACAGTTACAAATTGAGCCGCGTTATTCGGCGGCGGAACGGAGACTTATATGAGTGAAAACAGAAGAGTCGTTGTTACTGGCATGGGAGCTGTTACTCCCGTCGGAAACAACGTTCGCGATACTTGGGAAGGGCTCAAAACGGGAAAGAACGGCGTCGCGCCTATTACGCTTTTCGATACCTCGAACTATAAGGCGAAGCTTGGCGCAGAGGTCAAAAATTTTGATCCTTCAGAGTATATGGAAAGAAACGAAATACTCCGCAGCGACCGTTACGCGCAGCTTGCGGTGGCCGCGGCCCAGCAGGCGACGGAAGACAGCGGTATCGTCGGAAACGTAGAACCCGAAAGGTTTTCCGTGTACCTTGGAACAGGTATCGGAGGAATTATAACGTTCGAAAACGAACACTCTAAGCTTATTGAAAGAGGACCGCGTAGAGTATCTCCTCTGTTTATTCCGATGATGATATCCAACATGGCCGCGGGAATGGTGGCTATACGCTACGACTGCCGCGGTTCGGCGATGCCGGCCGTAACAGCTTGCGCGTCCGGCTCCAACGCCATAGGAGAGGCCGCGCGTATGATTCGTCACGGGTATGCTGACGCCGTTATTTCCGGCGGAGCTGAAGCGGCCGTAAGCGCGTCGGCAGTGGCGGGATTCGTAAATATGCAGGCTCTTTCAACTTCCGATGATCCGGACGCCGCTTCTCTTCCGTTCGACAAGCGTAGGGGAGGTTTTGTAATCGGCGAGGGAGCGGTTGTTCTTATACTGGAAGAGTACGAGCATGCAAAATCTCGCGGTGCAAAAATTTACGGCGAAGTATGCGGTTACGGTTCTACCTGCGACGCGCATCACATCACGGCGCCTCATCCGGAAGCTCGCGGCGGCGCGAGAGCTATGACGGACGCCATGAAAGAAGCGGGATACGCAGAGAAAGACGTAGTTTATATAAACGCTCACGGAACGGGTACTCCCATGAACGACGCTATCGAGACCGCGGCGATTAAGAAAGCTCTCGGCGAGAATGCGGCGAGAAGGGCGTTTGTAAGTTCTACAAAATCTATGACGGGCCATATGCTGGGCGCCGCGGGAGCTATCGAAGCTATGGCGTGCATTCTTTCGCTTAGAGACGGAATAATCCCCCCTACGATAAATCTTATGGAGCAGGACGACGCGTGCGACTTGAACTGCGTTCCCAACAAGGCCGTCGAGGCCGACGTTACTCTGGCTCTTTCAAATTCGCTTGGATTCGGCGGACACAACGCTTGCCTTGCTTTCAGAAAAATTTAAGACCGCAAGGCTATCGATCAAATAAAGCCCACGGGGCGTTCGAAACCCATTCGAGACGCTTCTCTATAATAAAGAAGAAAGGTATAAACGACCGTGAAAGAATCTGATATCAGAAAATACGCTGAGCTGATGCGCGAGCTTGGATTAACGGGACTTGAGATTACCGACGACAATAAAACCGTTCGCCTTGAAATGGCCGGCCGGCCTTCGGAAACAGTGATCGTTCCTTCACATCAGACCGTCGCCCCGCAGACGTTGGAACCGGCGACCGATTATATCAGCGTTCGTTCTCCTATCGTCGGAGTGTTCTATTCGTCTCCCACTGAAAACGCGGCTCCGTACGTGGCTGTTGGAGACAGAGTGAAAAAAGGTCAAACTCTTTGCATTGTTGAAGCAATGAAGCTAATGAACGAAATTTTTGCCGAGGAAGACGGCGTAATTTCCGAAATATGCGCGGCAAACGGTCAGGTCGTGGAATTCGGAACGGAGCTTTTCCGTATCAAAAAATAACGTAAACGATTTTTTTCGACTGCGCGCATAAGCGCGTCGTTGCGTAGTATGCAAAAATCACGAACTTATCTGCGCCGTGGAAACGCGGCCGAACGGAGGCTTTTATGAACAGAGAAGAAATAATGACGATACTTCCTCACAGGGACGATATGCTGCTGCTTGACGAGGCGGAAAACATTGACGGCGTCGCGACGGCTCGCTATACTGTTCGCGGAGACGAGTTTTTCTTAAAAGGTCATTTTCCCGGCAATCCAATAGTTCCCGGCGTTATACTCTGCGAAATATTGGCGCAGTCCGCGTGCGTGCTGATGCGGGACAAAATGAACGACGGAAAACTGCCCGTATATACCGGGCTGAACAACGTTAAATTCCGGGCTCCGGTAAAACCTGGAGACACCGTAACGGCTCAGTGCAGGCTTAAAAGGGAAAAGAGTCCGTTTTACTTTGCCGACGGGACTATTTCCGTAGGCGACAAGCTTTGCGTTTCGGCTGAATTTTCTTTCTGCATAACCGGAGAATGAGGTATGTTTTCAAAAATACTTATTGCTAACCGCGGCGAGATCGCCGTACGTATTATCAGAGCATGCAAGGAAATGGGAGTCGCTACGGTCGCGGTGTACTCTGAAGCGGATAAAGACGCTCTTCATGTAGCTCTTGCCGATCAAAGCTACTGCATCGGAGGCCCCGAGGCGTCCGAGAGCTATCTTAATCAGAACCAGATAATCAGCGCGGCGATAATGGCCGGAGCTCAGGCTATTCATCCTGGATACGGATTTTTGTCTGAGAACGCTCGCTTTGCGCGTCTATGCAGAAAAAACGGAATTGTTTTCATAGGGCCGCAACCCGAAAGTATGGAACGTCTCGGAGACAAAGCTCTGCTTAAAGAGCTTATAAAAGATACCGGACTCGATGTTATTCCCGGGACCAAAGCCGTTTCATCTGCAGACGAAGCGAAAAAATGCGCGTCGAGCATAGGTTATCCAGTTATGCTTAAGGCATGCGCCGGCGGAGGAGGACGGGGAATACGTCTTATCCGCTCGGAGGAAGAACTTGACAACGCTTACTATCAGGCCGTGGGAGAGGCTCAAAGTTCTTTTGGCGACGGCTCGGTTTATCTTGAAAAATATATTTACCCGGCTCGTCATGTTGAGCTTCAGATATTGGCTGACGAATTTGGAAACGCAGTTTGTCTCGGCGACAGGGACTGCTCTCTTCAGCGCAGAAATCAAAAGCTGATAGAGGAAACTCCTTCTCCGGCGGTAAGCGAAGAACAGCGTGAAAGAATAATATCTCTCGCCGTCGAGGCGGTTAAGAAAATCGGGTACGTAGGAGCCGGAACGCTTGAATTTCTACTTGACGCGGACGGGAACTTTTGGTTTATGGAAATGAACGTTCGACTTCAGGTTGAGCATTGCGTTACGGAAATGCTGACTGGATTTGATCTGGTTAAGTGGCAGATTCGCATTGCGGCGGGAATACCGCTTAGCTTTACACAGAACGACGTTCCGCTGAGCGGGTCGGCTATCGAATGCCGCATAAACGCTCAGAACTGCGGAAAGCTCGAAATGCTTCACGTTCCCGGCGGACCGTTCGTTAGATTCGACACCTGTCTAATAATGGGCTCCGAAGTTTCTCCATATTACGATCCTCTTCTTGGAAAGCTGATCGTTCAGGCCAAAACCCGAGAGGAAGCCCTTAGAAAGCTTCGAGCGGCGCTTTGCGAGTTGGTTATCGGCGGGATAAATACAAACATTGAAGAACAGCTTTGTATTGTCGAGGACGAGAGATTTACTTCCGGCAATTATGACCTAACGTTTATGGGAAACAGATAAGCGGCGGCGGCAATATCATTTTGAGACTCTGTCCCGAGCCCTGCCGACCGTCTCCTGCCTTCTGTCCTCTGGCAGGAGCGAGCTGCCGGACTAAAAAACACGCGGATTATATTATCCTGCTCTTCCGCGGCTTTTAAAGTTCAAGGTCCCTTTTCGACGGCTTAAAGAATCGGGTTGAAAAGGGACTCGGCGGAGCTCGTTGCAAGTCAGCATGGGCAGCGTTCGGGACAGCGCCTCAAATTATGATTCTGCCGCTATGGCGACGGAGACTTTCACATTCAAGGAAAGGCGATCATATGGCTTTGATCAATTTTTTAAAACCGAAAAATCAGCTTGAAGAAGGCGGACGCAGTTCCGCCCCCATTCAACAGGACGAAGGGGAACCCGAAAAAAAATGTCCTAACTGCCATAAAGATATTCCTTTAAGCCGTCTTTGGGCAAACAAACTGACGTGCGCCTGCGGATATCATTTTCGTATGAAATCAAGGCAGCGCATTTCAATGATAACGGATAGAGACAGCTTTCGCGAATTGTTTTCCGACATTAAATCGGGAAATCCGTTAAATTTTCCCGGATACAAGGATAAGCTTACGACCGTTAGAAACGTAAGCGGCGAAGAAGAGGCGGTCGTGTGCGGAACCGCAAGAATTGGAAAGCAGAATTGCTGCGTTTTCGTTATGGAATCTTCTTTTATGATGGGCAGTATGGGAAGCGCGGTAGGTGAAAAAATAACTTCTATTTTCGAATATGCCACTAAGAATCATATGCCGGTAGTTGGATTTACCGTCTCCGGCGGAGCGCGGATGCAGGAGGGGCTTTTGTCCCTTATGCAAATGGCTAAAACCAGCGCCGCAGTAAAAAGACACAGCGACGCGGGACTACTTTATATAGCGGTGCTCACCGATCCTACCACCGGAGGTGTTACGGCAAGCTTCGCTATGGAAGCCGATATAATTTTGGCGGAGCCAGGAGCGACCGTAGGTTTCGCAGGAGCGAGGGTAATAGTTCAGACTACGAGAAAATCCCTTCCAAAGGAATTTCAAAAGGCCGAATCTATGCTCGAACATGGATTTATCGACGGAATAGCTCCCAGATCAGGTCAGAAAAAGCTGCTGTCGGATATTCTTAAAATGCATAACAATAACGGAGGCAAAGCATGAGTAACTCAGCGTACGATAAAGTGAAGCTTGCCCGGGACAGCAGTCGTCCTACCGGACTTGATTATATAAATAACATTTTCAAAAACTTTATTGAGATGCACGGGGATCGCAGATATGCCGACGACCATGCGATCGTCGGAGGTATAGCCTCCTTAAACGGATCTCCGGCTACGGTTATTGCCATTGAAAAAGGTCATACCGCGAAAGAGAGAAATTATAGAAATTTTGGCGCCCCTCATCCCGAGGGATATCGAAAAGCTTTGCGTCTTATGAAGCAGGCTGAAAAATTCGGAAGACCGATAATATGCTTTATAGATACGTCGGGAGCATACTGCGGGATAGAAGCCGAAGAAAGAGGACAGGGCCAGGCGATTGCAGAAAACCTTATGGAAATGACGACGCTGTGCGTGCCGATAATTTCTATTCTTATCGGCGAAGGAGGAAGCGGAGGAGCGCTCGCGTTGGCCGTTGCCGATCGGGTGTGGATGCTTCAGAATTCCGTATACTCGGTAATTTCTCCCGAGGGATGCGCAAGTATTCTTTGGAAAGATTCCACAAAGGCCGCGGAGGCGGCGGCAAGTTTAAAATTGTCGGCTGAGGACGCTAAGAATCTCGGAGTGATCGAGCGCATAATTTCGGAGACCGACATAGGAAAAAAGGAATTTTACGAACGTATAAAACTGCTTTTGGCGGACGAGGTCGAGGCTCTCTCGTCGGATCCAGATCTGATTGGAAAAAGATACGATAGATTCAGGCGTATAGGCGCGGACGCCAAAGCGGCTCTTGAGTAAAATTAGACGTTATGTCGGGCATTAAAAGTATATAAATATTATAATAGGTTGTCATGCGTTTCGGCGACGAAAAAATATAAATTCCGTAGAAAAGGCAAGGTCATAAACGTGAGCGTATATCAGAAATATTGTCGTGAGATTTTCGATGAGAACGGGAATCTCGTAAGACTTGACCTCGAATATCCCGAAAATTTTAATTTTGGATATGATGTGGTCGACGCCGAGGCTGAAATCGAGCCGAATAAGACCGCGCTTGTGTGGTGTAATACTGAGGACGAGGAATACGAATTTTCATTTAGCGATATTAAGAAAAACAGCAACAAAATGGCTAACGTCTTCAAAAAAGCCGGGATCGGCAAAGGCGACAGAGTTATGCTGGTTCTTAAACGCCATTACGAATACTGGTTTGCGGCGGTCGCTCTTCACAAGCTTGGCGCGGTCATGATCCCCGCGACTCATATGCTGACCGTGAGCGACTTTGTTTATCGTATAAACGCGGCGCGCATGAAAGCTATCGTCTGTACGACGCAGGACGAAGTCCCTGAAAAAATAAAGGCCGCGCTTAAAGAGAGCGACTGTTCGTGTAAGCTTTGGTGCGTACAGACGGAAGCAGACGGGTTTGAAAACTTAACGGAGTCTATGAAGAGCGAATCCGACGACTTTACACGGTTGGATACGCTCTCATCCGATCCGATGATGCTGTATTTTACTTCAGGAACGACCGGATACCCTAAGGGAGTTATCCATGATCATACTTATCCGCTGGCTCATATAGTCACGGCAAAATACTGGCATCAGGCGGAAGAAGGCGGCCTTCATTTTACCGTTGCTGAAACAGGCTGGGCGAAAGCGTCGTGGGGAAAAATATACGGACAGTGGCTTGTCGGCAGCGCGGTTATGGTCTATGATTTTGATAATTTTGATCCCCGTCAGCTTATAAACGTTATAAACAAATACGGGGTTACGTCGTTCTGCGCTCCTCCTACCGTTTATCGGTATCTCGTTCGCAAGGGTATTCCTGAAACTCCTTCCCTGAAGCATGCCTCTACCGCGGGCGAAATGCTTGCGCCGGAGGTGTTCCGTAAGTTTACGGAGAAAACCGGGCTGCCTCTTTGCGAGGGCTACGGTCAAACTGAAACGACCCTTCTTTTGGGAAACTTTAAGGGAACGACTCCAGTGGAGGGATCTATGGGAACCGTATCTCCTTTTTATAATATCGAATTGCATAATAAATACGGCGAACGTGTTTCCGTCGGAGAAGTGGGAGAGATTGTCGTTATTCCTCCTGAAAGTGGAAAACAATCGGGCATTTTCTGCGGATATCTCGATAACGACGAGCAGTACGAGTACGTATGGCGCGGAGGCGTTTATCATACGGGAGACGCGGCGTATATGGATGAGAACGGTCAATATTGGTTTCACGGGCGATTTGACGATATAATCAAAACCGGAGGATTCAGAGTAGGACCGTATGAAATTGAAAACATTCTCATGGAGCATCCAGCTGTGGTCGAGTGCAGCGTTATCGGGGTTCCGGATAAGCTGAGAGGACAGGCGATTAAAGCCGTAGTCGTGCTCGGAAGCGGATACAAGGCCTCGGCAGAGCTTGAACTGGAAGTAAAAGATTTCTGCAATAAAAAGCTCGCCGAATATAAATGGATACGCATAATTGAATTTGTTGATGAAATGCCAAAAACCATAAGCGGTAAAATTCGGAAAAAGGTACTTCGCGAAAAAGGCTGATTTATTGTATTCACTCCTCTCATTACTTAACGTCTGAATCTTATAACCTCAAATAATAGTTTCTAAGATTATCTTTACTTATAATCGCACCCTTTCAGGCCTTTGTGAAAAAGCGCTGCACGAAGACTGAAAGGGGCGTTTTTATTTATAGAGTAAAATTGACGGAAAGAGTTTTTTATGATATAATAAAAGTTATAATAATTATTTCTTGGTATTTTATGGATTCCATTTAACCGAAGTTTTTTGGCAAAATCGCCGATTGAATCAAAAGATAATAATAGCGTTCAAAAAATATGGAGAGGAATAAAAATGATCGGAAACGTAGAGAAAATACTAGATATCAGCGTTAGCGGATTTCATCGGTATATATTGGACGACAATATTCGTCTCGGCTATGCAAGCCGTAATCTTTGCGCTTTGACCGGTTTTTCAAAAGAAGAGCTTTTAGACGAAAAAGAAGGTTATTATAGTATAGTTCATCCTTCCGATAGAGAATGTTATCTTAACTTTCTTTCTAAATTAAAAAGCGGAGCCGAGGGCGAGACCTTCAGCTGCCGATACCGTATTATTAAAAAAAATGGATCGGAAATATTTGTAAACGATACTTCGACGCTATTGCGACTTGAAGACGGAGAACTTGCTGGCGACTCGGTATTATCGGATATAACTGAATTATATCGAGAAAATTTGGAGCGAGGGGCCATACCTTACGGACGTATAAATCTTTGTTTTTCCCGTTCTTTCAGAGCTTCTAAGATCACATATATAAGCGACGGTATGGCGAGGATACTTAGAATTCCGCAAGAAAACAAAGACTCGTCCGGATTTGCCGATATGTATCGGGAAAATATTTATTTAATAATATCTCCCGAGGAAAGAAAAAACTTTTCGAATTTTTTGGAATGCGCAGACGAGTCTTCGCCGGTTGAGATAATCGCGGCGCGGTACGACGGAACGCGGTCGTGTTTGCTGTGCTGGATTATTAATCGCTGCGACTGTGAAGAAGTCGAGGAAATTTCGCTTGCTTTCATCGACGTCACTGAATGCCGGCGGACTAAAAATGACCGGGAGGCGACGCGGTATATAAAAGCGCTCGAGGAAGTATACGATGGAATCTTTGAATGCGATTTCGCGAACGATACGGTAAAATACATAGGAGGTTCCGATTCATCGATTTTCGGTCGATTTGAGGAGGTTCCGATGAATCTTAAATCTATCGTTGAAAACGCGATAGAGAATATGGTCGCGACTGAGGACAAAGAGAATGTTCGAAATTATTTTTATTCAATATATAAAAATAGGACGTCTTCGTTTAACTCCGATTTCACGCCAATCAGGTACAGCGCGTCGTCGACCGACGGAGCTGTAAAATCATACGCAGGTATTATGATAAAAGCTGACGAGAACGTTTACTTGTATTGCTGTCGTAAAGTACCTGGAGCAGACGAAGCTAAGCTGTTGAAGAAAGAAAATGTCTCTCTAAAAGAAAATATTCGCGGACTGGCGTCTCATTTTTCAGAGGGAATAGCGGCTTTTGAGATAAATGGAGAGTTGGTGAAACCTCTATACTCCAGCGACAATGTTTGCGAGTTTTTTGGATTTAACCGCGAAGAATGGAACTCTATAATGAACATAGGCGTACCGCTTAAGCAGCTGATTGCTCGGGGGGGGATTTCTATGGAGAAATTTAATGAATTGATCGACTCGGGAAAATCTGAATTTTCATACTTTGATCTGTCGGCTCGTCGAGAGAGGCGAATTAAGGCGATATGCTCCGCAAGATCTTCCGCCGGCTCCGCTCCGTTTTATATAATGCTCTATAACGTCGACGGAGAATCTGATTCGGATAAGACTCCCGAAAGTAATGTGACGATTCGAACTTTCGGATATTTCGACGTGTTTGTTAACGGAAAACCTATTGCCTTTAGAAATAAAAAGTCTAAGGAACTGCTAGCTCTTCTTGTAGACAGACGTGGCGGATATGTAACTTCCGACGAGGCTATAAGCTTTCTTTGGGAGGAGGAACCAGTGAACGCTGTTACGCTTGCAAGATACCGCAAGGTTGCGCTCAGACTTAAAAACATTCTTGAGGAATACGGAATACCGGATATTGTTGAATCTGTCGACGGTAAGCGGAGAATAGTCGCCGATAAGGTGAACTGCGATCTTTATGATTATCTTTCCGGAAATTGCGAACGCTCTCAGCTTTTTAAGGGCAGTTATCTGACTAATTACAGTTGGGGAGAAAACACGCTGGCAGAACTGACGAACGAAATTATATTTTGATAGGAGAACCGATAATTATGGAAAAATATTTTCGTAAGGTGAAATATTACGAAACGGATAAAATGGGAATTACTCACCATTCTAATTATATAAGATGGATGGAAGAGGCCAGGATGGATTTCCTTAATAAAATCGGTTACGGTATGAAACGGCTTGAAGAGAGCGGGGTTACCTCTCCGGTCGTGTCGTTGAGCGCGCAATATAAACATACTACAACGTTTGACGACGAGCTCGTTATTGAGACCAAAGCTGAAGCTTATACGGGCGCTCGGCTTACTTTCGGTTATATTATGACGAACTCTCAAACCGGGGCGGTCGTTTTTGAGGGAAAATCCTCTCACTGCTTTATCGACGAGAAAGGCGTGCCTATTGCTGTAAAGAGACGTTTTCCAGAGTTTGACGCGGCTTTAAAAAACGAAATATTTAAATAAAGCGAAAAAAATCAAAATGTTGCTGCGGAGTTTTTCTCCGCAGTTTTTTTATAAACGACGCGTTTTTTTCTGCCAGGCGTATAAATATTTTTATAGGGGCAAAAATAGTTTTAGCGGAAAACATTTATAATACGAAAGGAAAAAGTCATGACTAACAAAAAAAAGCAAAACCGCGTGATATATATATGCCTAATCGCGCTTTTGGTAACTGCAAGCGTGCTTATCGCAATAGCAAGCGCGTCGAATAAGGCTAAGGTTGAGCCAAACGACGGAGCTTTCCACGAAGGAGACCGCGTTAAGCAAACTTCTGAAAAAGAGGAGATACCGACTGAAACAGAAAAGGATAATAAGCCTGCGAAGGATACTGAAACTCAAAAAACGTCTGCGGAAAAAGAACCGACTCAGGCTGTGTCTCTTACAATCGACGACATTAGCTTTGTTCCTCCGGCTGACGGAAGCATATCCATGGGATACAGCGTATCAGTGCCCGTGTATTCTCTTACCATGAACGATTACCGCACTCATAACGGCGTCGATATCGTAACAGAAGCTTCGGCTAAAGTTCGCGCGTGCGCCGACGGGGAAGTGGTGTCTATGGGACGCGATCCGATGATGGGAATGAGCGTACGAATAGCTCACGAAGGCGGAGTTGAATCTGTTTACAGAAATCTTTCAGACGAACTTTCGGAAGGTATTAAGGTTGGCAGTAAGGTGTTGGCAGGAGACGTTATCGCTTCCGTAGGAGACACGGCGCTTGCGGAATGCGAAGAGGAGCCGCATCTCCACTTCGAGCTCGTATCAGCCGGAAAGAGCGTTGATCCCTCTGAATTTATTTTTATTCCAAAGCTTGACGAAAGTTATGAGGGATAGTTTTATATCTGAAATACCGTTTGGATAAGTTAGTTTCAAACGGTATTTTTATATTTATACTGAAAAGTTACATGTCTGATACGCAAGTAAAATAAAATGTGAAAATCGACAAAAAATAAATAATATTATCAATATATAACATCATATATAACAATCATTTTTTGTATTTTATTCCTTTGATTTATTCATATTTATATGTCAGGAAATAGATGTAAATAAATTATAAGGAATAAATGGAAAGAATTGACGCTTATCGCCGTCGTTTGAAACGGGAAAAGGAGAAAAATGATCTAAAATGCGAAAAAAAGCTAAAAATATTTGTGCTCGCCTCTTGCTATTTCAATACGAGTGTATTATAATATAAGTAAAAGTGGAGTAAAGTGTAGCTGTTTGGAGCGAAAGGGAGTGGTTTGGTCATGCTGATGGGTACATACCCTCATTCTATTGATTCAAAGAACAGACTGATCATTCCTTCAAAGCTAAAGGAACAGCTGGGAGAAACTATAACTATAATAAAGGATTCGGGAGGCTGCCTTTGTATGTATTCGCAGGAAGAATGGGGGCGATACGTTTCTAAGCTTAACGATATTCCAAAATCGGAAGCTCGAACGCTTTCACGTTTTCTTTATGCGAATGCTATTGAAGTTCAGCCGGATTCACAGGGGAGAATACTTCTCCCGGTAAAAATGATTGAATACGCCGATATTAAGAAAAACGTCGTGACGGTGGGCTGCGGAAAGTATGCTGAAATATGGTCTGAAGACCGCTGGAACGAGCTTAACGCGGAAGCTGAACCAGAAAACTATGAAGAAATGCTTAAGATGCTTGGAATGTAAACCGATATGCATAGTGAAATCAATATATCGGAAACTTGCGGTTCGGCAAAAAGTATTGGTAATTTATACGTCTTTATTATTATCATAAAATATATAAGTCGGCGCGCTGCGAAATAAAGGATAGGATTGCGGGAAAATGAATTTTATACATAAATCAATTATGGTTTCAGAGTGTATGGACGTTCTTGAACCCGAGCGCGGCGGCGTATTTGTCGATTGTACGGCTGGCGGAGGCGGACACTCGTTTGAAATTGCTAAACGACTGCCGAAAGACTCGAAGCTGATTAGTCTTGACAGAGACGACGACGCTATCAAAGCGTGTTCCGCGAGATTACGTGAATTTTCAGATATATCGACTGTTATAAAAACTCCTTTTTCCGAAATAGGACAAGCTCTCGATTCAATCGGAATTAAAGAAATCGACGGAGTAATGTGGGATCTCGGAGTTTCATCTTATCAGCTTGACGAAGCAGATAGAGGCTTTTCATATATGGCGGACGCTCCGCTTGACATGAGAATGGACAGAAGCTCGCAGACGACCGCGGCCGACATTGTAAATACATACGACGAGGCAGATCTTAAGCGAATTTTTTTCGAATACGGCGAGGAAAAATTCGCCACGCGCATCGCTTCTTCTATTTTAAAGGCTCGCGGCGAGGCTCCGATAAAATCAACAGCCGAGCTTGCCCGAATAATTTCCGAAGCTATTCCGGCGCCCGCAAGACGTCGGGAAAATCAGCATCCTGCGAAAAGGACGTTTCAGGCTATCAGAATTGAAGTAAACCGGGAGCTTGACGAAATACGCCCGTCTTTGGAGGAAGCTATAAGCAGACTGAAGCGCGGAGGCGTAGCCGCCGTTATAACGTTTCATTCCCTTGAGGATAGAATAGTTAAGCAAACATTCGCTTCTATGGCTAAAGGCTGCGTATGTCCGCCGGAATTTCCGGTTTGCGTGTGCGGAAAAACGCCCGATGTGGAGATAATTTCCAAAAAACCATATATTCCGTCCGACGAAGAAATAGCTGCAAACCCTCGGGCGAGGAGCGCGAAGTTAAGGGCCGTCAGAAAACTTTAGTTTACCGAAAAGACAGATTCCCTTGATAAATTATTAAAACTATGAAAGGATCGCTTATATGACGTACGGACAAGCAAGACCAAGCCGAGGCGCAAAAACAAATTTTTCCGGCGTGCGTAATGGCGCGCAAAATAGAGGAAATTATTCATACGCTAAACATACTCCCCGCGCGTCTATGAGCCGAGAATATAATTATCGCGAATTAGAGCGTCGCGAGCATGAACGACGCGCCGCATATGCAAGACGGCTTGAAGAAATAAAACGATACGAAAAACAGGTAAAAGAGGAACGAAAAAGAGCGCGACGGTCTGCGAAGATACGCGAGAAAAACGAGCGAATAGCGCGTGACCGCGAACTCAAACGCAGAGAAATCAAGGTGATTCGAGATAAACTCCCTTTATCGTTCGTGGCGATGGTGGCCGCCGCCACCGTAATGATTATGGCGGTGGTGTTCAGCTTTTCTCAAATATCCGAGACGACGGCTGAACGTTCGGAAATTCAAAGCAAAATAGATGCGCTGGACGCTGAAAAAGAGCAGCTTTCACATGATTTGACATTGAAAAACGATATTAGCGTTATTGAACAAAAAGCGACTAAAGAGCTAATGATGGTGCGTGAAAGCTCTCTTGACAAAAAGTACATATCTCTTGCGGCTGAAGATAAGGTCGTTCTTGAAAATAATGATAAGAGCTCGGATGACAAAGCCGCCGGGTCGGCTCTGTCGGCTTTCAGCGCTATATTCGGAGATATTATGGACTATATTAAATGACGCGCGCGTATAACTGATAATGAAAATAATTGATCGTTGCGCACTTTTCGCAGGTGCGCTCTGATTTTGTTGAATACCGGGAGGATTTTTATAATACAATTATTGTGGAGATATTGTTTTAACGAGAAATAGAACTCAAGATAAACAGCGAAATTGTAAAAAGGATGAGCCCGCGGTATGGTTGAAAAGAGAAAAATGAGAATAGATCGTAAGACGTATCATCGGATATTAGTCGCGCTTGCTTTTTTTGCAGCCGCAGCGTTATTCATATTATTAAGGCTTGCAAAATATCAAATAGTCGATTACGAGTATTATCAGTCTGAAGTATTAAATCAGATTACATCTGAGACAAAGGTTGCGCCTTCACGCGGAAAAATATTATGTAGCGACGGAGTCACGGTTTTAGCTGATGAAAAAACCGTATATAAAGTTATAATATCTCCCAGCGATATAGACAAACTGAATCAGGAAATCGAAAGAAACAATTCCGACTCAAATCCTGATAACGACGTGAAATATTCTTGGACTTCGGAGGATGGGACCGCCTCCTACAATGGAACGAGAGCGGACGAATTGATCGCATGCTTTTTAAGCCATGTTCTTGGAGTAGATTATTCCAAAATCATGGAAAAAACGGCTAAGGTCAATAGAATGTATGAGGAGATTCAGAGCGACGTAGAAGAAGAAACTAATGAAATAATCGAAAAATTTGTGGCCGAGTACGATCTCAGCGATCAGATATACGATAGAGCGTCGTCAAAGAGGTATTATCCCAATTCCGATCTCGCGGCGCAGGTAATAGGCTTTACTAATAAGGACGGCGACGGAGTTTACGGTCTTGAAGCTCAGTACAACGATCTGTTGAAAGGAACCGCGGGACGATACATATTGGCGCAGGACGCTAAAAATAACGATATGCCGTTTGGTTACGAGGCGTTTATAGACGCCGAGGACGGAATGACCATACGAACCACTATCGATATAACCATACAGGAAGCGCTTGAAAATCAGCTTAAGGCTACGTACTACGATTCTGCGGCCGGAAACCGAGTTACGGGAGTGGTTATGGACGTAGAAACTGGCGGAATTCTCGCTATGGCTACGTATCCTTCCTTTGACTTGAACAATCCTCGCGTTCTTGATGATGAATCGCAGACAATGCTAGAGAAGTACAAAGAAAAAATCGCGTCGTCGTACGATATGAGCAATGAGGAACAAGAAAACGAATATAATAAGAAGATAAATGAAAAAAAAGGAGAGCTGCTGTACGCGCTTTGGAAAAATAAGGCCATAACGGAGCTTTACGAGCCTGGATCAACGTTTAAGATTATTACTACGGCGATGGCTCTTGAAGAAAAAGTTATTACTTTCGATACTCCGTTTTACTGCGGCGGCTCGCATAAGGTGGAAGGATACTCCAGCCCTATAAAATGTCACAATCATAATGGTCACGGGTTGCTGCCGTATCGCAGAGGGCTACAGCAATCATGCAACCCGGCCTTGATGCAGGTTGCGGCTCTTGTAGGACAGGAGAAATTTTACAGATATTTTGAGGCTTTCGGATATACTTCTCGTACGGGAATCGATCTTCCGGCGGAGGCCAAGGGAATCTACAGCAGCTTTGATAATTTTAACAACGTTTCTCTAGCCGTGTATTCATTCGGACAAACGTTTAAGACTACTCCTCTGCAGCAGATAACCGCGGTTTCCACGGTCGCCAACGGCGGATACGCCGTAACTCCGCATCTGCTCAAGGACGTCGTCGATTCCGAGGGCAACGTAGTTCAAACGTACGAAACGGATATAAAGCGACAGGTAGTCAGTACCGAGGTTTGCGAGTCTATATCCGAAGTGCTTGAAGAGGGAGTGTCCGGAGACGGAGGCGCGAAAAACGCCTACGTAAAGGGATATAAAGTAGCGGCGAAAACGGGAACGTCAGAGAAAAGAGACAAATACGACGAGAATGGAGAAAGACCTTATAGAGTAGGTTCCACAGTTGCATATGCTCCCGCAGACGATCCGCAGGTAGCGGCTATAATTATAGTCGACGAGCCGATGAACGGAGCCGTATACGGAAGCGTCGTAGCAGCTCCGTATATATCAAGGCTTATGGGAACGATTCTCCCGTACTTGGGCGTAGAAAAGAAGTATACGGAGGACGATCTGGCGAACAGCGACGTTATTGTATCGGAATATGTGGGAATGACTCAGGCGGAAGCGCGAGATTCCATCAGACAATCCGGACTTACAGCCGACGTTGTTGGAGACGGAGATACGGTTACCGCTCAGTTCCCTGAGGCCGGAAGCGCGGTTAACGCTGAAAACGGAAAGGTTATCGTATATTGCGGAGACTCGGGAGAACACCGTATGACGACCGTTCCTAACCTTATCGGCTCCAGCGCCGACGTTGCGAACAGCATGATAGTCAACGCAGGCCTTAACGTTCATATCACTGGAGCGGCCAATGGAACCTCCGCTACTGTTATAACTCAAAATCCTCAGGCGGGAGAAGCTGTCGAGGAGGGTACCGTAGTCGAGATTGAACTAAGACATTTGGATATGACGGATTAAAAGCTGAAATATTAATTCGATATAAAAATACGGAAGGATAAAATGAACGAAGTAAAAAGATCACTTTAATTAAGGAGATTTTTATGAAACTTCGATCATTACTGAACGGCGTAGAAATTATCGGAACAAACGCGGAACTTGACGCGGATATAGAAACTGTCGCTTCTGATTCCAGAAAAGCTGACATAGGAGGAATGTTCATATGCATAAGCGGTCGGAACCGAGACGGTCATCAATTTATCGACGAAGCAGTCGATAGAGGCGCGTCGGTCGTCGTAGCGGAAAGGACAGATAAAATACCCGAGGGAGTTAAATTTGTCTTAACTCCCGATACCCGGCTTGCCGAAGCGATTATATATAATAATTTTTACGGCGATCCGACGGCGGACATGACGGTGATAGCTGTGACTGGCACTAACGGAAAAACGTCCGTGGCGTTTATGCTGAGAGATATATTTGAAGCCTCCGGGAAAAAGACGGGACTGATATCTACTGTTGAAACGTCATGCGGAGATATATCTTACGATCTTTGCGGCGGCTCGTCCGTCGTGGGAGCGGACGGAGCTATGACCACGCCGGATCCGGAGTACTTTTACGGCGTTATCGGCAAGATGAAAGAAGCCGGAGCCGAAGCCTTAATTTTCGAGGCGTCTTCTCACGCTCTTGCCCTCAGAAAAATTGATCCGGTTTCAATAGACGTCGCCGTTTTTACCAATCTTAGCGAAGAGCATCTTGATTTTCATGGAAACATGGAAAATTATTTTCAAGCTAAGGCAAGGCTTGCGGAGCTTTCGAAGTATTCCGTAATAAATTCGGACGACAGCTACATGCGGCGTCTGGCACATACGTCTGAAAAATCAAACGCGATTACCTGTTCGGCGGACGACGGCTCCATCTCTGCGGACGCGACTGCCCTTCGAGTTAAGATGAACGGCGTGCGCGGAATAGAATACATTTACTTTTCCAGACGCGCCGTATTTAATCTAAATTGTCCCATTCCCGGAAAATTTACAGTATGCAACACATTGCTTGCCGCTACCGCCGCGTTATGCGCGGGAATTCCCGCCGAATGCGTGCGAAACGCTTTGGCGTCGATAAAAGGAGTGCGAGGCAGGCTTGAAAAGTTGAATTTTGAATTTGAAGTACCCTTTACGGTGATAATAGATTATGCCCATACGCCCGCGGCGCTTGAAACGCTTCTTGAAACGCTGCGCGCTCTCAGATCCCCGGAGCAAAAGCTTACCGTGCTTTTCGGCTGCGGTGGAGATCGGGACCGTTCCAAACGACGTAAGATGGGAGCAGTCGCTTCCAGACTAGCCGATTTTGTGATCGTTACCGGAGACAATTCTCGAAGCGAAGACGTTAGAGATATTACCGAAGAGATCGCGCGCGGCGTAGATAGAGAAAAGCCCCATGCGGTTATAAACGATAGGGAGAGCGCGATTAGATACGCTATAGAAAACGCAGTGGAGAACGAAATCGTGGTTCTCGCGGGCAAAGGACATGAGGTTTATGAAATAAACGAATGCGGAAAGCGTCCGTTTGACGAAAGAAAAATTGTAACCGACGCGCTGAAAAAGCGCTTTTTAGAATAAAAACAGAGGTAAAAAGAAAGGCACGGTTAAAATGAGTACGTTACTGAAAATTAGAACCCTGACGCCTGCAGCTGTTGCCGGGATCGTTGGCGGCAAGCTTGAGTTGTACGGCGGAGCTTCGGAAGACTGCGAAATTCTTTCGGTATCGACTTCCTCGTCTGAGTCTGACGCTGGAACGATGTTTTTCGCCATTAAGGGTTCCCGGGTGGACGGAGCGGATTTTATTCCCGACGCCGTTATGCGCGGAGCCGTTTGCGCGATGACGGAGAGCGTTCCCGATTCTGTGAAGGATAGCGGGGAAGTTTTCTGCGCCGTCATAGTAGAGGACGTCATAGCCGCTATCGGCAAACTGGCCGCGTGGTACAGAAACTTGTCTTCCGCTAAATTTGTCGCGGTAACGGGCAGCGTTGGTAAAACCACCACTAAGGAGTTTATCGCCGCGGTCGCGTCCGTAAAGTACAAAACGCACAAAACGGAGGGAAATCACAACAACGAGCTGGGACTTCCTATGGCTCTGTTTGATTTGGCTCCAAACGACGAAGTATCCGTAATAGAAATGGGTATGAGCGCTTTAGGCGAGATTGAATACCTTTCAAAGATTGTAAAACCGGATATTGCTTTGATTACGAATATTGGAACGTCGCATCTTGCGACTCTCGGATCGCGTGAAAATATCTGCCGTGCAAAGCTTGAAATATGCGAAGGCCTGAGCGACGATGGAGTTCTTCTAATAAACGCCGACGAGCCTCTTTTATTTGAGAAAGCCGATCTGCTCGGCGACAGAGTCAGACTAATGAGCGTATATAATAGAAACGGCGATTTTAGAGCTCTTAATATAAGATCCGGCGTCGACGGCATTGTTTTCGATATGATATATAATAAAAAAGCCGTTACCAATATTGAAATTCCAGTTCTGGGAAAGCATAACGTATACAACGCCCTCGCCGCGTATTCCGTGGGAGCCTTGCTTGGTATGAGCGACGAATTTATAAGACGCGGTCTCATGAGCTTTTCCGGAACGGAGATGAGGCAGAGCATATACGACGTTGGAAATATTACGGTGATCGACGATTGCTATAACGCAAGTCCCGAGTCTATGAAAGCAGCGATAGACGTGCTCGTTTCAATCGCGTCGAAACGTTCTCTTAGACCGCTCGCTTTGCTCGGAGATATGCTGGAACTCGGGGATTATTCTCGTCTTATGCACGATCAGCTCGGACAGTACGCGGCGCAGATGAAGGTTGCTAAGCTGTTCTGCTATGGACTTCAAAGCGACGTAATTGCTGAAGCGGCTATAAAAAAAGGCATTCGAGCGGAAAACGTATTTGTGTGTCTCGATACGAGAGATCCTCAGGTTATGGCCGATATGATACAAAACGTCGCCGGAGAAGGAGACATTCTTCTTGTAAAGGCTAGCAGAGCCGTTCATGCGGAAGCCGTTATCGAGTGTTTAAAACGTGGAAAAGGTAAACGGGCCGGAAAAATTACCGGTAGCTGAAAACAATATGCGTCGTGCTCCGTATATCTGAAACAGGTTTAAAGGATAAGGAAGCATAACGTATTTATACGGGCTCATGAAAATTTTGCCCGTCGGTTATGGTCGCCGCGCTTCGGCTATGCCGAAATTACCACGAATTCAAAGAAAGGCATGGCCGAAATATGAATTATAAGCTAATGTTTATTACCGCGCTGATTCTTACTTTTGGGATTACAGTCGTTATCTCCAAAAAACTGATTCCCGCGCTCAAAAGCCGCAAAATGGGACAGAAAATACTTGAAATAGGTCCGCGATGGCATAAAAGTAAAGAGGGGACTCCTACGATGGGAGGACTCGCCTTTATTACCGCGTCGGTAATAGTAGGAATACTCGGCGGCGTATATCTCTGGAATACCGACGGAATGGAAAGCACGATTCCTTTTATGATGACTCTTATGCTTGGAGTATTCGGCGGCTTTATCGGGTGTATCGACGACGCCGCTAAGCTTCGTAACCGCCGAAACGAAGGACTTACGGCTCCGCAGAAATTTTTATTGCAGCTTGTCGCCGCCGCTCTCTATCTTTGGGGCATGGGAGTAGTTAACGGAGGAAACACAGAGCTTTATATTCCATATTTGGACGCAGGCTTTGACCTTGGAGTGTGGTATTATATTATTTCCATGATTCTAATTACAGGAATGATGAACAGCGTTAATCTTACGGACGGGATAGACGGACTTTCTTCCGGAGTTACTCTTGCCGTAGGCGCGTTTTTCGCCGTATCGGGATTTATAACCGGTATCGCCGACGGTCCGATCATTCTGCTTGGAGCCGTAATTATAGGCTCCGCGGCTGGATTTCTCGTATATAACATACATCCCGCAAAGGTGTTTATGGGAGACACGGGCTCGATTTTTTTCGGCGGCCTCGTTGTCGGAGGAGCTTTCATGATGAAGAATCCTCTTATCATACTTGTATGCGGATTTGTATACGTTATGGAGACGTTATCGGTTATTCTTCAGGTCGTTTATTTTAAGCTGACTCATGGAAAGAGATTATTTAAAATGGCGCCCATACACCATCATTTTGAGAAGTGCGGCTGGTCCGAGAACAAGATTGTTCTTGTTTTTACGGCGGCGACGGTAGCGTTCTGCGCTTTGGCTCTGCTTGGAGTAAAGTAAAATTAACGCGGAGAGAAGTCAAGTTTGCGATAGTATATAAAAAATCTTTATGCAAGATCGGGAGGCAAAAGTTTGGAGAAAAAAAACTACGTATACGCACGTCCGCGCGCGGCAAGGCGTCCCGATGATACTTCCGTCGGATCTGGAAGAAGAAAGAGAAGCGATTATCCCCGTACCGGGCGCGAAATGACGACGGGACGGAAGGAGAGGCGCGAGCTCGTTTCCGCAAGGAAGGAATTCGAATGGCAGGGAGAGGTAGAGCGCGTGCGCGGCGGAGTAGACCGCATAATGCTTGCGATAATTATTATGCTCCTAGCGTTCGGCGCGATTATGGTCTACAGCGCCAGTTATCCTACTGCTCTAATAGAAACAAAAGGAGCCGACAGCCTTCACTACCTAAAACGTCACCTTATGTATATGGCCATCGGCGGAATACTTATGGCTATTGTTTCACGTATCCCGTACGGAGTATATAGGAAGTGGGGAGCGTTCGCAGCGTACGGAACGTCTATCGTTCTTCTTCTGGCCGTGCTCGTAATAGGCACGTCCGAGGGCGAGGCTAAAAGATGGATATACATAGGCGGGTTTTCAATACAGCCCTCGGAAATAATGAAGGTTTCTCTTGTTCTTCTGCTCGCGTGGTATATCGACAGATATCAGAAAAAGATGAGGGAAGAAAACGGCTTTGTACAAACGTATAAATATAACGTGCTCTATCCCATGATACCATTGGGAGTGGCGTGTCTGCTCGTTCTTCTTGAAAAACATCTTTCGGGAACCGCTATTATCGGCATAGTCGGTATATCCGTAATGCTTGTCGGAGGATGCAATAAGCTATATACGATACTTACGACTGTCATTGCAGGAGGCCTTGCGGGAGGAGCGTTTATTCTGATGAACCCGTATGCTCTTAAACGCATTACTACTTTTACATCTGAAAATGTCGACGTGCTGAACGAGGGATGGCAGACAAATCAGGGGGTGCTTGCCATTGGATCCGGCGGGCTCTTTGGAAAAGGGTTTTCGGCCAGTCAGCAGAAATTCAGCTACGTATCCATGGCACATAACGATTTTATTTTTACGATATGGTGCGAAGAGCTCGGCTTTATAGGCGCTTTTTTCCTTATCGCGTTATTTATAGCGTTCGTATGGCGCGGATATGTTATCGCTATGCGCGCTCCGGACACATTTTCAATGTTGATTGTGTTCGGTATTGTCACTCAGGTTGGATTGCAGGCGATGCTCAATATGATGGTTGTATGCGATATTATAATGAATACGGGTATCTCTCTGCCATTTTTCTCGTACGGAGGTTCGTCGCTTATAATGTTAATGGCTGAAATGGGAATTATACTGTCGGTTTCTCGGCAGTTTTACAGAAAAAAATCCGCGCGTTAAATCTTTGTATGTTTGAGCGAGCGATGTCGCCGTCCATACGGCGGCGAAGTCATATATGAAGCGCGAGTCGTATTCGATCGACGGGGCGGTTTTCTTTAAATTCATTTGAGCGCGAAGATAAAAATTCGGTATTGATGAAAGGCGAAATGTATAATGAGAGCAATAATAACCGGCGGAGGAACCGGAGGACACGTAAATCCGGGTCTGGCTATAGCTTCTGTAATAAGGCGGAACGAGCCGGATTCGGAGATAATTTTCGTAGGCACCGACAGAGGCATAGAAAATAAACTGGTTCCCGCCGCCGGATATAAGCTTTATCATATAAACGTCAGAGGCATAAAGCGATCGATGTCGCCGTCTAATCTTAAAGCGTTTTACCTGGCTCTCTCGTCTCCCGTTAAAGCGAAAAAACTTATCCGTGAGTTTCGCCCGGATATAGTTATAGGAACCGGCGGATATGTGTCGTGGCCCGTAATAAAGGCCGCGTCCTCCTTGGGAATACCGTCCGCGCTCCACGAATCAAATTCTATCGCCGGAGTCGCGGTCAGAGCACTTCAGGATAAGGTAGACCGCGTTTATCTTAACTTTGAGGCGACCGAAGCAACTCTTCACTGCAAAGAAAAGCTCATGCGCGTGGGCAATCCCCTTCCGTCCGGTTTCGAAAGCGTTTCAAGAGAAGACGCTCGGAAAAAATTAGGTTTAGACGGTAAATATAGAAATATGATACTTTCTTACGGCGGTTCTCTCGGAGCGGAAAAGGTTAACGAGGCGGCGGTAAGACTTATGCGCGACTATACTTCCAAACACCCGGATACGTATCATGTTCACGCGGCTGGAGCGGCGGGATACGATAAAACCCTGGACTTATTCAATAAATACGGGCTTGATAAGTTCGAAAATTTATCGCTGTGCGAATACATATACGATATGTCTGTAAAAATGGCGGCGGCCGACGTAATTATTTGCCGAGCCGGAGCTATGACCGTGTCCGAACTTGCCATGGCCGGAAAGTGTCCGATTTTTGTTCCGTCTCCGTACGTAGCGGAAAATCATCAATATAAAAACGCTAAGGCTCTCGCCGACTCGGGAGCATGCGAAATAGTTGAAGAAAGAGAACTTACTGAAAATCCTGATAAACTGACCGACGTAGTACGCGGTCTTATGACTGACGAGGCGCGTCGCGAGGCAATATGCGAGAATATTCGCTCTTTTGCGGTAAAGGATACGAACAGACTTATATACAGCGATTTGAAAAAGCTTGTTAAAAAATATTCGGGCAGATCAAAAATTTAAGCCGCGTCAATCGGCGGAGAGGAGGATCCATAGGTGAATCAAATTTATTCGAATAAAAAAGATTTTTTTGCTCCGTCAACTACAGTATGGAAAAAACGTCGTTCCGACGGTTCGGCGGTTAGAAGAAGAAACGTATATAACGGTCAAATTCCGAGGCGCCGTATAGACGGCTCGAATTATACAGATCGTTCTTCAGGCGTTTGGAGCAGGAGATCTTCTGGGGCAAGCGAAATACGATATGCTTCTTCCAGGGGAGCGAATTCAATAGGAAAAAAGAAATTTGGCGAGAGCCGTCTTGAGGCTGCCGAAAGAAGAAGAACGGTAGCGAAACGAAAAGGATTTAGACTATTCGCGCTGTGCTCGCTTATTTTTATAGCTCTTATTTTCCTTGTCTACAAGTTGCTGTTTATCGTTGGAGGCATAAGCATTGAAGGGTCGCAAAGATATGGAGCGGAAGAGATAGTTTCAGCTTCGGGACTCAGCGACGGAGTTAATTTATATTCCTTCCGATCTAGCGTTGTAAAAAGCCGAATTACTTTTGCTTGTCCGTATATATCTGAAGTTGATCTGTCTAGAAATATTCCGGATAAGGTGACCATATCGGTTAAAGAAGAAACGCCGGCGTATATAGCGGAAATATACGGAGAAGACGTTTTGCTTTCAGAAAGCCTTCGGACGCTTGGCAAGTCTTCGGACGAAGATAACGCGGATAATCTTAATCTTATCAGGATAACGCTGCCTGACGTTAAAGAAGCTGTCAGCGGAAGAACTCTCTCGTTTTTCGACTCAAAATCGGACAAGGATTCACGCAGTATTCTTTCAGCTGTTTCCGACAGCGAGCTGGCCGGACGAATAAATTCAATAGACGCTCGCGATCAATACGACGTCGACATTGTTTGCGACGGCAAATACCTTCTGTCTTTAGGAAGTACGGACAATATTGCGCTTAAGCTGAAAACTGCCGCTAAGGTTTTGGAAGACGATATGTTTTCGGGAGAGGATAAGGCGAGAATCGATCTTAAAACGGCTGGAAAGACAAGCGTTATGATAGATAACAAGCTTGATCTTGATTAATATATTTTCTTCGTATGTCGAAAAAACGCGACTAAGCTTATGCAAATGTAAAACTGCGGTTTTTGACATAATAATATGCTTGATAAATCCGTTTTTCTCGAAAAAAACGGGCGAGCTTGAGTTTTTGTCTAAAATATTTTGAAAAACACTTGAAAATTCTTCTGGAATAGTATATTATATAATTAGTACGGCCTTGAAAAATAAAAAACAGGAAATAAAAACTCGATCTAAGGAGGCAGAAAGATGCCATTTGAACTCGACGATAATTACCAGAGCAAAGTGAACATAAAGGTTATCGGCGTAGGCGGCGGCGGTAACAACGCCATCAACAGAATGATAGTTACAAACGTTCGCGGAGTAGATTTTATCTCCATAAATACAGATAACCAAACTCTGCTTCATTCAAGCGCTACGATTAAGGTGCCGATCGGTGAAAAAATAACTAAAGGACACGGCGCGGGTTCCAACCCGGACGTTGGAGAAAAAGCGGCGGAAGAAAATCTTGAGGAAATCAGAAGCGCTCTCGTCGGCGCTGAAATGGTGTTTGTACCCGCCGGTATGGGCGGCGGAACGGGTACCGGCGCGGCTCCTGTCGTCGCCCGAGTGGCTCAGGAAATGGGTATACTTACGGTGGGCATCGTAACGAAACCCTTTGCTTTTGAAGGTAAGAAGAGAATGGAACAGGCGGAGCGGGGCATATCCAACCTCAGCCAGTACGTCGATTCACTTATTATTATTCCGAATGAAAAGTTGAAGCAGATCGGAGAGAAAATAACTCTTAGAAACGCTTTTGAAGTTGCCGACGACGTTCTCAGACACGGAGTTCAGAGCATTACGGAACTTATAAACGTGCCTCAGTATCTGAATCTTGACTTTGCGGACGTTACTACCGTAATGAAGAACGCCGGATACGCTCATATGGGCGTCGGCGAGGGCGAAGGCAAGGACAAGGCTGAAACGGCGGCTAAAAACGCTATTTCAAGTCCTCTTCTTGAAACGACCATCTCCGGTTCGATGGGCATTCTCGTAAGTATAACCGCTTCTCCGGATATTGAGCTTACCGATATCGACACCGCGTCGTCCATGATTGCGGATCAGGCTCACGAAGACGCTACGGTTATTTGGGGCGTCGCGTTTGACCCCGAGCTGGAAGACAAGATGAAAATTACGATTATTGCGACGGGTTTCGATAATAAAAATGAGAAGTTAGTTATGGGCAAGGGAAAAGACGTGGAGTCTAACGCCGCTGTTCCTGCGTTTGGACGTCGTATGATTCCACAACAGGAAGCTCCCGTTCAGCCTGCCGAGCAGCCGGCAGAGGAAGTTAAACCAAGCGTTGCCGAATCTAATATAGACGACGACGATATTTCAGAAATCATCAATATGCTTCGTAAAAGTAAATGAATGATAAA
Organism: uncultured Eubacteriales bacterium; assembly: GCA_949747515.1. GTDB lineage: Bacteria > Bacillota > Clostridia > Oscillospirales > CAG-272 > RUG11130. The sequence continues at coordinate 45,314 of CATKFO010000054.1, forward strand.
GGACGGCATACGCATATTTCGCGGCGCCGTCTTTTCGTTTATATAAAAGATTGATGAGATTAAAAGAATTTTATAGTTATGCGAGCGTGAAAAATAATGGCGATTTTGCGGCTTGACTCCTATTGATAATTTAGCAGCGCTATACGGCGGGGTTTCAACTTTATATATGATTAAATAGTATTCTTACTTAAATTTGAGCATATATCCTTTTCCTCTAATAGATATCAGTGAACCGGCCCCAAGAACGTGGTTTAGCTTCTTTCTGAGATAGCTTATATATACGTCGGCGACGTTGGTTTGTTTATCGCCTTGCCATAATTTGTTGTAAATAGTATCTCTTGATACTTCTTTTCCGTTTTTTTCAAGAAGAAATTCGAACAGTTCTGCTTCTCTTGAAGTAAGAGACGCCGACTTATCTCCTTTTGTTATCGTTTTTGTTTTCCAATCGTACGTCGAACGAGACTCAGCGATATCGGCCGGAGCGCTGTTCGTTAAATTTTCTATAATGGAAAAAAACTCTTGAAAAGTAAACGGTTCTTTGAGAAAGAAAACTGGCTTCTCATACTTTTTTGAGAAAAGTTTTTCCGCTTCTGAGATAATGTCTTCATCTTCTTCCTTCATAGATACGGAAACGTTTGTTTCAGAAAAGCTTTCGCAGCATATAAATATAAACGCGTTATACGCGGAGGAAGGGTACGGCAAGTTTTCCTCGTTAATAATATAACCGTTCTTTAACGACTCGTGCAAATTTATTCCGCAGATTACCGCGTTTAAGTTATTTGCGAGATGATACCGTGATAGCAGAGCCTTGATCATGCTATCGCGAGTCCCGTCTCCAGTATCGATATATACGGACATATTTTGCTTCCTTTCTTCTATGCGCTCATAATCGCGGAATATCTTGGACATACGTCTTATTCCGCATGCGAACGTTCACTTAACAAAAGTATATCATAAATTCTTGCGGGTTGTCAAATTTTGAATCTCCGCTTTATGCAGAGCGCGGGTCATTACGGAGGCTGAACGCACATACAATAGAATCATAAACGCTTAATGATTAGGATGTGGCGTCTTGCCAAGCTTTACGCAACTTTTGATACCGGCCGCGATTCTGGCGGGAATATTTGTTAACGGAGCTACCGACGCTCCAGGATCCGTAACCGGCGCGGTGGCGGGAGGAGCTCTGACTTTTCGCCGCGCCGCCCTTATCTGCGCTTTTTTTAATTTTATCGGTATGCTCCTGTCGTACTATTTTTTGCACGGGGTTTCAGATACGATGCTGTCTCTTTCGAATTTCGGAGAGCATGCCGGAACCGCGGTAGCGGCCGCTATGCTGGCCGTGGTCGCTTTTGCTTCCGCGGCATGGGCGTTCGGCATACCTACGAGCGAGAGCCACGCTATGCTGGCGGCTATAGCGGGAGCGGGAATATGTACCGGAGGAGGCGTCGAATATATCGGAGCTTTTTCATCGGTGGTTTTACGAAGCGGAGTCTCGTGCGTCGTCGGATATTTCGCCGGATATCTCGCCATGCGCGCGCTGAAACATTCATTTGATCGCGGAAAACTGTCGTTGAAGAAAAATTCCGATATGATACAGAAATTTGCGTGCGCGGCGTCTTCATCGGCTCATGGAATTCAAGACGGACAAAAATTTCTATCCCTTCTCGCGATTACCGCCGGAACGGCCTCTCTCGGCGCCGCGGAGGTGATCGTATGCTGCTTCGTTATGGCTCTCGGCTGCTTTACAGGAGGCAAAAAAATTGTGGATAAGCTTGGCGGAGAACTGACGGGCGGACTTAATCGTGAAGCCGGAACGGCGTCGGACATAGGCGCGTTTATTACGACCGTGGCGGCGTCCATTGCCTCTGTCCCCGTAAGCTCCACTTACATGAAAACATGCGGAGTTTTAGGAGCTTCGGCGGCGTCCGGAGGAGAGAGAAACGGAAAAACTACGGCGCAGCTCATATTAACATGGATAGCTACGTACCCGGTGTGCATGGGATTGTCCGTGTTTTTCTTCAGACTTATAGATTTTATCGGGAGTTACGTATGAACGAAAAGAAAACGACCTGCTTTTTTACCGGTCATAGAACTATACCTCCGGCTGATAAGCAAAGGCTTGTCGGAAGGCTTGATATGTGTATTATGAATCTTGCCGAGCGAGGGTACGCGAACTTCGTATGCGGAGGAGCAGTTGGATTTGACACGCTCGCGGCTTGCCGTGTGATAAACGCTAAGCTTAGGTATCCGGACATAAAACTGATTCTTGTTTTGCCGTGCCGCGATCAAACTACGAGATGGAAGGAAACAAGCGCTATAGCTTTGTATCATAAGATAAAGGGGCTCGCCGATAAAGTCGTGTATTCGTCGGACGTATATACGTCAGGGTGCATGCATTTGAGAAACCGTACTATGGCGGATATGAGCTCCGTATGCGTTTCATATTATAACGGTTCGACCGGAGGGGGAACGGCGTACACGGTAAAATACGCCTCAGAGGAGGGGCTTGAAGTAATCGGACTTTACGATACAAACGCGAAATAAAAGAAAATTTTGAGGAATAAAAGCAAATATAATCCGTTTTCAAGTATTGTTCACAATTATAGTATATACTATAAAGAAGCGAAAAATATATAAACGACAAGGCGAATGAAAGGAAAAATAAATATGGCGTCACTTAAAGCTCATTGCGGAGCGAAGAAGATCAGACCGGTACTTACGATAGTTATGGACGGAGTAGGACTCGCTCCCGCGGGAGACGCGAACGCGGTGTCTCTTGCGAGAACCCCGAATCTTGACAGACTTATGAGCGACTATCCGGTTATAAAACTTAAAGCGCACGGATCGGCGGTCGGTCTTCCCAGCGACGACGATATGGGAAATTCTGAGGTTGGTCACAACGCTCTTGGAAGCGGCCAGGTGTTCGCGCAGGGAGCTAAGCTCGTTTCTCAGAGTATAGAGAGCGGAAAGATATTCGCGTCGGAAACATGGAACGAGCTTATCGGCGGAGTAAAGAACAACGGAGGAACGCTTCACTTTATCGGTCTTTTCTCAGACGGCAACGTTCACAGCCATATCGATCATCTCAAAGCGATGCTGATACGCGCGAAGGAGGACGGCGCGTCAAAGATTAGAGTCCATATTCTTCTTGACGGACGCGACGTTGGCGAGACTTCGGCTCTGGACTATGTGGAACCATTCGAGGAATTTCTCAAAGAACTTAACGACGAAACATGCGATATTAAAATCGCTTCCGGCGGGGGAAGAATGAATATTACCATGGACAGATACGAGGCGAACTGGGCTATGGTAGAACTCGGATGGAAAACGCATGTTTTAGGAGAAGGAAGAACTTTCGGGTCCGCTGCCGAAGCGATAAAAATATACCGCGCCGAGTCCGGCGTAATTGACCAAGATCTTCCTCCTTTCGTTATATCGCGCGACGGCAAACCCGTCGGAACCGTAGAGGACGGAGACAGCGTCGTATTCTATAACTTCCGCGGAGACCGAGCTATTGAAATTTCCCGCGCGTTCGAGGGCGGAAGCGACTTTGACAAATTTGACAGAGTAAAAGTACCAAACGTTATTTACGCGGGTATGCTTGAGTACGACGGAGATCTTCATATTCCGTCAAAATACCTTGTTTCTCCTCCTGAAATTACAAACACTATGGGAGAATATCTGGTTAACGCCGGAATAAGTCAGTACGCTATTTCGGAGACTCAAAAGTACGGCCACGTGACCTATTTCTGGAACGGAAACAAGAGCGGGAAGTTCTCTGAGGAGCTTGAAACCTACGTAGAGATACCGTCCGACGTCGTTCCATTTGAGCAGCGTCCGTGGATGAAGTGCGCCGAAATTACCGATCGTCTGATAGAGGCCCTCGAGAGCGGTAAATACGAGTGCGTTCGCGTTAATTTCCCTAACGGAGATATGGTAGGACATACCGGAAGCCTTGAAGCGACCGTTTGCTCCATGGAAGCCCTTGATCTTCAGCTTGGCCGTATACTTAAAGTCGTCGACAAGATCGGAGCGGTCGCTATTATAACGGCCGATCATGGAAACGCCGACGAAATGGCTGAGGTCGACAAGAAGACAGGCGAACTTAAGCGCAACGGGGACGGCTCCCTTAAGGCGAAAACCAGTCATACTCTCAATCGCGTTCCTTGTATTATATACGACAATAAATATACGGATTCCTACGATGTTAAAGAGGACGACGGTTCCTTCGGCCTTTCGTCGGTAGCCGCTACCGTTGTTAATCTTCTCGGATACGAAAAGCCCGAAATGTGGGACGAAGGTATGATCACTCTGAAATAATAAACTACGGAATATTGAAAAGCCGCTTTTGCGGCTTTCTCTGTTTACCTTGCATATGCGAAGATAAATAACTATATCTTTTGGAGGCGAATATGTTTTACAACGACGGAATACTCTGCCGCTCGAACTTGCTCGATATTACTGGAATCTGTCATGGATTTTCAACGAAGCATGGCGGAATAAGCTCGCATCAGTACACAAAAGAGATGAATCTTGCTTTTGGCAGAGAAGACGACGACGATACTGTGAGGAGAAATCTTGATATTTTTGCGCAAGCCGTTTCCGGAGGAGAACTTGACGTGAATTCAATAGTCGCCGCGCCTCAGATACATTCCGATAGAGTTAGACGCGTTGGAAAATTCCAACGGGGCGAAGGCGCAGTCCGTTCATCTTCTGAGAGCTGCGACGGATTTGTCACGGACGTCCCTGGAGTTATGCTTCTTGTAAGGGTCGCCGACTGCACGCCTGTCATAATGACCGGAGAAGGAAAAAAAGGTACTGTCGTCGCCGCTATTCACGCCGGATGGCGGGGAACCGCCGCTGGAATCGTAGTTTCAGGCATAAATGAGATGAGAAAGCTCGGAGTCGAACCGGCTGCGGTTAAAGCGGCTATAGGAGCGCATATAGGCGTATGCTGCTTCGAGGTGGGAGAGGATATGAAGACGTCCGTATCCGCTATGCGCGGAGCAGATTTTGCTTCAAGGCATATAAAAGAAAGAACCGGAAATTTATACGCTGATCTGACGTCCATGAATCGGGAGCTGCTTCTTGAATGCGGCGTTCTCTCAGAAAATATAGACGCGTCCGAGGAATGTACGTGTTGTCTATATGAAAAATATCATTCTCATCGTAAAACCTCCGGCAGAAGAGGCGCTATGGGAGCGTCGGTAGCTATATTGCCGACCGTCGCATGATCTTCACATAAAAATCAGTTTCTCTGTCGTTTCATTCATAAAATATCAACAAATATGTGATATACTGACTGTAACTGAAAAAATATGCCGGATATTCGGAGGATTAGCTTATAAGAAAAGCTGAGCCTTTAAGGTTATTCGGACGTAAATGCCAAAAGCACAAAGCTATAGAAAGGCGTTACTAAAAAATGATTGAAATTGAAAACTTAATGAAGTCGTACGGTGGAAAGACGGCGCTTGAAGGTATCAGCTTCAAAGTGGATAAAGGAGAAATAGTCGGATTTCTCGGCCCAAACGGAGCAGGAAAATCTACTACTATGAATATTCTGACCGGTTATCTGTCCGCTACGTCCGGATCTGCAAAGGTAGGCGGAATCGACGTGTTCGAGCACCCTGATGAAGCGAAGAAGCTGATCGGCTTTTTACCTGAGCAGCCGCCGCTGTATCAGGAAATGAAGGTCGGAGAATATCTCGGATTCATCTACGATATCAAACGATGCAAGCTTTCTAAAAAAAAGCATCTTTCAGAGATCATGCAGATAACGAAAATATCCGAGGTGAAGGACAGACTTATATCCAATCTGTCCAAGGGATATAAACAGCGCGTGGGAATAGCCGCCGCGCTTGTCGGAGCGCCTCCTGTCATCGTATTCGACGAACCTACGGTAGGCCTCGATCCAAAGCAGATTATAGAAATCCGCAATCTTATCCGCAATCTTGGCCGCGATCATACGGTTATTTTGTCCACGCATATTCTTTCTGAGGTTCAGTCCGTCTGCGATAGAGTGGTCATTATCAACGAAGGACGAATTATCGCCGATGAAAAAACTGAAAATATAACTCTTGCCGTCGACGACTCGAGAGAATATAACGTAAAAATCTGCGGTCCTCAAAGGGAAGTTTCTGCGGCTCTTAAAAAATTGAGCGGAGTCCGTTTTGCCGAGTATACTGGCGAGAGGGAGACTGACAGCTATATCTACCGGATAACGTCTGAAAAAGGCGTGGATATAAGGAAGTCCTTATTTTATATGCTTGCTGAAAACGGATGGCCTTTAATCGGAATAGAATCAGTTGGAATGAGTCTTGAAGAGGTTTTCGTGCGGATTACGGATCTTGACCTAAAAAAACGAAATTCACAGCGGAGAGCCGCGAGATAACGGAGGAATTATGTTTGCAATATATAAAAGGGAAATGCGATCCTATTTTACAACGCCCATAGGTTACATATTTTCAGCCGTGTTTTTAGCTATATCCGGATTCGTACTGTCTATATCAACGTTTCACTCCGGTACCACCGACGTATCGGGATATACGCAGCTAATGGTCTTCGGATATATTCTGCTGCTTCCTTTACTCACAATGCGCTGCTTTTCCGAGGAGAGACGCATGAAAACGGAGCAGGTTTTAATGACGTCTCCCGTTTCTCTTTTCGGTATGGTTTTCGCTAAATTTCTCGCCGCTTATACTATGTTCGCCGGAACGACGCTCGTAAGCTGCGTTTATTTTATTCCGGTAGCCAGACTTGGTTCAGTAAATTATCCTAAAACCTTTGGCTGCCTTATAGCCATGCTTTTAGTTGGGCTTTGCTTTTCAGCTGTGGGGATCTTTATTTCGTCTCTTACGGATAGCCAGATGACCGCGGCGATCGGTACCGTCCTCGTTCTTTTGGCTTTTGTCTGCGCTTCTATGTTCAACGGACTTATCGACGCTCAGTGGATCAGAACGATACTTTCCTGGATTTCAGTATATAGCCGCTTTACGTATTTTACATACGGTATATTCGATACGGCGGGAGCGCTTTACTATCTATCCATAACCGGCGTTTTTCTGTTCCTTTCCGTCCGCGTTTTCGAACGTCGCAGATGGGCGTGAGGAAAGATTTCGCCGACATATGCTCTCGCAGCTTTTTATAGGAGATTATTTCTAGAAAATTTTTATGCGCCGCCGTTTAAACGGCGGAATGGTGATTAGAATGAGAAAGAATATACTTAAAAGCAGACGATTTCGATACGGTTCGCTTGCGGCGG